>JANQMY010000280.1 GCA_028279895.1 Alphaproteobacteria bacterium
ATGCAGTTCTGGATTGCGTCGCCTGCCTTCGCCGAACGACCCGTCGCCCGAAGGGCTATGGCCCGCAGGGCGAAGCTTGGCTTCGCGCAGGCAGGTCGCTGACGCTCCTCGCAATGACGTTTCTTTATTCAACGACCCAGTTTAGGTCGGAAACGCCCGAGATATTCAGCAATGCCCGTATCGCTAAGGTCGCCTTTGCCAGATCTTCGCTTTCGCGAAGATGACAGAAGAATTCAAAGGCGATACAAAGTAAGTAACAACGATACTAATCAATTAGCGCTTCAGCGGGATTGCGTCGGGCCTTGAGCGCTCAGGTGGGGCGGAAGCGACATGGCAGATTCATCAGATTCCTCCGGCAGCACGCAGGAAAACCCGACACCGGGCGCTTCCCCGAGCGGAAGCGCCGGGACACCCTTAGCGGGATCATCCGCACCCAAAAACCCGCCTCAACTCGGCGAAAACTCAAAAGTGCCGCCTGCACCGGCTGCTTCCGGCGCGACCAGCACCACTTTGGAGGACGCTGCCTCAGCCGGCAGCGGCGTGACCTTCACGAAAACGTACAGGCAATACGTGTTGGGCGTCTTGTTGTTCGTCTACATCTTCAACTTTATCGACCGGCAAATTCTGGCCATCCTGGCCCAATCGATCAAAGCGGATTTGGGGCTCACGGACACCCAGCTCGGCTTGTTGAGTGGCCTTGCCTTCGGCATCTTTTACGCCACGTTGGGCATTCCCATCGCCCGGCTGGCGGACAAACACAACCGGGTCAATATCATCGCGATTTGCTTGACCATCTGGAGCGCGATGACCGCTGTCTCCGGCCTGGCGCAGAACTTTTGGCACTTGCTCATTGCACGCATTGGTGTCGGCATCGGCGAGGCCGGCGGTAGTCCGCCCTCTCACTCTCTGTTGGCGGATTATTTTCCCGCCAAGGAACGCGCGTCGGCCTTAGGCATTTACGCCATCGGGGTGCCGGTGGGTATTCTGTTCGGGAATCTGTTGGGCGGCTGGATCAACGAATTTTTCGGCTGGCGTAACGCGTTTTTGGTGGTGGGCATTCCCGGCATCCTGCTCGCTATTCTGCTGAAAATGACCGTGCGGGAACCACCGCGAGGTCATTCGGAAAGCACCGCCCGGTCGGTGGAACAGGTGCCGTTCATCGACGTGCTGAAGACCATGTGGGGCTTCAAGAGCTTTCGCCAATTGTCGTTGGGCGCCGCCACACAAGCCTTTGTCGGTTATGGCGCCATTGCCTGGATGCCGGCATTCTTGATCCGCACACATGACATGTCGTCAGGCCAGGTGGGCACTGCCCTGGGACTGATCATCGGCATCGCAGGCGGGGTCGGTGCTTTTCTCGGCGGCGTGTTGGCCGACCGATACGGCAGCAAAGACATAAGGTGGCATATGTGGATTCCGGCCATCGGCTTTTTGGTGGCCGTGCCCACCAGCATCGCCATGTTCAGCATCAACACGTTGTGGCTGATTCTGGCCCTGTACATCATTCCGGCATTTGCGGTGAACCTTTATTCGGGCCCCACCTTCGGCATGACCCAGTCCTTGGCGCCGCTGGCCATGCGCGCGTCCGCTTCGGCCCTGTTGCTGTTCATCATCAACATTATCGGTCTGGTGTTCGGCCCCACCACGGTCGGTCTGTTAAGCGATATGTTCCAAAGCTCGCTGGCTATGCCGGATACGGAGTCGCTGCGCTGGGCGTTGATCCTGTGCTCGCTGGTGTATCTGATTTCTTTCTACAATTACATCCAGGCGGCCAAGCATCTGAAGAAGGATCTCGCCACCACCAACCAGAGTTAGTGGAAGGGACGGCGACGTTACCTGCGGATTACACCTCCACCCACAGCTCTTCCTGCCCGCGGAAGAAAGGCAGGGCAGGTCGCGCCATTTGACGGGACGGTCGGCCAAGCGCAGGGCGGGATAGCGTTCGAAAATCTTCACGAAGGCTTGCTGTCCTTCAATGCGCGCGAGCGGCGCGCCGATACAAATGTGTGACCCGCCGCCGAACGCCACATGGGACGTATGCTTACGGGTAATGTCGAAGCGATCGGGATTTTCAAACACATCCGGATCCCGGTTGGCCGCATGCAACGACATCATCATGCCTTGATGGGGCTTCATGGGGCATCCGCCGACCGTCCGGTC
>JANQMY010000284.1 GCA_028279895.1 Alphaproteobacteria bacterium
ATGCAGTTCTGGATTGCGTCGCCTGCCTTCGCCGAACGACCCGTCGCCCGAAGGGCTATGGCCCGCAGGGCGAAGCTTGGCTTCGCGCAGGCAGGTCGCGTTCGCTCCTCGCAATGACATCGCGAGATTTGAAAACTAGGCAGCAGACTTTGCTCTAGCCGAGACGTTCAAGCAACTCCAAAGCGAACTGTGACAGCGTATCGTCCCGGGCGCCCATGATCACGATCCGGTCGCCGGGCTTTGCCAGATCGAGCAGTTTTTCGCCACACGCCGCGCGGTCTTCCAGTGCGATTGCGATGCGGCCGTGTTTCTCCACGCCCGCGGCAATGTCCGTGGAGCCGACCGTGCGTTCCACCGTCCCGCCGAAATAGACCGGTTCCGGCATAATCAGCACGTCCCTGCCGCTGAGGCCTTGAGCAAAGCAATCGATGAACTGGTCTTTCATGAGGCGTAGCGGGCCAAATCCGTGCGGCTGAAACATCACCAGCAGGCGCCCGGGAAAGGCATGCAACGTGGCCAGCGACGCCGCGATTTTGTCCGGGTTGTGGGCGAAGTCGTCGATCACCGTGACGTCCCGCGCGGTGCCGACCCATTCCAACCGGCGCTTTATGCCGGTGAACGCATTGAGCGCCGCGGCCGCGTGGCGCAAATCCACGTGCGAGGCATAGGCTGCCGCAATGGCCGCCAACGCATTCGATACATTATGGACGCCGGGCACCTGCAATTCCACATGGGCCTGCGCACCTTCGGAATTGGAGATGACGTCAAAGCTGATGCCTTGCGGGAAAGGGTGCAGATTGGCGGCGTAAAAGTCTGCTGCCTCGTCTTCCAGGCTGTATGTCAGCACCTTACCCTCGGGCAGCATTTTGATGAGGACGGCGGTCTCCACATTATCTTTGTTGAGGACGGCCGTGGCCGCACGATCTGCAAACCCCTTGAACAAGGTGCGTAATTCGTCCATGGGCTTGTGGTCGAGTGCAATGTTGTTGATAACCGCCAAATGCGGCGTGTACTGAGCGATCGACCCGTCGCTTTCATCCACTTCGCTCACGAACAGGCTGCGGTCGCCCGCCGCCGCGCTGGCAAAGGGGTTGGCGTCGGTCACGAAGTTCTTCATGACGGCACCGTTGACGATGGTCGGCTCTTTGCCTGCATGGTGCAGTATCCAGCCGATCATCCCGGTGGTCGTGGACTTACCGCTGGTGCCCGCCACGCCGATGCTGTGCGGGGCGGCATTGAACAGCTCCGCCAGCAGTTCCGCCCGTGTCAACCGGGTCAGGCCCAACGTGTTGGCCGCGCGCACGTCAGGCACCGAGTCTTCGACGGCGGCGGACGCCACCAGGATCTGCTGTGCATCGCGCAGGCCGGTCCCGTCTTGGGGGTGCAGGGCAATGCCTTGTTCCTTCAGGAAGGCAAATTTTTGACCGGTGCGCCCCTGGTCCAGCGAGCGGTCCGAGCCTGCCACCTCGTGCCCCTGAGATTTGAGGATCATGGCCAGAGACAGCATGCCGCTGCCGCCGATCCCGCAGAAAAAGTAGTGTTTTTTGCTCATGCTGCGTTAAAGCCGAAGCGCGATCAGGTAAAGTGGGCACCGGTTTACCGTCCGATCGCGCGACAACGGAGAATCCGGGGCATGATGAAGATTACTCAATTCGATGATCATGCCTGGAGTATGTTTTGGCCCATATTAAGACCTTATGAACCACACTATCTTCAATGAACGCACAAACTCTTAAGATTGGGATCGTGGCGCCGGGCGGCCCCTTGCAAAAGGAAGCAGCCGAGCGGGTGCAAGATTTGGCGGCCGAGCATTACGGTGCCCGGGCGCCGGAGCTGGTGTTCCACCCCCAATGCTTTGAACGATGGGGCCATTTTGCCGGTACGGATGGGGCACGGGCGGACGCGTTTCTGACCTTTGCCAATGATGACGCCTTCGATGCAATTTGGTTCGCCCGCGGCGGCTATGGCGCCGCCCGCATTGTCGATCACGTGATCCCCGACTTAAGCGATGCCGCCCGCCGCAAAACCTATCTCGGCTATAGCGATGCAGGCAGCCTATTGGGCGCTTTGTACAAAGCCGGTTGCGGGCAGGTCGTTCACGGCCCCATGCCCACCGACATAAACCGCGAGGGCGGCGACGCCGCGGTCATCCGCGCCCTGCGTTACCTGGTTGAGGCGGCGCCCGACACCCTTGACCCCGGTGTTACCGACGGCGCGCCGCATGCGGCGTTCAATATCACCATCCTGTGCCACCTCATCGGCACGCCCCATATGCCGGATCTCGCCGGTCATGTGTTGATGCTTGAGGAAGTGTCCGAGCATATGTACCGGATCGATCGGGCGCTGTGCCACCTCACGCAGGTGCCGGAGATCCAGGCGGTGGCCGGGTTGAAGCTCGGGCGGTGTACGGACATTCCGGAGAACGATCCGGAATTCGGCCAAACCGAAGAAGAGATCGCGCGCCATTGGTGCCAGGTGTCCGGCATTCCCTATCTGGGCCGGGCGGATATCGGCCATGACACCGACAATAAGATTGTGCCGTTCGGCCAGCGTTTGGCGAGCTGACGGTCAAAAAAATCGTTAAGGTGGATTGCCGGGGGCGCCTCACAAGTCGGAAGCCACATTCCTTAGCGTTTTCTCGCCCATGGGCACGTGGGCGGGGAAATCAACCAGGCCCGTGTCGAGCAAAACAACGCCGAACATCACCGCCCAGCCCTTGGCACGGCGTACTTCATCCGCTGTCGGATCATAGTGCGCCAAAGCTTCCTGCCGGAACGCCGCATCGTCGAACAACATCCAAAGCGACGCCAAGTCCGTCGCCACGTCACCGGACGTAGTATCGCCCCAATCGATGATCCCCGTGATCTTGCCGTCCTGCACCAGCACATTGCGGGCGTGGAGATCGCCGTGAAGCCAGCGGGCGTCGGTAAAATCGGGGGCTGATCGTGCGTCCTCCCAAACCGTCATGACGGCATCCGTCAGCAGGTCCGTTTTGGGCCGCAAACGTTCCACGCGTTCCAGAAACGGGGCGGCCCTGTCTGCAATGGGTACCCCCCGCACGTCATTGACCGGGGCATCGGGTGGCGCCGCCTGGTGCAGCGCCTTTAAAAGCGACGACAGGGCCAGGGCTTCCGATGGTGCCGGTTCCGCAAGATCCGCGGTTTCACCGCCAAACCAGGCAACGATACTCCAGCACCAGGGAAAGCCCAGCGCCGGTCTGCCGATGCGCACCGGCGCGGGAATCGCGATGGGCAAACGCGCGGCCAATTCCGGCAGCCAACGCTGTTCGTTTTCGATGAGCTGCGCCGCGACCTGACGCCGCGGCAGACGCACAATATAGTCTTTACCCAGACGATAGAGCGTATTGTCCCACCCACGGTCCAGAAAGGTGAGGGGAAGGTCGGCCAGATCCGCGTGTTGGTCGCGCAGCAGGCCACGCACCAACGTGTCGTGGATATCGACTTCCGCTTCAGGTGTGCCGTCGGTCATGGGGCGCCTCTTTTTCAGGGGCGCGCACCCTTAAACGAAGCCGCTCTGCGGCGCAAGCCTTTTAGAGGTCCATGCTGACCTTATCGGCCGACGGCAATACGCTTAGGCTGAGCGCCTGCCTTTTGTCGGCTTTGAAGGCCTCGAAATCGCCCATCACCGTCTGCCAGACAAACAGTCTTTCTTCACCGTCCATTTGTTGTGCGCAGGGGCCGAATCCCAGTGGCGCAATCGCGAACGGTTTGTCCGATGTGCCGTAGAGGCGCGGTTCGAAGTAATCGAGCATCGCTTCGAAATCGCCCACCGACACGGTGTCGATAAATGCCACCGTGTCCTGGGCCTCTGCCCCCAGACACTTGATCATCTCCGCCGGAAACAACCCGCCGGTCCAGCGGGCATTGATTTCCGTCACCGAAATCTCATCGCCGTTGACAAAGAAATCGACACCGCAATTGATTCCGTGGGGGGCGCTGTAGCCTTGCGCGCGGGCATATTCTCCCACTTTGATGAGCAAGTCCTCATGCGCTTTGGGCAAGCTGACGCTAGGCCCGATAAGGTTGCCCACCCACAAGCCTTCCGCAAACAAAATCTGACGCACATTGGAGATCCAAATGTCCGTGTCGGAGACATAGAGGTCGACCGTCATCTCCGTCCATAGATCGGAGGACAGTTTTTCCTGCAGAATGACGTCCATCGCATCGTCATATTCGGCCACATAGGCCCGCGCTTCGTCCAGCGATGCCACCGCCGTCACATTGCGCGCGCCCGCTAGTCCCAATGTTTTGAGGATGATCTGATTACGGTGTTTCTCGAAGAAAGGTACCACGGCTTCGCCCG
>JANQMY010000250.1 GCA_028279895.1 Alphaproteobacteria bacterium
ACTTTTTGAACGCCAGGCCGAGACCCGCGCGGTGATGTCATCTCCGTTGCATTTATGGCCCTTGTTCGTTTGGACGGGCTGAAGGTCAAAGCCGGCAGCGATGCCCGCGAGGCGGCCTGGGTGCCGCTTGACCGTTTGCCGGAATTGGCGTTTGACCACGCAGAGATCATTCGTTTGGCGCGCAACCATTTGGCGGATCAGCTTTACCATTCACATGCCGTTTTTTCCCTACTGCCGGACAGTTTTACGCTTGCGGATATTCAATCCGTATTCGAACAAATTGTCGGTGAAACGCTGGACAAAAGAAACTTTCGATCTTGGGTTCAGAAAGAAATGCCCTTGCGGGAGACGGGCGAGGAACGGCGAGGGGCCCATCGGCCGGCAAAACTCTACACGCTGAATGACGGGGACGGGTGATGTCGCATCAAGAAACATTGCGGCGTTCCGTCTCGGATATTGCTCCGCATACGCGTTGGGTGCGCCTGAATGAGGAGAAACTGGAGCCCTATCTTGCGGAAGTAGGGCAGCGCGACCGTCAGATAAGTTTCGATCCTACACTGACGGATGTCGGCGACGCCGAAACGCGCATCGCCTTCGTGCTCATGCGCGATGCCACGAATTTCGGCTCCGGCTGGCACCCCCATCTGAAAAAGCGCCCTGGCTTGTCCGGCGCCCGCACCACGGGCACGGCTCTGGCAGAATTCTTTCAAAAGAAGGGCGCACCGGAAGTCGCTTGGTTGCAGAATATTGAGGCGGCCACTTGCGCGGAGATCTTCGGCCAGACGATGACCCCGCCCGTCGGCGATCTTATGAACCACTTTGCGGACGCGTGGCGCCAACTCGGCAATGCGGTGGCGGCCCAATTCGATGGCCTGTTCGGGAATTTGGTCGCCAACGCAAACGGGTCAGCTGTCGCATTGAGCAATATGCTGGGCGAAATCGGACACTTCCGCGACATCTATGATTATCGCGGGCGTTCGTTTCCGTTTCTGAAGCGGGCGCAGCTTGCGTGCTACGACCTCTCCCTCTCGCTGCCGGAAGATTCCCGATGCCGCTTTAACGATCTGAGCGATCTCACCATCTTTGTCGACAATCTGGTGCCGCATGTCCTGAAAGTGGACGGCGTGTTGATCTTCGAGAGCGGACTGAATGGGCGGATCGATGCGGGCGAGCTGATCCCGTAGGGTTCGCCGGAAGAAATCGAGATCCGCGCCATGGCGGTATATGCGGTTGAACGGCTTGCGGCGCTGGCAAACGACCATGGCGATTCGGTGATTCCCTTACGTATTTCGGACTGGCTTTGGAATCGCGGCCAGAACCCGGCCTATAAGGCGCGCCCGCGACACAGAACCCTTTCGGTGCATTATTGAGCGCATCGAGAGGCGATCTACTATGATAACGTTCGCAGGGGTTTGACAGGAAATTTCACATGGAACTGCAGCATACGCTTTACGAGGTGACCGATCGCGTCGCGACCATCACGTTCAACCGCCCGCACCGCGCCAATGCCTGGACCGGCCGCATGCACACGGAATACCGCGCCCTCTTGAAGCAGGCCGACGAAGACCCGGGCGTCGGTGCGATTGTGGTGACAGGCGCGGGCAACTTTTTCTGCGTGGGCGCCGATACCAAAGGCCTCGAAGGGTTCACCAAGTCCGGCGAATACGATGCGGGCACCGGCCCCGAATTGGTTACGCCCGGTTCCGATGAATTTGCAGCCTTCAAAAACGACTATGTCTATCATTTCGCCTTGTCGAAACCGGTCATCGCGGCCATGAGCGGCCCGGCGGCCGGTGTGGGCTTGGTGCTGGCCTGCTATTGCGATGTCCGTTTCGCCGTGCCGGGCGCCAAGCTGACCACCGCCCATGGCCCCCTCAACCTTCCGGCCGAGTACGGATTATCGTGGATCTTGCCGCGCCTGATTGGTGGGGCACGCGCCACCGAAATCTTGTTGTCCAGCCGCAAGTTCCTCACTGACGAAGCCCATGCGTTGGGGTTGGTGCATAAGCTGGTCGACCGGGAAAATCTGCTGGCCGACGCCCAAGCCTATGCACTCGACATGATCACCCGCAATTCACCGGAATCTCTCCGTCAAACCAAACGGCAAGTATATCTCGACTGGCACCGGGATGTGGGCGCCGCCGTTCAGGAAAGCGACCAGCTTCTGCGCGAGATGGTTAAGCAACCGAATTACAAAGAGGCCGTCGCCGCGTTTACGGAGAAACGCAAAGCGGATTGGGCGTTTTGAGGCCGAATATGCCTCTGATGTCACCCCGGATCTACAGCGCTGCAGCATTCACATGCTGCAGCGCGTGCGGGATGACAATCATCTTGTAACGTAGGCCATTAGCAGTCTCACCTAGGGCATGATCATTTTTCACGGAAACATGATCATGCCCCAAAACGCTATGGGGATTCACCGTTGGTCGTGCCTGCCTTCGCCGAAGCGAAGCTTAGGCTTCGCGCAGGCAGGCGATCGGACGGTTAACCGGATTCCATCCCGGATCAGGTCCGGGACAGGCTTTAACCTGATCGCGCTCTATTCCGCCAATGTCCGCGTGTCGTCCTTTCGGCGGGTGATCTTTTGTTTGTCCAGATGCCCCAACAAAGGCATGACATATTTGCGGGAGGTGCTCAGCGCCTCGCGGGCTTGGCTGGCGGTAAACGGCGTTGGGGGCGGAAACGATGCGCGCAGCGTTTGTTCAGCGGCGTCAACGGCTGTTTGATGGAAAAAGAACAGGTTCTTGCGCTTTTCGTCGAACACGGCGATGGCGCGGTGGGTGTCCACCAAGAATCGTGAAATGTCTTTGTACTTCGGGTTTTCTTGGGTGAGTTCGTTGAGAGTCGGGGCCGTAATCCCTTGCTCGATCAAGCGTGCTTCCAGCGCCTCCAAGATCTTACGTTCGTTGGGCTTGAGCTGGGCGAACGGATCGAACGCGGTGAGACGCACAACGCCTTGGCTGATCTCCACCTGTTTGGCGCCGGTCATCAAGCTCATGGCGAAACGGAACAGCCGTTGGGGCACGCCCAGACGGGACGCCAGCTCGCTTTGCTGCTGGCCCATGCGCGTCGGATTCTTTTCGTGGAAGTCGCTCAGCAGCGTATCCACTTTCTGCGTTACAGAGGTGACCGCGTCACCGCTATAAACCAACCCGTTCGGTTCGATGGCGCAGTCGTGCTTCAGGCACAGTTGACGCAAATCGTCTTCGGCCAAATCCACACGTTGGCCCAACTCGGCAAGAGAAATGCCGTCCGTGCCCGCATTGCCGACGATGGAAAGCAGGGCCGTGGTGCGGGCATCCGCTTTGGTGTCCGATGCGGCGTGCTTCTTCCGCCGGCGCTGCTTTGCTTGGGTATCCGTGAACTGACCTCCGCCGATGGTTTGGACGGGGGTGATGGAACGCACGATGAACCGTTCTTGATGCCAGGCCACGGCCGGGTGCACGAGACGGAACTGAACCGGGCCGGTTTCGCCCGGCTTCAACCGTTCACGGTCGAGCAATCGAATGGTGGCAATGTCTTCCGTCGTGCCATGCAGCACACGGAGCTTCGCACCGCTCTTTAATTCCTTTGGCGCGTCACTCAACAACTGCAGGGTACCATCCCAATAATGGGAGGCCGGCAGCCAATCGGGCGAGGTGAGGGCATCGCCCCGCGCAATCTCGCCCGTACCTTCAAAACGTACATTAGCGGCGACCCGTTGGCCGGGCAGGGCGCGTTCGACCGAACTGCCATGCACCTCCAAACTGCGCACCCGGGCTTTGCGTCCGTCCGGCGCAATTTCCGCCACATCGCCCACGGCGACGGAACCGGCGCTGAGCGTGCCCGTACCCACCGTGCCGAACCCTTTGACGGAGAACACACGGTCGAAGGGGAGATAGAAATGTCCCACATCGGCGCGCTGGGGCTTCGTCTCAAACAAGAGGTGTAGGGCGGCGATCAACCGGTCGATACCCTGCCCTGTGGGCGCCGACACGGGGACAATGGTTACGTTGGAGAACGCCGTGTCGGCCAAATAGGCTTCGATCTCCGCCGTCGCGTCGCGGATTTCATCCGCCGTTGCCAGATCCGTTTTCGTCAGCGCCACCACGGCTTGGTCGATCCCCAGCAATGAGACGATGCGAATGTGTTCCACCGTTTGCGGCATGATTTTCTCGTTGGCGGAAATGACAATAAGGGCCGCGTCGATGCCGCTGACACCGGAAATCATGGTGCGGACGAAATCCGCATGCCCGGGCGTATCGATAAAATCGATCAACCCGCGTTCCGTTTCGAGATAGGCAAACCCCAGAACGATCGACAGGCCGCGCAGCTTCTCTTCCTTCAGCCGGTCGGTTTCCATGCCGGTCAGCGCTTTGACTAGCGTTGTCTTGCCATGGTCCACATGGCCGATCACGCCGAGGGAAAGTTG
>JANQMY010000384.1 GCA_028279895.1 Alphaproteobacteria bacterium
GCCGGGAAAAGGGTGGGGGTGGGAAAGCGGCGTTCGAGCTCCCGGATGATGTCTTGGGTGTCGCAATAAATATCCGCCCCGAACTGCCTCACCGGCGTGCGCCGGTACCCACCCGTCAGCGGCATCAGGTCGGGCTTTGGCATGATGACAGGGATGTCGACGGACCCCCAGGTAATATTCTTCAGCCCAAAGATCAATCGGATCTTTTCCGAGAAAGGAGATGTATCGTAGTGATGCAGGATGATGTGGGAAGTGGACACGCGTTCGCTCTTGTTTGGGTTATCTATCTGGCGAGTTTCGCCATCTGGGTGAACAGTTCTACAATATCCGGCGCGGTGTCGGCGCCGGAAAACTCGCGATAAAGGGTCGCGACGTTTACGGCGATACGCTCAGAATCGGTCCAGCTGTCAAAGGCGTCGAGTGAGATCTCCGACGCCGCCTCGAACGACGACAATCCGGCATCGTAGCGCTGACGCGCTTCGTCACTGATATATTCCAGATAGGTCTTCACCTCTCGCACATCGTCCTTGTCGGCGATGGGGCCGTGGCCCGGCACGATGGCTTCCACGTCCATGTCGATCAGCCGGTCGCAGATCTTGATCCAATTGCCCACGGGGCCGGCCCAGACAATGGGGTGCCCTTTGATGAACAGCACATCGCCTGTATAGACCACCCGGTCGTCGGGTACGAAGACGATCACGTCGCCTTCGGTATGCGCCGGGCCCACTTCGATGCATTCGACGGTCTTGTCGCCGACCTTGCGCGTAAGCGTGCCGTCAAACGTGGTGTTGGGCAAAGTGGGCGTGATACCTTCGAAGTCGAAGGCACCGAATATCCGGGTGAGATAGGCACCCACATCGCCCAGGTCGGGGGCCGCCTTCATGAAATTGGCCAGCAGGTCCGGCCCCTCATGGGCCATGGCTTCCGCCGCTTTCGTCGAAACGATGATCTCGGCACTGGAAACCAATTCATTGCCGAAACAGTGATCGCCATTGTGATGGGTGTTCACAACGGTGCCGATGTCCTTCGCGGCCTGGGGCTCGGCGCCGCGCATCTTGTCCAGCATCTCTTTTGTCAGGTGCAGGTCGAACAAGGTGTCCACCAGAAGCGATTCTTCGCCGTCGACCACCAGGCCCGCATTGCTCCACCCCCAAGAGCCGTCAGGCTGTAGGTAGGCGTAACACCCGTTGCCCAGATCCTGCAGGCCCTTCTCGAAGGCCCATTTGCCGCTTGCCATATCGTGCCCGCCTCGCCTCAAATTTGTCTTTTTGGTTTGAGCGCCATCATGGGCGGCGGCAAACGAGTTGACAAGTCGCCTTTCCGGCGCTTTTGCTGGCGGCCAGTCGGCACACAAATGGCGTCATCTCATGGCGGATTATGACCTTATCAAAGAGATACTCGACTTCTGGATCACGGAGGTGGGGCCGAAGCGTTGGTTCAGGTCCAGCAAAGCGTTGGACCAAGAAATAAAGGACCGATTTTCCGATCTATGGGACCGGGGGCGTGCAGGCGCCCTCGATGGCTGGGCAGAAACACCCCATGGGGCGTGTGCCCTCATCATTTTGCTGGATCAGTTTCCCCGCAACATGTTTCGCGGCACAGAACGGGCGTTTGCCAGCGACAATAAAGCCCTCGAGGTTGCCGAACACGCGGTCGCACAACACTTCGACGTGGAAATGCCCCAAGCGGTGCGCCAACTGTTCTATCTGCCTTTTATGCATGCGGAGCGGCTGGATTGTCAGGAAAAATGCATCGACCTGATTCGCGAGCGGTCCGATAACCCTGAAAACCTGTCTCACGCAGAACAGCACCGCGATGTAATCCGGCAGTTTGGCCGGTTTCCCCATCGCAACCAGGTGTTGGGCCGGGAAAACACCGAGGCCGAAAAGGCCTACCTCGAAACCAGCAGCGGCTTCGGCCAAGCCTCGTAACAACCCGGCAGTTTTTGCCCTATGGACGCAAGTCCTGCCTGCCCGGATGCTGCCGTTTGAAACGCCCTCGTGAAAAAGTCCAATAAAATCAGCGCTCTGCCATTCAGCGGCACTGGCCTTCGCCTTGCAATGCGGCTAGAGCGTTTCATGGCCATATTGAAACAGTTCTGTTGCCCAGCGGTGAGTGTCTCCGCAACGCTGCGGACGCTCACCGCTGGGCAACCCGCAGGGACGGGCGCTTTTTTGCCAGGACAGTGTCGGCCGCCTCGACCGTAGCCCCACTACGCTCATCGG
>JANQMY010000391.1 GCA_028279895.1 Alphaproteobacteria bacterium
CGCTTCGCAGTGGTCTTCCGAGCGGTCGTCTTACGGGCCGTCGTCTTCCGTGCTGCGGGCTTGCGCTTCGCAGTGGTCTTCCGAGCGGTCGTCTTACGAGCTGCAGGCTTACGACGTGCAGTCGTTTTACGAGCGGTTGTCTTACGCGCTGTGGTCTTCCGTGCCGTCGATTTCCGTGCGGCCGGTTTTTTCTTCGTCGTGGTCTTACGAGCCGTAGACTTTTTTGCAGTTGTCATTGGCATGTGTGTGCTCCCTACAATGAGGACCGATTGGACGAGATAATCCGCGTGCAAATATGAATCACGCGCCTTACTTCGGCAACCGGCTTAAGAATTCCGGCAAACAACACTCATATCAAAAACATTGTTGCCGACCGATTCACCAGTATTCGACTGGCATTCACACAATCCGTCTACATCGAAAGTGGTTAATAAAATATTTCTATTGAAATGATGATTGTATTTCTTGAGTGCAAAAACTGCACAAAACGCAATTAAGTGATTCGTTTTTTAGGACTCAAGTTTGCTTTTGAGTATTTCATTCACGGCTTTTGGATTTGCTTTTCCGCCGGATGCTTTCATCACTTGTCCGACAAACCAACCGATCGCTTTCGGTTTGGTTTTAACTTCTTCTGCCTTGTCGGGATTGTCTGCAATGATCTGATCGACAATCGCTTCAATTGCAGAGGTGTCGGTTACCTGTTTAAGCCCGCCTTCTTCGACGATATCTCCCGGGTTTCCGCCATTTTCGAACATGACTTCGAAAACGTCTTTGGCAATCCGTCCAGAAATTGTTTCGTCTGCAATCAAATCAATCAACGCACCGAGTTGGCGCGCGGTAACGTTGCAATTCGCTAAGGTTTGACCACTTTTGTTCAACGCAGCAAAAAGTTCGCCGGTAATCCAGTTTGCGACAGTTTTGGGGTCGCGGTTCGACACGGCTTCTTCAAAAAAGTCGGCGGTTTCCTTCTCGGCAACCAAAACACCCGCGTCATACGTGCTCAAGCCAAATTCATCGATGAAACGAGACTTTTTTTGGTCCGGCAACTCCGGCAAGTTGCGGGCGATGTCGTCGACCAAGCCCTGATCGAATTCGAGCGGCAGCAAATCCGGATCGGGGAAGTAACGGTAATCATGCGCATCTTCTTTGGACCGCATGGTGCGCGTTTTTCCGGTATTCGGATCGAACAACCGGGTTTCCTGGTCGACTTCGCCACCATCTTCGATCAAGTCGACCTGCCGACGGGCTTCATAATCGATGGCGGCAGCGACAAACCTGATCGAATTGACGTTTTTGATTTCGCAGCGCGTTCCCAACTCTTCGCCCGGACGCCGCACCGACACGTTCACATCCGCCCGCAGCGACCCTTGCTCCATGTTTCCGTCGCATGTGCCGAGATACCGCAAAATCGCGCGCAGCTTTTGCACATAGGCAGCCGCTTCTTCCGACGACCGAATATCCGGCTTCGACACAATCTCCATCAACGCCACACCTGCGCGGTTGAGGTCGACAAGACTGTGATCGCCTTCATGCGTGCTTTTGCCCGCATCCTGTTCCAGATGCAGACGTTCAATGCCGATCTCAACCGTTTCACCGTTCGATAAATCGACGGAGATATGCCCCTCGCCCACAATCGGTTCTTTGTACTGCGATATTTGGTAACCGGCCGGAAGGTCCGGATAAAAGTAATTCTTGCGGTCGAACACCGAATGCAGATTGATCTTTGCATTGATCCCCAATCCGGTGCGAATGGCTTGCTCAACACAATAACGGTTGATCACGGGCAACATCCCCGGCATGGCTGCATCGACCAAACTCACATTCTCGTTCGGGCCCGCGCCGAAAGTTGTCGGCGCACCGGAAAACAGTTTCGCATCGCTGAAAACTTGCGCGTGAACTTCCAAGCCCACCACGATTTCCCAGTCGCCAGTCACGCCTTGAATAATCTGTTCCCGTTTTTTGTGAGGTTTGTTCATGACGCCCCTCCCCACCAGTTTTCCGGTTTGGCGTCGAATCCGGCGGCCTGTTCGACCACATGCCCCACCTTAAACAGCGTTTGCTCGTCGAAGGCGCGCCCGATGAGCTGAAGCCCCAATGGCAGCCCCTGTCCGTCCAGTCCGGCCGGAATAGAAATGCCCGGCAGCCCCGCCAAATTGACCGTCACGGTAAACACGTCATTGAGATACATGGAAATGGGATCATCCGAGCGCTCGCCAAGACCGAAGGCCGGGCTCGGCGTTGTCGGTGTGAGAATGGCATCCACCTTCTCGAAGGCATTCGAAAAGTCCTGCGCGATTAACGACCGAACCTTCTGCGCTTTGATGTAATAGGCATCATAATAGCCGGCCGACAAAACATAAGTGCCGATCAACACGCGGCGCTTCACTTCGGCGCCAAATCCTTCCGCGCGCGTTTTCTCATACAACGAAACAATGTCGTCCGAAGAATCCGCCACACGCAAACCGTACTTGACCCCATCGTAGCGTGCCAAGTTGGACGAGGCTTCCGCCGGCGCGATAATGTAATAGGCCGGCAACGCGTATTTCGTATTCGGCAGCGTAATGTCAACAATTTCTGCACCCGCGTCACGCAGCCAATCGATACCTTGAGACCACAACTTCTCAATTTCGGGTTCCATGCCGTCGACACGGTATTCCTTCGGGATGCCGATCTTCAGCCCACGAATATCTTTTCCGATTTCCGCCTCGTAATCCGGCACCGGCGCGTCGATGCTGGTGGAATCTTTTTCGTCATGCGAAGCCATCGACGTCAGCATCATCGCGGCATCCTGCACCGTTCGCGTCATCGGCCCCGCCTGGTCCAAGGACGATGCGAAGGCGACAATGCCCCAACGCGAACACCGGCCATAGGTGGGTTTCAAACCGACAATACCCGTAAATGCCGCCGGCTGCCGAATAGAACCGCCCGTGTCGGTACCGGTTGCCCCCAGCGCCAAGCGTGCGGCAACTAAGGCAGAGGAGCCACCGGAAGAGCCCCCCGGAACAAGTTGGGTGTCGTCCCCCTGCCGGCGCCAGGGATTGATCGAACATCCGAAATAACTTGTTTCGTTGGACGATCCCATGGCGAATTCATCAAGGTTTGTTTTGCCCAACATGACCGCACCGTCGTTGCGCAGGTTTTGCGACACGGTGGATTCATAAGTGGGCGCAAACCCTTCCAGAATGTGGCTGCTGGCCGTGGTTTGGACACCTTCCGTGCAGAACAAATCTTTGATGCCGACAGGAAGACCATCCAAAGGCAGAGCAGTGCCCGAAGACAGTCGCGCGTCTGACTCAGCGGCGCGCGCAAGCGCAAGCTCCGGCGTGTAGGTCACAAAACAATTGAGCGCCCCCGCCTGTTCGATTGCTTCCAAATGCGCGCGCGTGAGTTCTACCGCAGAAAAGTCTTTCGCGCGCAAACCATCCCGCGCGTCCACCATGCTCAGTTCAGTTAAGTTTGACATACGGCCGAATGTCCTTATTCCACGACGCGCGGCACGACAAACATGTTGTCGTGGGCGTCGGGCGCATTCTTAACGATCTTGTCCGGATACCCCCCGTCGGTGACTTGGTCGGTCCGCTGGAACAGTGTCGTTTCAACGGCGCTGTTCATCGGCTTTACATTAGACGTATCGATTTCTTCGAGCTGTTCCACCCAGTTGAGGATGACGTTGAGCTCCTGGGTCATGGCTTGCAAATCCGCATCGTTCTCGGAAACCCGAATGCGCGCGAGTTTGGCAATCCGGCGCACCGTATCAATGTCCACCGACATGGTTCACCTGTTCTTTGTAGGTTTTGGAATCACGGATCTTCGAGTATCAGGCAACCTCGACTGATTCAAGAACCGCTATTTGGGCTTATGCACCCCGCAAACACATATGTTATGCGTGGCGAGCGCTTAAAAGACGTTAATACGGGCGGGCGACGTGCCTCTTCACGAAACGGCAGAGACTTTTTTGGCAGCGGTTCCCCCCAAGACATCGCTTATGGGCCTAGACTTGGGCACCAAAACCATTGGTGTTGCTTGCTCGGATACGACTAGGACCATCGCAACTCCGGTGGAAACGCTTCGCCGAAGCAAGTTTAAGAAAGATCTAGAGGCGCTCACCGCCCTACTGGCGGAACGCGAGATCGGCGGCCTGGTTATGGGCCTTCCCATCAATATGGATGGATCAGAAGGCCCTCGGGCACAATCGACCCGCGCTTTCGCGCGCAATCTGATCAAAGCGATTGATTTGCATGTGGTGTTTTGGGATGAGCGCCTTTCTACCGCCGCCGTGACGCGCACTCTGCTGGAAGCGGACAGCAGCCGTGCGAAACGCGCGGAGGTGGTGGACAAAATGGCTGCCGCCTACATTCTGCAAGGGTTCTTGGACCGCATTGCCGGCTTCTCGGATAACCACACATAAAGACCGGGCGTCATCTGATACATGATCACTATTCTTGGTGTCCTCGCACCCGTCATCCTGCTGATTGCTCTCGGGTATGTCCTGCGGCGTATCGCGTTCCCAGGTGAGGAGTTCTGGCCGGCGCTCGAGCGCCTCACCTATTTCGTGTTTTATCCAGCTCTGCTGTTCGGCGCGATTGCGCAATCGGATCTGGCGTCCCTCAGTGCCGGACGGTTTGCCGCCGTGCTCATGGGCTCTTTGTTCACCATGGCCGCTCTTCTGGCCATCCTGCGACGCCTGATCGGTTGGGGAGGCCCGAGATATACAAGCATTTATCAAGGCAGCATGCGGTGGAATGGCTTTGTCGCCTTAGCGATCGCCGATGCTTACCTGGGCGCGGACGGTCTTGCCATGACAGCTGTTGGGATCGCTTGCATGGTGCCGACACTCAACATCTTAAGCGTGTTTACACTGACTCGGCATGCCGGCGCCGAACCTCAAACCCCAAGAAAGGTGCTTACACTTCTCGTACAAAACCCACTGATCATCGCCTGTTTGGCCGGCATTGCCGTGAATGTGGCAAACCTTCCGCTACCCTTTGTCTTCACAGAGACACTTTCGCTGCTATCCGATGCGGCTTTGACCGCCGGGCTCTTGGCCATCGGAGCGTCACTGCAACTCGTCCTCGCCAAAGACGCGGCGGCCCAACTCACGGCGGTGACGGGGCTGAAGCTAGTGGTCATGCCGCTTTTCGTGGCAATTGGTTGCAGCCTGCTCGACGTCGCGGGCGTCGCGTTTACGGCCGCCATGGTCTGCGCCGCCGTACCAACCGCCACATCCTCTTACATTCTGGCCCGTCAGTTGGGCGGCGACGCGCCCTTTATGGCCCAAGCTGTGACCGTCAGCACGCTTACGGCGGCCATTACACTGCCCCTTATTTTATACTTAATCCGGTAGCGCCGATTCCCCTGTCCTGCGCGGTTGCAGCGCCATCTGGTTGTCTTTATAAGCATGGCTTTAATGAGCGTTTCCGAAGCAGCCCAGCCCCTTGTTCCCGGCACCGCCTTTTCCCGGCGGCACCTATTGGGAATTGAGGGCCTGTCGCCCCTTGAAATCACATCGTTGCTGAATTTGGCCGACGAATATGTCGATCAAAACCGCTTGGTGAACAAAAAGCAGCCCACCTTGCGCGGACGCACCGTGATCAATCTGTTCTTCGAATCGTCAACCCGCACACAAAGCTCGTTCGAGCTGGCCGGGAAAAGGCTGGGGGCCGACGTCATGAACATGGCGGTGAAGGCGTCGTCCTTGAATAAAGGCGAGACGTTGATCGACACCGCCATCACACTGAACGCGATGCACCCCGACATCTTGATCGTGCGTCACCAGGATTCCGGCGCCGTCGAACTGCTGTCTCAAAAAGTGAGCTGTTCGGTGATCAATGCCGGGGACGGCTGGCACGAACACCCCACGCAAGCATTGCTTGATGCCCTCACGATCCGGCGCCGGATGGGCCGCCTCGAGGGATTGAAAGTGGCCATTTGCGGCGATGTGATGCACAGCCGCGTCACACGGTCGAACATTCATCTGCTGAATGCGGTGGGCGCCCAGGTTCGGTTGATCGCACCGAAAACGCTGCTGCCTGCGGGCATTGAACGTTTGGGCGTTCAAGTCTTCAACGACATGCGCGAAGGATTGGTGGATTGCGACATCATCATGATGTTGCGTCTCCAGATGGAGCGAATGGAAGGTTCATTCATTCCGTCCACCCGGGAGTATTTCCACTATTTCGGGTTGGACCGCGAAAAGCTTGCACTTGCCAAACCGAATGCTCTGGTGATGCATCCGGGGCCGATGAACCGCGGCGTCGAAATTGAAAGTTCGATTGCGGACGACCGGTCCATCAGCCTGATCCAGGATCAAGTGGAAATGGGTGTGGCCGTGCGCATGGCCGTCTTGACGGCCCTTAGCCGCCAGCTTGACCGCGAGGATGCAGTGTGACGATGCGCGAACGCCGACGCAGCGACAGCGGAAGAACGCTTTTCACCAATGCGCGGATCATCGACCCCCATGCGGGCGCCGACATTCGCGGCCAATTGCTGATCGAAAACGGTACCATCGCCGATTACGGCCCCTCGCTCGTTTCGGGCACGCCGGAACCCGATGTTGCGGTCATCGATTGTCAGGGACATGTATTGTCGCCCGGACTGATCGATATGCGCGTCTTTGTGGGCGAGCCGGGGGCCGAACATAAAGAAACGCTGGCCACCGCAAGCCGTGCAGCCGCGGCCGGCGGTGTCACCACATTGATTTGCATGCCCAACACGGCACCGGTGATTGACGATGTAGCCTTGGTGGATTTCATCGAGCGGCGGGCGCGCGATACCGCAGTGGTCCATGTACACCCCATGGCGGCGCTCACCAAAGGCCTCAAAGGTGAGCAGATGACCGAAATGGGTCTGTTGGCGGAAGCCGGTGCTGTCGGGTTCACGGAAGGCAACAAATCGCTCATCAACGCACAGATCATGCGACGCGCCATGATCTATGCTTCGAACTTCGGTGCCCTCATCGCTCAGCATGCGGAAGAACCATCCCTTGCCAGTGCCGGCTGCATGAACGAAGGCGAACTCGCAACCCGCTTGGGCCTGCCGGGTGTTCCGGCAGCCGCCGAGACCATCATGGTCGAGCGGGACTTGCGCCTGTTGGAATTGACCAATGCGCGCTATCACCTGTCGCAGATCTCATCGTCGGAAACTCTGAATGTGCTGCACCGCGCCAAGGATGCGGGCCTGAACATCTCCTGTGCCGTCTCCGCCCATCACCTGGCCCTTAACGAGAACGATGTGGCCAGCTATCGGACGTTCTTCAAGACCAGCCCGCCTTTGCGCAGCGAAGAAGACCGCGTTGCGCTGATCAGCGGCCTGTCCTCGCGGACGATCGACGTCATCGTGTCGAGCCACGACCCCCAAGCGCCCGAAAACAAGCGCCTGCCTTTCGCCCAAGCCGCCTATGGGGTGGTGGGGCTCGAGACACTCTTGGCCGTTGCGCTGGAGCTTTACCACAACGGACATCTTGCCCTAATGGATGTGCTGCGGGCCGTCACGGCACGTCCCTCGGAAATACTCGGCCTGCCCTCGGGCCGCCTCAGCAAGGGCGCCCCGGCAGATTTGGTCCTTGTCGATTTGGACCGCCCCTTCGTTATCAATGCAGAAATGCTGCGCTCGAAAACAAAGAACACGCCCTTTGACGGACATCGGTTCCAGGGGCGCGTGTTAAAGACCTTTGTCGATGGCATCGTCGTGTACGACCAAGAGCAGGCGGACCTCGCGGCCTAAACCACGCCGGGCAAATTGTGGTAAGTCACTAAAACCAACAAAAGGCCGACCGGACTTACCATGGAATTCTTCGACCCGATTAGCTGGCAGTATTCTTGGCCCTACTATCTTGGCGCTCTGGCCCTCGGTTATGTGCTGGGATCCGTCCCCTTCGGGCTGATCTTCACGCGGCTCGCGGGGTTGGGCGACATCCGGTCCATCGGATCCGGAAATATCGGCGCGACAAACGTCCTGCGGACCGGCAACCGTTGGATTGCGGCGGCAACACTGGTGTTCGATGGGGGCAAGGGTGCCGCAGCCGTGTTGATCGCGCGCGCCGTGGCCGGTGAGGAAATGGGGGCTTTGGCCGGATTGGGGGCGTTCTTTGGACACATCTTCCCGGTGTGGTTGGGCTTTAAGGGCGGCAAAGGCGTTGCGACGTTTCTGGGTCTTACCTTGGCACTTTACTGGCCGGTGGGCGTGTTGTGCTGTGCAACCTGGCTCGCGGTCGCCGCGGCGCTGCGCTATTCCTCCCTGTCCGCCTTAGCGGCCGCCGCCCTGTCGCCCCTTTACATGTGGGTCTTCGAGCAACCGCTTTACGTGACTTTGTCGCTGATATTGGCCTTGCTGATTTTTTGGTCGCACCGGGAAAACATCCAGCGTCTTGCCTCCGGCTCCGAACCGAAAATCGGCGCCGGCAAAAAGGAAGCGGCTTAGCGAGCCGGGAGCCGGACGATGTCTCACGATATCTCACCGGCGGAACGCGTTGCGCGGTTGCGCCTTTTCCGCACCCCCGGCATCGGAGCGGCCAAATTCTTTCAGTTTGTCGACCGATATGGCACTGCGGCCGCTGCGTTGGATGCGTTGAGCACCACATCTCAAGGTACCACTCTGTATACAGAGGAAAACGCACGTCGAGAATACGACACGATCGAAGCGGAGAACGGTCAGCTCGTATGTTGGGATGACGCGGCCTATTCGCCCTTGTTGGCACAGCTCACCAATCCGCCACCGATCTTGTGTCTCTACGGCGATCCAACGCTCATGGCAGCGCGCACGGTTGCCATCGTCGGCGCCCGCAACGCGTCGGCAGCCGGGAAAAAGTTTACAGCCGGTTTGGCACGAGATTTGGCAGAATACGGGTGTGTGGTCGTCTCCGGGTTAGCACGCGGCGTGGATACCGCCGCGCATTTGGGCGCGACGCCGGCAAAAACGATTGCCGTGATGGCGGGTGGCATTGACGTGGTCTATCCGCCGGAAAACGAAGAATTGCATCGCCACATCGCAAGCGAGGGTCTGGTTGTTTCCGAAATGCCCTTGTCTTTCCGGCCCAAGGCCGAACACTTCCCCCGTCGCAACAGGATCGTGTCGGGCTTATCTCTCGGCGTGATCGTGGTCGAAGCAGCCGAACGGTCAGGGTCGCTAATCACTGCCCGCTTGGCCGGCGAACAAGGCCGCGACGTCTTCGCCGTACCGGGATCGCCACTCGATCCGCGCAGCGCGGGCACCAACGCACTGATACGGCAGGGGGCCACGCTGATCCGAAACGCCGAGGACGTGCTGGACGCCCTTCATGCGGCGCCTGCCTTATTCGCGCAAATAGATTCACAACCGAAGACGAAACGGCCCCCTCCCCCGCGCGGCCCATCTACTTCGAACGCCACCGCACCACAGCCGCCATCTCCCGACAATGCCGCAGCGCTTATTCTCTCCTGTTTGTCGCAAACACCCATCGAAGTTGACGAAATTGTGCGTCAAACCAATATCAAGCCCGGCGACGTGCTAGCCCTGCTAATGGAATTGGAACTCGACGGAAAATGTAAATTGCATCCGGGGCAAAAGGTGGCGCTGAACTGACCGCCGACCGGCCGGAATGGGCGCAAAGCCGGGCAAAATCTCGTGACCGTCGCGGCGCCACGGGCGGGTTTCGAAAGCCTTAACCACCCCCTTGATATGGATTTTTCGATCCCTAGCTGGTTGACAGCACATTATGAATTAACCTATGTGCCGATCCGCACCGTATCTTCTGCGGGCCGTTTAGGGCGAAAAGCGGGGCAGTTTGAGGGCCATTTTCACGCATGAACATTGTCATTGTTGAATCGCCGGCAAAGGCGAAGACGATCAACAAATATCTCGGCAAGGACTACAAAGTGCTTGCCAGCTACGGCCATGTGCGTGACTTGCCGTCGAAAGACGGCTCGGTTCAACCCGACAACGATTTCGAAATGGCGTGGGATGTGGACGACCAGTCCGCCAAGCGGCTGAACGACATCGCCAAGGCGGTCAAGGATTCGGACAGCCTAATTCTCGCTACGGACCCGGATCGCGAAGGCGAAGCGATTTCGTGGCATGTGCTGGAAGTTTTAAAGAACAAGAATGCGCTGAAAGACGTCGACATTAAGCGCGTGGTCTTCAATGCCATCACCAAGGCCGCGGTGCTCGACGCCATGGATCAACCCCGCGCCATCGACATGGAATTGGTCGATGCCTATTTGGCGCGCCGCGCGCTCGATTATTTGGTGGGCTTTACGTTATCTCCGGTCTTGTGGCGCCGTTTGCCGGGCGCACGGTCCGCGGGTCGGGTGCAATCGGTCGCGCTGAAACTTGTGTGCGAGCGCGAGCAGGAAATCGAAGCCTTCGTCGCCCAGGAATACTGGTCCATCAAAGGCCTGTTCAACACACAGTCGGGCGCCGCCCTAGAATCACGGCTGACCCATCTGGACGGCAAGAAACTCGAAAAGTTCGACATTGGGAATGACGACGCCGCCAAAACCGCCGTCGGCAAGATTGAAAGCCAGTCCTACCGGGTGGCATCGGTCACCAGCAAGCCGGCAAAGCGCAACCCGAGCGCCCCGTTCACCACCTCAACCTTGCAGCAAGAAGCGTCCCGCAAGCTGGGCTTTGCCGCCGCACGCACCATGCAGGTAGCCCAACGCCTATATGAAGGCGTGGATCTGGGCGGCGAGACCGTAGGTTTGATCACCTATATGCGGACAGACGGCGTGCAGATGGCCGATGAGGCCATTGCGGCCGCGCGCGACACCATCGCCAAGGAATACGGCAGTGACTATCTGCCGGATAAAGCACGGGTGTACCGAAGCAAGGCCCGCAACGCCCAAGAAGCGCACGAGGCCATTCGCCCGACGGATTTGGCCCGTCTGCCTGCCATGGTGAAAGCGGTGCT
Source organism: Alphaproteobacteria bacterium (assembly GCA_028279895.1). Classification (GTDB taxonomy): domain Bacteria; phylum Pseudomonadota; class Alphaproteobacteria; order JANQMY01; family JANQMY01; genus JANQMY01. The sequence goes on from JANQMY010000391.1 coordinate 10,886, forward strand.
GGATGCAGATCAGCTCCGCCTTTACGAATTGATTTGGAAACGCGCCATTTCCAGCCAAATGGAAAGTGCCGCGCTGGAGCGGACCACCATCGACATCGCATCGGGCGACGGCAACATTCAGTTCCGCGCCACCGGGTCGGTGCTGAAGTTCGACGGCTTCCTGAAAGTCTATCAGGAGGGCCGTGACGACGCCGGGGACGACGATGAAGACGTAAGGCTGCCGCAAGTCAGCCCCCAAGAAGAAACGCCGCTCAAAACGGTGACCCCGTCGCAGCATTTCACGGAACCGCCGCCGCGTTTTTCGGAAGCGACTTTGGTGAAGCGCTTGGAAGAGTTGGGAATTGGGCGCCCATCGACCTATGCCTCAATCCTGTCGGTGCTGCGCGACCGCAAATATGTCTTCATGGATAAGAACCGTTTCATCCCGGAAGACAAAGGACGCCTGGTCACCGCTTTCCTGGATACCTTCTTCAAAAAGTATGTGGAGTACGACTTCACCGCTGAGCTGGAAGAAGATCTGGACAAGATCTCCGCCGGCGACATGGACTGGAAAGTCCTGCTGCGCGATTTCTGGAAGGACTTCACCCCCGCTGTCGAAGACATCGTCAAATTGCGTAACCGCGAGGTGCTCGACGCCCTCAACGAAGTGCTGGGACCTCATGTTTTTCCTGTGGAAGAAGAAGGCGTCGACCCGCGTAAATGCACCGCGTGCGAAGATGGCCGGTTGAGCCTCAAAACCGGGCGCTATGGGGCGTTCGTGGGCTGCTCCAACTATCCGGACTGCAAATTCACCCGCCAGCTTACGAAATCCGCCGATGGCGAGGACGGCGCCAGCGACGGCCAGCCGAAAGTGCTGGGCAACGATCCGGAAACGGGCCGCGAAATCAGTCTGCGATCCGGACGTTTTGGCCCCTACATCCAATTGGCGGCGGAGGAAGACGGCGAGAAGGCCAGGAATGCGGGCATTCCGAAAGGCCTGGACCTGGCGGAAGTCAATTTCGATATGGCTGTGAAGCTTTTGTCCCTGCCGCGCACGGTGGGCGACCACCCGGAAACCGGGAAGCCGATCTTGGCGGGCAATGGGCGCTACGGCCCCTATCTGCAGCATGACGGCAAATATGCCCGGTTGGAGAACTTTACAGATTTATTCGAAATCGGCCTGAACCGTGCGGTTACGGTTATCGCCGAGGCCAAGACACGCGGCGGCCGGGCCAACCAGGCTAAGGCCTTGCGCGAACTCGGCCCCCATCCCGAGGATGAAAAGCCCGTCAACGTAATGGACGGCCGCTATGGCCCCTATGTGAAACACGGCAAAATCAACGCCACGATTCCCAAGGGCGAAGACGTTGAGAAAATCACGCTGGAGCGCGCCTTAGAACTGATCGACGCCAAGGCCAAGAAAAAGCCGGCGAAGAAAAAGGCCGCGGCCAAGAAGTCGACTGCCAAAAAAACGACAGCGAAGAAATCCACAAAGAAAACCACGGCAAAAAAACCATCGCCCAAGAAAGCATCGGATTCCTCCAAAGAGCCCGCTGATTCACCGGCGGAATAGGCACCGTGGCCGCAAAAAAACCGGCGGGAAAATCCGCCTCCAAACCGCGCACGAAGAAAACCGCCACGCTGCCCAGCAAATCGGAAATTCTTGAATTCGTCCGCACCGCCGACGGCAAAATGGGCAAACGCGAAATCGCGCGCGCCTTCGGCATTACGGGCAGCGATCGCATCGGTCTCAAAGCGCTGCTGAAAGAGATGGCCGATGAAGGCCTTATCGAGAAGAAACACCGTAAGAAGCTGGGCGAACCGGGCGTCTTGCCGTCGGTCACGGTCATCGAGATATTTGATCTGGACACGGACGGCGAGCTCGTTGCACGTCCTTCCAAATGGGAGCAAGAAGGTCCCGCACCGCTGATTGTGATGGCGCCGGAAAACGGCGACCGCACCGCCAAGTTTGCCGTGGGAGATCGCATCCTAGCGCGCCTCACCAAGCTTAAAGACCAAGATAGTCATTATGCGTATGAAGCTAAGACTATCAAAAAATTGGGGCTTGGCGCGCGGCGAAGCCTGGGCATTTACCGCAAACATGGCACGCTGGGAATTGTCAGCCCCGTCGACAAAGGCGAACGAAACGAGTACCGGGTCGCTGACGCCGATGCGAATGGCGCCAAAGACGGCGAGCTGGTCAGCATAGAAATCTTGTCGCAAGCTCATCATGCCCGGCGTAAGGCCCGAGTTTTGGAGACCTTCGGCAAAGCGGACAGCCCGTCCACCACCAGCCTAATCGCCATTCACGCCCATGGCCTGCCCGTCGATTTCTCCACCGCCGCTCTCGACGAGGCCAACAAGATCCAGTTTGCGGCGGGCAAGCACCATGAGGATTTGCGGCATATTCCTTTTGTGACCATCGATCCGGAAGATGCGCGCGATTTCGACGACGCGGTGTACGCGGAAGCCGACAGCAATAAGAACAACAAAGGCGGCTATCGCCTATTCATTGCCATCGCTGACGTGGCCGCGCATGTGCGGCCGGGGAGGCCCTTGGATAAGGATGCCCTCAAACGCGGAAATTCGGCCTACTTCCCAGACCGGGTGGTGCCGATGCTGCCCGAGCGTTTATCGAACGATTTGTGTTCCCTGCGTCCGGAGGAAGACCGGCCGGCCATGGTGGCGGAAATCACCATAGACGCTCATGGACAAAAACAAACCCAGACCTTTCGCCGGGGCATCATTCGGTCCCGCTGCCGGCTCACCTATCAACAGGCTCAAACCGTCTTCGACGGCAAACATGACAAGAAGCTCGCCACGGTCAAAAGCGAAACGCTCGATCCCGTGTGGCAGGCTTATGTCAAACTGTGTGAAGCGCGAGAAAAGCGAAAACCGTTAGACCTCGATCTCGCGGAACGCCGGATTGAATTGGACGATGATGGCCGCATTGCCGCCATCCGCAAAAAGGACCGGCTGGAAGCGCACCGATTGATCGAGGAATACATGATCACCGCCAATGTGGCGGCGGCCGAAGCGTTGGAAAATCGGAAGGTCCCCTTACTTTACCGGGTGCACGAAGCGCCGGGGCAGGAGAAGATCACGGCACTGATCGAGTTCCTCGAAACGCTGGATTTGAAACTGTCCCGCGGTCAATCATTACGGCCAAGCCATCTCAACCAGGTCCTCACCAAAGCCCGGCATCTCGACCGGGCCGAGATGGTCAGCGAAGTGGTGCTGCGCAGCCAAACCCAGGCCTATTACACAGAAAAGAGTCTGGGCCATTTTGGCCTCAACCTTCGTCGTTATGCCCACTTCACTTCTCCGATCCGGCGTTATGCGGATTTGATCGTCCATCGCGCCCTCATCAGAGCCTTCAAACTGGGGAACGACGGCCTAACCGACGCTGAAATCGAAACGCTTCCGGATATCGGCGAAGACATCTCTAATGCCGAACGCCGCGCCATGGCGGCAGAGCGCGAGTCCGTCGACCGCTACATCGCAGCCTTTATGGAAGCGAAAGTGGGCCTCTCCTTCGAGGGACGGGTGTCCGGCGTGACCCGGTTTGGTTTGTTCGTCCGACTGGAAGAAACCGGCGCGGATGGCTTAGTCCCGATTCGCACCCTGCCCGGCGGATACTTTGTCCATGATGAAGACCGCCATCGTCTGGTCGACCAAGACACTGGGCTCGCCTTTACCTTGGGCGAGGTCGTCACGGTCCGCTTGGAAGAGGCCACGCCCCTCACCGGCGGATTACGATTTGAGTTGGTCGACGGGGGAAGTATCCTCAAAAGCAAAGATCGCGCGGCCTCGCTGCGCCCAAAGCGCCGGCGCGTTAGCCGCAAACCAAAACGGGGGACGCGTCGCCGCTGAGAAACCCAGAGCGGGTCCGCACAAGGGGAATTCATGACGGCCGAGCAGCCCCGCCCGGCGGCGGACAGGCCGCCCAGCATTTTGCAGTCACCTGAGAAGCTCAAGAGCTTAGGCGCGATCCTCGCCTGCGTGATGGTCATGGGGATGGGCCTGGGCCTCACCATTCCGTTGTTGGCCTTGCTTCTGAACGATCTGCAGGTGCCCACCTCGCTTTTCGGGCTGAACACGGCCATGCCCGCCCTGGCCGGCATTGCGGTCATCCCGTTCGTCCCGGCCATGACGCATCGCCTCGGCGTTCGAAACCTGATTATCCTTTGTCTTGTAGTTTCAGTATTTTGCCTATTTTTATTCAGGATCTACCTGAATATTTGGTTCTGGTTTCCCGTGCGCTTTGTGTTTGGCGCCAGCCTGGGCATTTTATTCGTGGTCAGCGAGTTCTGGGTCAACTCCCTCGCCCCGGAACTTGAGCGTGGGCGCATTTTGGGCCTCTACACCACCGCCATGTCTGCCGGGTTTGCGGTAGGGCCCGTCATCTTGGCCCTCGTCGGCACGCAAGGCTGGCCGCCCTTTCTGATCCTGATGGCCTTGATGTCGCTGGCCACCATTCCTGTGATGTTGGGGTCGCGCATGTCCCCCACCCTGGAGAAATCGTCTCGGGTGGACCTATTCAAATATTTGAAGCTGGCCCCGACCGCGATGCTGGCGGCGGGTGTGTTCGGCGCCCTGGAAACGGGCGTCTTCAACTTTATGCCCATTTATGGCGTACGCAACGGCATCAGCGAAAGCGCAGCCGCCATCTGCCTCACAGCCGTGGCGCTGGGGAACATGTTGCTGCAATATCCCATCGGCATGCTGGCAGACCGTTTTGACCGCCATTTGGTGCTCTTTGGCTGCGCTTTGGTGGGGTTCTTCGGGGTCGTCACCCTGCCGGCCCTGATCGCAACAGCCGAACTGACCGGCGGACACCCCGTCTTCCTCTATTTGAGCCTGTTCTTCTGGGGGGGCACCCTGACAGGGCTTTACACAGTCGGCCTCACCTTGCTGGGCCAACGGTTTCAGGGGAGTGCGCTGATATCCGCCAATGCCGCCTACATCATCCTGTATGAAATCGGCGCATTGACCGGCCCACCCCTCAGCGGCATATCCATGGATATTTGGAACCCCCACGGGCTGGTGGTCGGGATGAGCGTGATTTGCCTAGCCTATGTGGGCTTGGTCCTCTATCGCCATGGCAATTCGCTAAGCTTAGCGGTCTCCAACCGCTAGAGCCGTTTTGGTTTCAATTGAAACACAAACGGCTCCAGACTCTTTGTTTTGCGCGTTTCCGGACAGTGAAGCGGATTCCACTTCACCTGGAAACGCTATAGAACGCCAGATTACTTGACATTAGCAATTGGGTGAGTAGTCTGCGCCGTCTTTGCTGGCATTATCCGGCGAAACTGACGACGCGAACGAATTTCGAGCGATAAGGGACTGGCTATGGCCAAACCGACAACCGTTAAGATCCGCCTCAACAGCACGGCCGGCACGGGCTATTTCTATGTCGCGAAAAAGAATTCGCGGACGATGACCGAAAAAATGGTTGTACGAAAGTATGATCCGGTCGCCCGGAAGCACGTCGAGTTCAAAGAAGCCAAAATCAAGTAATTGATCTAACGGCCTTTTTCGGCCGGCTTAAGCGGCGTCCGCGACAACGCGGTTGCGCCCTTCGCGCTTCGCACGATACAGCGCCTGGTCCGACCGGCGCAGAAGATCGCCGGCGGTGTCGCCCGTCCCTTCCGATACCGTCACCCCAATGCTGATGGTAATCTTCAACGGCTCGTCCAACCCCACATCGAACGGCACTTCCGCTACTTGCTGGCGCACCCGCTCGGCCACCGCATAAGCGAAGGTGAGATCCGTATCGGGCATCACCACCACAAACTCCTCGCCACCATAGCGGCACACCAGATCGATACCCCGCACATTGCTCACAATTCGGGCGCCGAACTGACGCAGCACCTCATCGCCAATATCGTGGCCGTAGGTGTCGTTGATGGACTTGAAGTAATCGATGTCGATGATCAGGAACGAGAGCGCCTTGTCCCGGTCCACGGAGTCTTGCAGCAGATTGCCCAAATGCCCGGACATATAACGCCGGTTATAGAGGCCGGTCAGCTGATCGGTGACGGCCATTTCGACGCTCATTTCCAGGTTCTGTTTGAGCTTGTCCGAATAGCGTTTCTTGCGCAGCTGGGTTTTAACCCGGGCAACCAGTTCGTTCCGGTCGATCGGACGCATAAGGTAGTCATTGACCCCCAAGTCCAAAGCGCGGGCCAGCGCCGGATTGTCGCCGTCATCGACGATGACCAGGATCGGGACGCCCCGGGTTTCCGGGATCGACCGCAATTGACTGCACAACCGCAAGCCTTCTTGCCCGGCTAAGGCCAGGCTGACGATCACAAGGTCGAAATCGCCGCCGCGGGCCGTCACCACGGCATCGTCGCGTTCGCTTTCGACCTTGACCCGATGCTGAGGCTCGAGGACTTCGGTGATCCGGCGCGCCGCGTCTTCACGCTCCTCGACGATCAAGATC
>JANQMY010000406.1 GCA_028279895.1 Alphaproteobacteria bacterium
GTTAGTTGGATAAAAGACGTTACTTCATCGCCGCCGGGACTGGAAATATCCGTAATAGGTCAGTGGAAAAATGCAGAATACGAAGTATGGGTTCATGACTATTCCGGTTCTCCCGGATTTCCCGACGGGGACGTCGAATTGCAGTTAATAGACTTGCCCGACGGTGGGGAGCACCGGTTTACATCTCGTGGATCAACTGGCCGCTGGTGGTTTGTATGTCGGATTCATGGTCCAAGCGGGGCGATAGAAGAAGTCAATTCTGTTCAGGATGAACCGCCGGATCATTTGAACTAACCGCGCCGAAGTTCCGGGCCTACACCAAATCCGGTGCTGGTCGGTTGTCCGATAATGCGTATCTGGCCAAACAGGTTTACGACTGAATCGAGGAAGGCGGGAGTGGTCCTTTCACCCCACCCGAAGGACCGCGCGCGCCGTTTCCGCGTTTGTTGTCATCATGATGCATCCGCGTGAATGCACCATTGCGTCTCGTGACTGAGTGGCGGAGCGGAGCCCTGTTCCCCTGCTTCTGCTTGATGGACCTATGACGAACGGCGGGCGCTTGAAACCACCGGTTCGGTGTTTTTTCCCCGCCCGCCTGCGCCTTGCTTCGGCAGGCTCCTCGCGGTCAGCTTAGAGCGCTCGATTTTTCCGAAAACCGGTTCCCACTTTTCGGATCTCGCGCCGACGCTTTCAAAAAACACCGCCCCGGCGGTCCTCCGCTGTGCTGCGGCCTTTTAAGGTTCAAGCGCCCGCCGCCCGTCATTTTCGGTCCCGCATCAGCAGGGGATCGGCCCCGGCGACGAACACTCAGGAGACTTGGATATGGCACAGGCACTTGGATATGTGACGAAGAAAGACGACGGCGGATACGAAGGCACGCTGGCGACGATTAGCCTCAAGAAGCGCATCCGCATCCTGCCCAACAGCACCAAGGAAACCGACGCCCAGCCCGACTACCGGGTCTACACAGAAGACCGCATCGAGATCGGTGGCGGCTGGAACAGGACCGGTAAGGTCAGCGGCAACGAATACATCTCGCTCACCTTCGCCGCCCCGGAATTCGGCGCCCACAAGGTCTATGCCAATCTCGGCCGCGCGGCCGGACAGGACGACGACACCGTCATGGCGATCCTGTGGAACCCGCGTGATTGACGGAAAACAGTCCCCGCGTCGAGACCGGCGCGGGGACGTCCGCATCGGTTCCGACCCGCAAAATTGCCTCAAATTCGATGAAACTTGTAGTCGTGGAATTCACGGTTCTAACGTTTGTGCGATTTATGATGCGGCAATGAATGGACAGCAAACACTGAATGGACAGCAAACACGGTGTGCGCCGTCCATCTGAGGCAACTGAATCACTGATGTTTGAGGGCTTGGCGGGGCTAAACGTGCGTGGCGGCGGAACGGGCCGTGTGCGCGAGATTGGAGTTGGTCATGACCGTCTTTCAACACGATTTGGCCGACTACGACTATATGCGCCTGCTCTCGCGCTCCCAGATTGCCTGGGAATATTTACGGCGCAATGCGGACTATCGTCGTGATTGGCGAATGTCCAAGCCGGG
>JANQMY010000431.1 GCA_028279895.1 Alphaproteobacteria bacterium
CGAGCGCTTCATTGGCCGTATGGATCTAAAAGCGTTCCGCAAAGAGGACCGGCTGGCGGTGCAAGGGGTGTGGCTGGAACCGAAAGTGAAGCTCACCAAAGGCCGGCGGCACAAACTGGAGGCCGAACTGGAACGGCTGCGGCGCTTTTTGAAACTCGGCCGGGTGGACCCGGAATTACCCGCCACCAATCCCACATAACGATTGTTCAGATTTCTCAGTCTATACTCCCACCTTTCGCCCTTAACGAGTGTGCCTTCCCATGAATGCTTTCCGCTCCCCCTTAATATGGATGCCCACGCTGGTGCTTGTGTTGGTCATCGGCGGCTACACGCTCTATTGGCAGTCGCTCAAGCAGGATGTGCTGGAGGGTCTGGACGATTGGGCCGAAGAGCAGCGGGCAAGCGGCATGGAGGTTTCGTATACCGCCCCGCGGGTACAGGGCTTCCCTTTGGGCATGACGCTCATTGTCGAAGACCTGACGCTGTCGGACCCTCAGCACCCTAATGATTGGTCGTGGACCGGCGAAAAGGTGGACGTGGTGCTCAACCCCTTCCAGCTCACCCGCGTGAACGCCCATTTCCTGGGCGAACACAAATTCACCTATGTGGACCGGCTTGAAGCGGATGCAGAGCTGCGCAACGAACTCTACAGCACGGCGCAACACGCCCGCCTTGCCCTCACTTTGGGGCGCGACAAGGTCAAGCAGATCTTTACAGAAATCGACGACTGGCAAGGCCGGTACCGCGCGGCGGGACATGAAGATTTCGTGCCGGTCAGCGCGAAGAAGTATCGGATGCAGCTGGAAACGGTTGTCCAGGGTACCGGTCAGGCCGGCAGCGCCCCCGTGACCGGCACACTGGAAGACCAAAAGATGCTGCTTCAACTGGAAGAGCTGATCCTGCCGCCGGGGACCTTTCCACCGTTGGGCGATCTGATCCGGCTGGTCGAGGCAAAGACCGAGCTGCGCAACCTACCGGCGGACTTTCAGCGGGCGGACGATCGGGACGATGCCGTCCGGCGCTGGGCCGATAAGGACGGTTCTTTCAACATAGAAGCACTGCACATGGTCTGGGGCGATTTAGATTTGACCGCGGAAGGCACTATTTCGCTCGACCGGCGCTACCGGCCACAGGGCGCCATCACCACCCTGGCGGGCGGACACAATGCGGTGGTCGACGGGCTAACCGAACAGGGACGCCTAGACGAAACGTTGGCCAGCCTGATCAAATCCGCCCTGAATCTGATCGCGCTCACGGGCAAAGATCCGAAAGGCCGCCTGCATGTTCCGTTGGATATGCGCGGCGGCGTGCTCTATCTGGGTCCGCTGAAACTCACCGATTTGCCGCCGCTGGTCTCGGACGCCGATTAATCGTCCACCTTGCCGGGACCCCGGCGACCGAAATCCGGCACCGGCGTTTCCTGGCCGGCGTCGATGATGTTGCGGCGAATGTCGCGGGTGCGGGTGAACAGGTCGAACAACATGTCGCCGTCGCCCCAACGGATCGCCCGCTGCAGGGCTGCCAGATCCTCCGAGAAGCGGCCGAGCACCTCCAACACTGCATCGCGATTATTCAAGAACACGTCGCGCCACATGGTGGGGTCCGATGCCGCGATCCGCGTGAAGTCGCGAAACCCGCCAGCACTGTATTTCACCACTTCGCTTTCGGTGACCGCTTCCAAGTCGGACGCCGTGCCCACAATGTTGTAGGCGATCAGATGGGGAATGTGACTGGTCACCGCTAGCACCAAATCATGGTGCGTGGCATCCATCAGGTCGACGCGCGCGCCGCATTGCTCCCAAAAGTGCACAAGCTTCGACAAAGCCTCCGGATCGGTCTTGTCGGTCGGGGTGAGAATGCACCAACGGTCGTCAAACAGCTCCGCGAACCCCGATTCAGGGCCGGAGACTTCAGAGCCCGCAATCGGATGCCCGGGAATGAAATGCGCACCGGCCGGCAAATACGGCGCCACATCATTGATGACAGCCGTTTTCACAGACCCCACATCGGTGATGATGGCACCATTCTTCAGTACCGGTCCAATCTCTTGGGCGATGGCGGCAAAGGTGCCGACGGGCGAACACAACACCACCAGATCCGCGTCCTGACAGGCGGCGGCCGCATTGTCGAACACCTCATCGACCAATCCCAGCCGTTGTGCCGTCTCGCGCGTTTCGGCCGACCGTGCCGACCCTGATATGGTGGGCGCCAACCCCTTGCGGCGGATTGCGTGGCTGAGAGACGACCCGATCAGGCCGATGCCGATCAACGCAACTTTGTCGAACAACGGGCTTGCCGCGTCCGCGTCAGCCTTTGCCATCGTCTTGGCCCAGGAAGTTCTTCAAGCAATCGATCACGCCGCGATTGTGTTCCACCAATCCGACCGTCATCCGCAGGGAATGCGGCAGACCGTAATTGGTCACATCGCGCAAGATGTAACCATGATTGCTGAGATAGGCATTGGCATCGGCTGCCGTCCGCCCCGGCGTTTCCGGAAAGCGGATCAGCACAAAATTGCCCACGCTTTGCGTCGTCTCGAGCCCCAAAGCGCCTAACTCCGCGCGCAGCCAAGACAGCCAAATATCATTGTGATCGATCGCTTTCTGGGTAAAGGCATGATCCTTAAGCGCCTTGATGCCCGCCATCTGAGCCGGCTGCGACGTGTTGAACGGCCCGCGAATTCGGTTCAATACATCTGCCACCTCTGCCGGGCAATAAGCCCACCCCAAGCGTAACGCGGCCAAGCCATAGACCTTCGAAAACGTCCGTGTCATGATCACATTGTCATGGGAATCGACCATATCGATGCCGGTGTCGTAATCGTTGCGGCGCACATATTCCGCATAGGCGGCATCGATGACCAGCAGTGTTTCTTCCGGCAATTCCTTGCGCAGGCGGCGCACCTCCGACGACGGGACGTATGTGCCGGTGGGGTTGTTGGGATTGGCCAAAAAGACAATCTTGGTCTTCTCGTTGGCCAGATCCAACATGGCGTCGATATCCGCCGTCAGGTTCTTTTCGGGCGCGATACGCGGCACCGCGCAGGCCGCCTTGGTCACGATGGGATAGACCAAGAAGGCGTGTTCGCTGAAGATCACCTCGTCACCGGGATTAAGATAAGCCTGAGCCAGCAAGTGGAAAATCTCGTCGGAACCGCAGCCACAGACAATGCGCGCGGCATCCAAGCCATAAAGGCCGGCAATCGCCTCACGCAGTCCGGCCGCGCTGCCTTCCGGGTAGAGATGCAGCTCGCCGGACGCCTTCAAATAGGCCTCGATCGCATTCGGGCTCGGCCCGAACGGCGTTTCGTTCGACGACAGCTTGACGGCCTTTTGGCCGTTCAGAGCTTTTGTGGCGCCGGGAACATAAGGCTCGATCAAATTTATTCCGGGCCTCGGCAATGCTGACATTCTGCGCTACCTTTCACAGAGAAACTGCGGTTTATCGTCAAATCCGTTGGGCGAAACCGTTAACATTTGGCGTACCGCAGCGGCCTGATATACGACTTTGGCCCGATGAAAGCAAAATTTGTCAGGCCATCGCTACCTCAAAAGTGTTAAATGTAGCCTCGGCTTGCCTCCCGCTGACGGACCAAGCAGGTTAACGATGGCGGGGCGCATTGTAACCGCCCCTGGAACCCTTATATCGCCACCAAGATGACCGGACTTTCGGACCAAAGCATTGACCGCCCTTCCCGCCCCGCCGACGTGGCGGCGTCTGCCGGTCACGTGGTGACATTTCCCGACAGCCAACCGCTCAAGCTTGATTGCGGGGCGTCGATCACCCCCGTGACCATTGCCTATCAGACCTATGGGCAGATGAATGCGGACAAGTCCAACATCATCCTGATTTGCCACGCCCTCACCGGTGATCAGTATGCGGCCAGTACGCATCCGGTCACCGGCAAACCGGGCTGGTGGCATTATTTGGTGGGACCGGGCAAACCAATCGACACGGACCGCTTCTTCCTCATTTGCACCAATGTGCTGGGCGGCTGCATGGGCACGACCGGTCCGGCCGATCTTAACCCGGCCACCGGCAAGCCCTATGGCCTCAGCTTTCCCGTCATCACCATCGGCGACATGGTGCGGGCACAGGCCATGCTGCTCGACCATCTGGGCATCGACGATTTGTTTTGTGTCATCGGCGGGTCGATGGGCGGCATGCAAGTGCTGCAATGGGCAGTGGCCTATCCGGAACGCGTCTTTTCCGCCGTGCCCATCGCCACGGCCGCAAAACACTCCGCGCAGAATATCGCCTTTCACGAGGTGGGGCGCCAAGCCATCATGGCCGACCCGGACTGGCATGGCGGCGATTACTATCCGCACCATAAGAGCCCGCGCAAAGGCTTGGCGGTCGCACGCATGGCGGCGCACATCACTTACCTTTCGGAAGCGGCGCTGCACCGAAAATTCGGCCGCAACCTGCAAGACAGGGACGCCATCACCTATGGCTTCGATGCCGACTTCCAAATCGAAAGCTATCTGCGCCACCAAGGGTTCACCTTCGTCGACCGCTTCGACGCCAACAGCTATCTCTACATAACGCGGGCGATGGATTATTTCGATCTGGCCGCTGACTATGGCGGCATACTGGGCAGCGCCTTCCAGCATTCGGCAACGCGGTTTTGCGGCGTGTCGTTCACCAGCGATTGGCTGTTCCCCACATCGGAAAACCGCACCATCGTTCACGCGCTGAACTCGGTGGCAGCCAATGTGAGCTTCGTCGAAATCGAAACCGATAAGGGTCACGACGCTTTCCTGCTGGACGAACCGGAATTCCACAGTGTGCTGAAAGGTTTCCTGGACGGCGCCGCCATCCACCGCGGCTTAGCCCGTAAAGGTTAAGCCCATGAACACCATGATGCCACCCTATCCCAAACTGCGTCCCGATCTCCAGCTGATCGCCGACATGATCGCCGACGATTGCCGCGTGCTGGATGTGGGCTGCGGCGACGGTGCCCTGCTGGAATATCTCATGCTGGCCAAACGGGTGGATGCCCGCGGCGTCGAAATCAGCCAGACCGGCGTGAACGCCTGTGTGGCCCGGGGCCTGTCGGTCATTCAAGGGGACGCCGACAAGGACCTGCAGGACTACCCATCCGATGCCTTTGACTACGTCATCCTCAGTCAGACGATCCAGGCCACCGTTAACCCCAAAGACGTCATGGAAGAAATGACGCGCATCGGCAAGAACGTCATCGTGTCACTGCCGAATTTCGGTCATTGGCGCGTGCGCTGGCAGCTTGCCCTTAGCGGCCGGATGCCGGTGACGGACGCGCTCGACGAACCTTGGTATTCGACACCCAACATCCATTTGTGCAGCATCAAGGACTTTATCAATCTGGTGCACAATATTGGCGGCATCGTCGAACGGGCGATTGCGGTGAACAGTCAAGGCCGCGCGCGCGATTTCATCGGCGGCGACAGCTTCGCCAATCTGTATGCGGAAGAAGCCGTCTTTCTGATCACCCGCCGGGTCGCGGCCTAGCAGGCTGCTGAAAAAGTCATGGTCTTAGGAACCCATGGTTCGAGACGGCGCTATCGCGCCTCCTCACCATGAGGTTTTTGTTTGTTTTCCTCATC
>JANQMY010000445.1 GCA_028279895.1 Alphaproteobacteria bacterium
ACGCGGGGGCGCTGCCTGTCTCGATGTCTGACGTGTCTTCCGACATAAATACGTTTGCGTCCGTTCGGCGCGCTCAACCTCGATTGTTGGGCGAATTCAGGCGGGAGGCTGGACGACGACCCGTGCCGGCTCGTTACGGCTGCTTCCTTCCGGACCTGACCGGGTTGGCGAGTGGCTCGTCCACCGCCAACCTCCCTGCCTGTGAGTATAACAAATCCCGGGCCCTCACAAGCAAGCGCTAAGCATCAAGCGGCCGGAAAGGCCCATTGCCGCAGGGCCGGACGGTGTGTCAAAACAAGACGGACAAAAAAGACGGGGGAATACCGCATGCCGCTGCCGACCAATCCGAATACATTTGCCAACAATCCCTTGGACCGGGCCGGCAATGTGCGCGCCGACGAAGAGTGGCTAAACGGGCGGCTGAAGGACCCCGACAGTCTTTTCATTCCCCTTTGGCGACTGAAACCTCTGATTATTCCCCCGCGCGGCCCGGAACACGGGACAGCAGCCGGGTGGCTGACGCGGGAAGCCATTAAAGCACTCAATCTGGACAATCCGATGACCGTTTTTCTTGGGCTGGAAAACGATACGGCCTATTTCGCGGTCGATATCACCGATGCGCGCGACCCGGAACGCAGCGGCCCGCTGGCCGGATTGGGCACGTTCGAGGAACTGCGAGTGGTCGCCGGCGAGCTGAGTGTCGATGTGGCGGCCATTCTGGCGCAAGCAAAGTCTATGATCGATTGGCATGCCCGGCACCGGTTTTGCGCAAATTGCGGCAATGCCACCGAACCGGCCGAAGCCGGTTACAAACGCGTTTGTGGTTCATGCAATGCCGAGCATTTTCCCCGCACCGACCCGGTGGTGATCATGCTGGCCACCAAGGGCGACAAATGCTTGCTGGGCCGCCAAAAGGCATGGCCAGCCAAAATGTATTCGGCCTTGGCGGGATTCGTGGAACCGGGCGAATCGATCGAAGAAGCGGTCGCCCGCGAATTGGAGGAAGAAGCCGGCATCAAAGTGTCGGACGTTCAGTATTTTTCAACCCAGCCCTGGCCTTACCCGTCTTCTTTGATGATCGGGTGTTTTGCCACGGCCGAGACAGAAGACATCATGCTCGACGATCTCGAGCTGGAAGAAGCCGTCTGGTTCGATAAAGCCACCGTGCAAGCGGCCCTGGCCGGACAGGGCGACGGCTCCTTATTCGTCCCGCCACCCATGGCCATCGCCCATCAACTGGTCAAAGCCTGGGCGGCCTCCTAACCGGTCAGCGAGATTGCGCGCGATAGGGATCGGCGTGGTAAATCCCCAGGATCTTCAGACTTGAACTAAAGAATTCAAGCTCTTCCAGCGCCAGGCGCACCAAACGGTCTTCCGGGTGGCCTTCAATGTCCGCGTAAAACTGCGTGGCATTGAACGACCCGTCAAGCTGATAGCTTTCGAGCTTGGTCATGTTTACGCCATTAGTCGCGAACCCGCCCATCGCTTTGTAGAGTGCCGCCGGAACATTCCGTACACGGAAAACAAAGCTGGTGATTGTCGGCTCGGACCCGGCTTCCGCATCGTCCGGCTCGGCCGACATGATGAGAAAGCGCGTGGTATTATGAGGCGCGTCTTCCACATCGGTCTTCAGGATATTAAGACCATATATTTCCGCCGCCAAGCTGGACGCAATGGCCGCCTGACTCACATCGCCGGTTTCGGACACGCGCCGCGCGGAACCTGCGGTATCCGCTTCGACAATCGCTTTCAGCCCCAATTCGCGCACTACATGCCGGCACTGACCCAGCGCCATGGTGTGGCTATGGACCGTCTTCACCGTTTGGAGGGTCGCGCTGGGGGGCGCCATCAATTGGTGCTGTATGCGCTGAAAGTATTCACCGACAATATACAACCCCGACTCCGGCAACAGATGGTGGACGTCCGCCACCCGGCCCGCCAAAGAGTTCTCGATGGCGATCATCGCCAGCATGGCCGTCCCGTCGCTGACCGCGGCAAACGCATCTTCAAAGGTCTGACACGGCAGCGCTTCCCGGTTTGGAAAGACCTGTTTGCACGCCAAATGGGAATAGGCCCCGGGTTCGCCTTGGAAGGCGATCTTGCCGTCGGGCAAATGGGGGAACTTCTGGGTGGACTCAGTCATGACACGGATTATCCGACAGCGGTCTGTTCATTTCATTAACTGCCGCGCTTTTTCAAGGTCGGCGGGAGTATCGACACCGAAGGGAATCGAGTCAACGAGCCCCACGCCGATCTGCAGGCCGTTTTCAAGGGCGCGCAATTGCTCCAACTTCTCACGTTGCTCAAGCGGTGACGGCGGCAGACCGACGAATTTCTCCAACGCCGCTCGGCGATATCCGTAAAGCCCGATGTGATGAAAATGGGGCCCCTCGCCATAGGGCACCGTCGCTCGCGAAAAATAGAGTGCACGCGCCACCTCTCCGGTTTGGGGTGAGGTGCTGGGAAAAGCGGCGACCGCCTTGACCACATTGGGATCGGTTCGTTCGGCTTCGTCCTCAATGGGCGCCGCCAATGTGGACATGTCATAGGCACCGGCGTTCAGCACATCGACCGTCGCGCGGATTAACTGGGGATCGAGCAGGGGCAGGTCGCCCTGGAGATTGATCACAAATTCCGTTTGGCGATCAGGGTCGATCTTCTGCAGCGCCTCAAAAATGCGGTCGGACCCGGAGGGATGGGCCGGATCGGTCATGACCGCCCGGCCGCTGGCGCCTTCGATGGCATCGCAGATCTCTTGGTCCGCCGCCGCCACCACGACATCACCCAGCTGGGCCTCCATACCCCGGCGCCAGACATGCTCGATCATCGGCCGGCCCCCGATCTCTGCCAGCGGTTTGTTCGGCAAGCGCTCAGAAGCCAGCCGCGCGGGGACAATGATCACGATTCGGCTTTCGCTTGGCACACCCTTCTTCCCAATTGCAGGACCCAAAATGCCGGGTCTCAATTTGTGCGACTTAAGGACGCAAGATTTCCGGCATGCCGTTAAACCATTGATACCATTGGATTAAACAGTCATTTCCGCCTACCGGGGCGGGCCCAGGTCGCATTGCAGCGAACACGGTCTAAACGATAGTGTCGCCGCTGACAATTCGCTGCGCGATTGTCGAACCGTCAATTGTCGCCATGGGGCGCTCCGCGTCCCATCGTAAAGAGAAAACTTCCGGGATCTGGAATCGATGCACTCATCTCTTATGAACATGGTCTTTATGGCCGTCCTTGGCGCCGTTCTGTTCATCTGGGGCCCCCTCAGCAAGGTGGCGGACCAGGTTTACGCCGCCAAACAGCCGGAAACCAAAGGCTACAAGATCGAGGGCGTGGTCGAGGAAGGCCATGGCGGCGCGGAAGAACAGCAGGTTGTCGAGGTCATTCCGATAGAGACCCTTCTGGCATCGGCCACCGAAGCCGGCGGCGAGCGAATCGCGAAGCGTTGTGTGGCCTGCCACACCTTTGACAATGGCGGGTCCAACCGTACCGGTCCCAATCTGTGGGGTATTGTGGGCAGCCCGGTCGCCGCGCGGGACGGTTTCTCCTATTCATCGGCCCTGAAAGCTGTAGGCGCGGAAGGCCGCGTTTGGGACTTCAAAAAATTGGATGCCTACATTCTTGATCCGAAGGGCTATATCCCCGGCAATACCATGAACTTTGCCGGGTTGAGAAAGCCGGAACAGCGGGCAGCTCTGATTAAGTACATGCGTGCCCAGGCGGACACGCCGGTGCCGCTGCCGGAACCGCCGGCTGCCGAAGAAGCGCCGGCTGAAGAAAGCGCGGGCTAAGGACAAACAGTTGCCCGCCGTTTGACGGCACCCACTCGACGTATCGACGTTACCGGCCCCTCCAGGGCGGCAATCCGCGCCACTGCTTGCGCCAGCGGTTCTGTTGCCACGGCCATATGATGCACATTCGCATGGATCAAGGTCTGCGCATCGACCATAAGACCCACATGGCGATCCCAGAAGACCAGATCGCCCCGGTGCAGCCCGTCCAAAGAGTTATCCGGATTGATTCGCTGTCCAAGCGACTGCTCCTGCATATCCGAATCCCGCAATACGGCCATGCCCGTGGCCAAGAAGGCTTCCTGGATTAGTCCCGAACAATCGATACCCCTGCTGGTCCGCCCGCCCCACAGATAGGGGACGCCTTCAAACCTCAACGCCGTTCCGACGACATCGTCATGATACTGATCTTTTGGCGCGATGTGGGCCGAGTGGACGAAACCAATGGAGGTTTGCGCAAAGCCGTCCACCACATTCATCACGGAGATTTCGGCGTTCATGCTAAGGGAATCGACAGGCAGTCGTTTGATCGACGGCTCCGGGAAAACCAGCGCACGCAGAACGATCACACGATGGGTGGTTTCAGCCACGTCGTGGGTGAGCCGGTCTGCCGGCACATACCCTACATATCCGTCGAAGAGTGCGTGCCCCCACGCCCAACCGTCGCGCAGTTCGTACACATGAAAGGACTGCCCGCCATGAAGCTGGGTCTCAAGACCTGCATCGGCGCGCGGGGCGCGGTAGAGGTTACAGTCCCCCGACAGCACCTGATGAAGCGTTCCGTCTACGAATGACTTGGCGTCGACTTTACCGCGCAGGTGACGGGCAGCCACGTCGTGGCGCGCGGGCAATAATCGGCCGTCGAATGAGGACATGTTGGCGCCTCCAAGACCGGCACCCTACCGCGCCGGGTGGTCCATCATAATCCCCTCTTCGTTACTCAATAATTGAACACACCGCCCCGACCGCCGCCCGCTTTAGCCCGATACCCGGCGGCCGTAGCGTTGATCCAGCATACGAAACAGCGCCCGAATGCCTTGCGCCTCGCCGCCGACCGGCTTGCCGGGACGCGCCCGGTTGGCCCACCCATAAATATCGAAATGCACATAGGATGTCGTCTCGGTCACAAAGCGCTTCAGAAACAGCGCCGCCATGATCGATCCGGCCATAGGCAGGCTGCCGGTGCTGCTGAGATTGGCTACCGAGCTATCGAGCCATTTGTCATAGGCAGGCACCAACGGCATACGCCAGACGGGGTCGGCGGCCGCAATTGCGTGCTCGGCAAGTTCCTGGGCCAAGGCATCGTCCGACGTGTAGAACGGCGGCACGTCCGGCCCCAATGCCGACCGGGCCGCGCCCGTCAAGGTCGCCATATCGATCAGCAGATCCGGTGTTTCTTCGTCGGCCAACGCCAAGGCATCGGCTAGGATCAGCCGGCCTTCCGCATCCGTGTTGCCGATTTCAACGGTGAGGCCCTTTTTGCTGGTGTAAACGTCGCTGGTTCGGAAAGCATTGGAGCCCACGCTGTTTTCCACGGCGGGCACGAGCACCCGCAGCCGCACATCCAGCTTCGCCGCCATGATGATGGAGGCCAGGCCCAGCACATTAGCGGCCCCGCCCATGTCCTTTTTCATCAGCGCCATGCCGGAAGACGGCTTGAGATCCAGCCCGCCACTGTCGAAACAGACGCCCTTGCCGACCAACGTGACTTTCGGCGCATCGGCCCATCCCCAGGAAAAGTCGATCAGACGGGGCCGGCGGTCGCTCGCCTGGCCGACCGTATAGATCAGCGTGTAGCCTTTTTCGATCAAGGCGCTGTCATGCACCACATGAATGTCTGCCCCATGGGCTGCCGCAAGCTTGGCGGCCGATGCCTCCAAATCCTCAGGCCCCATATCGTTGGGGGGTGTGTTGATGAGATCGCGGGCAAGAAAAACACCGTCGGCAATGGCGGCAACATCCGCCGACACCTCTTCCGGCAGGAACAGCTTCGCCTTGGGCGCCTTGTCTTCCTTGTAGCGGCCGAAGCGATAACCGTGCAGAGCAAAGGCGAGACAAGCACGGGACAAATCGTCGGCCCCAAGCCCAGGATCGAACTGCCACACACCTTCGGCCAGCTTGTGCACGGCCGTGCCCGCCACAAACGGCTCTGCGCCGTCGCCGCGGCCAACCACGGCACAAACGATCTCGCCGCCGTCGTCCGGCACAAGCAACACCTCACCGGCGGCCGCTTTGAATTCCATATTGGTGAGCCAAGCGCCGCGATAGGCAGGCTGTTCCGCCTTCCAGGCGGCAAGGTCTTGTTCACTCAGAACAAAAATCGTTCGCATGTCCGGGGACGGGTCCGTGGTGAACAAATCCAGCATAAGGGTTACCACTTCAAATCACTTTGGCTGAGATTAGCGGCGCACCGACAGCCGGGCAAATGACAGCGGCGTCGCGCCATTAAGACTTCGGTGAGGCCGTTCTGTT
>JANQMY010000488.1 GCA_028279895.1 Alphaproteobacteria bacterium
AGCCTGTCCCGGACCTGATCCGGGATGGACTCCGGTTAACCGTCCGATCGCCTGCCTTCGCCGAAGCGAAGCTTAGGCTTCGCGCAGGCAGGCGCGATCAACGGCGAATCCCCATAGCGTTTTGGGGCATGATCGTGTTTCCGTCAAAAATGATCATGTCCTAGTGCGGCGGGCCGGATTAGGCCGCCGAACGCCGCAGCCGGGTCCGCCCCGAGGCCACGCCGTCCGGCCCCACCACTTGCGCGGAATAGCCGTAGTCGCGGTATTCCTTTTTGATGGCGCGCACCAGCTGGGCCACGTTTTGCAGCGTATCGGAGCGGAGCGGCCGATAGGGAATGGGTTTTTCCGGGCTCACCCGTTTGCCGAACCGCCACCACTTGGTGTGAACGAAATAGATGGTGTAATCCAGCGGCAGGTCGCTTTCCTCCACCAGCTCGTCCGCAACGATGGCGGCCTCATACAGCTCTTCGTCGTCTTCCCGGCGCCAAGCGCGCAACCAACGGGACATCGGATCTCTCCCTCCGTAAAGATGTCACGCAGCATAGGTGGGGCGGTGTGGAGATGAGCGAAAGTGATGGGGATCACTTTTTGTCGCAGTGCTCAGGCCTGGTTTGGACGACGCCAAAGCATTGCAACTGCCGCAAGACAACGCGCGGACGCCCGGTCACCATCGTCGCATTCATCGGGGTCTGGAGAGCTTAAGTGACAGAAGTAGGATGAGCACATAGGGCCAGATCTCAAATGACACACTTCCGACAAATGGCGGCACGCCGAATTTTGCTATCTCAATCTGCTGTTCGGCTTTCTTTTTCGCGGTACGCAAATCGGCGTCGGCCTTCTTTTGTGCTTGCTTGAATTTTTCTCTTTCAACCTCAATTGCCTGTTCATCCGTTAGTTGCGTCAGCAGCAGATGTAACTGACCGATCGAGATTTCGTCGTTGCCGATCCAGATGGTCTTTTGGAAGATCGGCGTAAACCTGTCAGCATTGGTCTTGAAGGTTGCCAGGTCGATTTGGCTTGCCATCATCTCCTGCTTTTTCTTTTGCCGCAGTTGTTCAATTTCTTTTTCGCACTGGGCCCTGGCGGCCGCTATTTCGGCCTGCTCGACCAAATTCATGATGTCGTCATCGTCCTTTGGCTCAAGGCTGACGGGCAAATCAAACCCAAAAGATTGGGCGCAGCTTGCGGTGCCGTAATCATTTAGCCGAATGACGGCATCAACCTCTACTCGTCGTATTTTCGCAAGGTTGCCTAGAGTGTCGGTGAAGAAAGCTTCCTTGATCGCGGAGCTTCGTGTGACAAGGGATTCAAAGTCGATGAGTTGAGTCCTGGCTTGTGCATGGGCTTCGGCAAAGGGGCGTAGTTTTTGTAGTTCGTTTCTCTCGACCCGTTGCGGATACTCATTGGCGAACAGGACGATCCCGCCCACAAGAAGAAGGCTGTAGTAGAAAAAATCGACCGCTTCTCTCTGGAAGTAGCCGGTATTGGCCGCGAAAAAAACACTGGCGCCGGCGCTTAACGCGGCGACGAGCAAAACCAGGTAGACGGTGGGGCCGAAGACTTCCCGGCCAACGAGTGCCAAAACTAGAATGACCGCGGCGTATGCTATGGAATACACAATCGTCGATACGAAACTCGTATTGGCTCCAATTCTTTCTCTCATCTTGTCCTCAGCTCCCTCGGCCCTGGTGCGTTCGGTAATGTAATTCCTAATCGGCGAGGGACGTGTTTACCAATTCACTGAACGATTTAGAGCAGACCACGGACCGTGATATATTGTGTGGAGGGAGGCCACTCCGGGGGAACGGAGAGCGCCATGGCCGAGCCCCAATCGGTCCCGAAACGGCAAAGATTTTTCCTGACATTCGAACTTTGCGCCCAGTACAGTAGGGGGGTTATGCCGAAAAATCGGATCTACCCCATGCGCCCATCGTTTGTGAAGCGCTCGACCGCCCGCTCCCCCTCCCAACCACCCGCGCCAGGGTACCTTTCGGGTGGTTGGGAGGGGGAGATGGGTGGCCGGGCATCCCAAACTGCGATCTACCCCATGCGCCCATGTCGCCTGTCAGAAGAAAAGGCTGTTCGGCATTCTCTTCACCCGTCATCGCGAGGCCGCGCGTCGCGCGGGCCGACGCGATCCAGCGCCACCTGCACGGTGCCAGCCACTCTGGATTGCCGCGCCGGCCCTTGGCCGGCTCGCAATGACGCCGGTGATTGGAGGGGCGCCATGATCCTTTTACCGCTCATCCCGGCCGCGCTTTGGCGCGCGCCGGGATCTCCTGCGGATCATGCGGCAAGGTCCCGGATCGGCGCGGCCGGTGGCCGCTTGTCCGGGATGAGGAGTGTTGGTGGCTGCGTCAAAAGACAGGCGTCATCCCTGCGCCCGTGTCTGGCCTCCAGCCAGCACGCGCATAAACTCCAGCAGGGATCCATATCTCCTGTGCCAATAGCTTTCATGCTGGGGCTATGGACCCCAGCTTTAGCTGGGGTGACAATTGTGGCGAGAGGCGAAAGATGACCATCGTGGACGCCCCTGCCACCGACTTCTCCGCCGCCGCGGAAGATCTGCTGCTGCCCGTCTTCCGGAGCTGGTTCCAGTCGCGGGGCTGGGCACCGCGCGATCATCAGCTTGCCCTGCTGGACGCGGCCCAGTCGGGCAAGTCGTCCTTGCTGATCGCCCCAACCGGGGGCGGCAAAACGCTGGCCGGCTTCTTGCCCAGCCTGGTGGACCTTGCGGCCAAGGGGCCGCGCAAGCCCGGCACCCGGGCGCCGCGTCTGCATACGCTTTATCTCTCGCCCCTAAAAGCGCTGGCCGTGGACATTGCGCGCAACCTGGAAACGCCGGTTCAAGAAATGGACCTGCCGGTGACCATCGAAACCCGCACGGGCGACACGCCGTCCAACCGGCGCCAACGCCAGCTTCGTCAGCCGCCGGACATTTTGCTCACCACGCCGGAACAGCTCGCTTTGCTGCTCGCCTATAAGGACGCGGAACGGTTTTTCAAAAGCTTGAAATGCGTCATCCTGGACGAGCTGCATGCGCTGCAGCCGACCAAGCGCGGCGATCTGTTGTCGCTGGGCCTTGCGCGGCTGGAAGCCATTGCGCCCGGCTACCGCCGGATCGGTCTTTCCGCCACGGTGGCCGAACCGGACATCCTGCGCAGCTATCTGGTGCCTCAAGATGCGCCGCCGGCAAAGAAGATCGCCCCGGCGAGCAAAGAGGCGCCGGTGCCCACCGTATCCTCCGTCTACGCCCTGTCTCTGGAGCGCGCGATCCCGAAAAAGGAAAAGCATGCCCATTTGGTTATGGGGCAGGCGGGCGCGCAGCCCGACGTTAAGATCTTGTCGTCCGAGGAGCGCATCCCCTGGTCCGGACATATGGCGCGCCATGCGGTGCCTGAAATTTACGACGTCATCAAGGAGCGCACCACCACACTTGTCTTCGTGAACACACGCGCCCAAGCAGAAATGATCTTCCAGCAGCTATGGCATGTGAACGAAGACAATCTGCCCATTGCGCTCCATCACGGATCGTTGGCGCGGGAACAGCGCCGGAAGGTGGAAGCGGCCATGTCGGCCGGGTCCTTGCGGGCGGTGGTGTGTACCTCCACGCTCGATTTGGGGATCGACTGGGGCGATGTGGATCTGGTGATCCATATTGGCGCTCCCAAAGGGGCGAGCCGCCTGCTGCAGCGCATCGGCCGTGCCAATCACCGTCTGGACGAGCCGTCTCAAGCCCTGTTGGTGCCCGCCAACCGCTTCGAAGTGTTGGAATGCGAAGCGGCGCGGGAAGCCGCCATCAACAATGTGCTGGACGGCGGCGGCCGGCGGTTGGGCGCACTGGATGTGTTGTCGCAACACGTGCTGGGCGTGGCGTGCTCTGCCCCCTTCCACCCGGACAATCTGTATAAAGAAGTTACCTCCGCCGCGCCCTATGCCACCCTGCCGCGGGAAACCTTCGACCGCGTGGTCGACTTTGTTGCCACCGGCGGCTACGCCTTGCGCACCTATGACCGCTACACGCGCATGGTGCGGCGGCCCGACGGCACCTATCATGCCGCAAGCCCCCGGGTCGCCCAGCAATACCGCCTAAATGTAGGCACCATCGTGGAAACGCCGAAAATCAAAATTCGCCTGGTGAAAAAAGTCACGGCGGCGGGGCGCGCCGGGCGGGGCGGGCGCATTTTGGGCGAGATCGAAGAATGGTTCATCGAGCAGCTTACCTGGGGCGATACCTTTTTGTTCGCCGGCAAGATCTTGCGGTTCGAGGGGCTCGCGGAAGCCGAAGCGGTGGTCACCCGCACGCGGGACGACACGCCGATGGTACCTTCCTATCAGGGCGGCAAATTCCCCTTGTCGACTTACCTCGCCGACCGTGTTCGGCATATTCTGGCGGACCCGAAAGCGTGGGGCGCATTGCCGCCGCAGGTGGCGGAATGGCTGCAGATCCAGCAATGGCGGTCGATCCTTCCGAGGGCGGATCAAATGTTGGTGGAATGTTTTCCCCGGTCCGACAAATATTACATGGTGTGTTACCCCTTCGATGGGCGCTTGGCCCATCAATCGCTGGGCATGCTGCTGACCAAGCGGCTGGACCGCATGCGCGCGGCCCCCATGGGATTTGTGGCGTCGGAATACGCGCTTGCCATCTGGGGGGCGCGGGATTTGGGTCAGGTCGATATGGCGGCGCTGTTCGACGAAGACATGATGGGCGACGATTTGGATGCTTGGTTGGGGGACTCCAACCTGCTCAAACGCACCTTCCGCAATTGCGCGATCATTTCCGGACTGATCGAAAAGCGGTATCCCGGCCAGGAGAAGACCGGACGCCAAGTGACCTTCTCGTCGGACCTGATCTATGACGTGCTGCGCGATCACGAGCCCGATCACATTCTTATGCAGGCGACCCAGCAGGATGCGGCGACCGGCCTGCTCGACATTGCTCGCCTGGGGCAGCTGCTGAAGCGGATCAAGGGCCGAATCGTGGTACGACAGCTCGACCATGTGTCGCCGCTCGCGGTGCCTGTGCTGCTCGATATCGGCAAGGAATCCGTTCACGGCGAGGTCGCGGAAGTATTATTGGCGGAAGCCGCCGAAGCGCTGATCGAAGAAGCGACGCGGCTTGAATGATTGCTAAGCCATCCCTCTCCCCCGGCCCAACCACCCCAAGGGTACCCTAGTTCGGGTGGTTGGGCCGGGGGAGAGGGATGGTTTCAAGAGACATACAGTGCATGGACGCTTCAGTATTTGAAATGCCGACGATTGAGCTCAATGGGGCCCGCGTGATGCCCGATTGGTCGGGCGCGTTGTTCTGGCCCGAAGAATCCACGTTGATCGTGGCCGACCTGCATTTTGAGAAAGGGTCGTTCTTTGCGGAAAAGGGGCAGTTCTTGCCGCCCTATGACAGCCGGTCGACGCTCGCCCGCCTGGCCGATGTATGCGGGCGGTTGCAGCCGGCCCGGGTGATCGCCTTGGGCGACAGCTTTCACGACGATCGCGCGGAACACCGGATCGCCGAGAAGGATGCGGAAACCATCCGTCAACTGACGACGGGCCATGAATGGCTGTGGGTTGCAGGCAATCACGATCCGGCACCGCCGGCGCATTTCGGCGGTTCCGTGGTGCAGGAAATCGCCATCGGCGCGCTGGCGTTCCGGCACGAGCCCCTCGATGAAGGTTTCGAGGGGGAAGTCGCGGGCCATTTTCACCCCTGTGCACGGGTGCGGGTGCGCGGCCGCTCCATGCGCCGCCGCTGTTTCATGACCGATGGGGCGCGCATGATCCTGCCGACCTTCGGCGCCTATACCGGGGGGCTGGATGTGTTCGATCCGGCCTTGCAGCCCTATTTTCCCCGGCACTTCCAAGCGTGGATGCTGGGCCGGGGGCGGGTCTATGCGATGAGCCGCCGCCGCTTACGCGGCCGGGCGGCTTGATAATGTTGGCTTGGCCAGGCCCACTCCCCCTCCCAACCGCCCGCCAGGGTACCGTTCCGGGTGGTTGGGAGGGGGAGTGGGCCGGTGATGCCGTGCTCGCTCTAGGAGCGAGCAAAGAATGTCAACCTTCGCGGAAGACGGCGGAGGCGATCCAACCCGCGAGGAGCGCGATGAGGACGGCGGCAATGCCATATAAAAAAGGCTGGCGGTGCGCGAATTGATAGATGCCGCGTTCGATGCCCGTTTTGTGGATGAAGATATTTTTAGTTGCTGTACTGATGATTTTTCCATCGCGCATCAGGTGCACTTCGGCGGTATGATTGCCCACAGGCACATTGGCCGGAATGGTCAGCTTCGCGCGGAACAGGCTGCCGCCACGGAAGCGCACGCCTTCGTCGTTGGCCCCTTCGATCTCGCGATAGAGGCCGTCGCGCGTTTTGTTGCGAATGACCGCCGCGCGATAACGGTTGAGATTGCCGGCTGCTGTCTCGTCAAGGCCAGCGGCGGTGGCGGTGCCCGGACTGGTGTTGCGCTTGGGTCGCATTCGCAGATAGCGAATGCCGATTTCCCGAGCGCGCAGTTCGGCAACTTCGCCGATATCTTCCAAGCGTCGCGTCGAGGCCAGAAAGTAAAAGCTCGGTACCGCCGCGAATTGCACCGCACGCCGGTTGATCCAAATGCCCGCTGTGCGTTCTTTCTCGCGCACCACCAATTCTTCCGTCGGCCCGCGCAAAATGACGACGATGTCGTTGCGCGAGCGCGGCCCTGTGATCGACGGATCTCGATCGATGGTGCCGTAAAGCAGCAACTCAGCGCCGGTGAAGATCGAGCTGATGGCCACGCGGTCGGCGGAAATGTCGGTGACCAGCGTGTCCGCCCGCGCGCCCGGCAGCGCCGTCAAGACGATCAGCAGAAGCATGGCAACAGTGCGGGCAAGATGCATCAGCCTTCTCCGATCGGTGCGAGGGAAAAGACATCGGCGGGTGTTACCACCAGGTCGTATCCGAGACGGAAGCACACCGCCAGCACGAGCAAGGCCAGCAGCGCGCGCAGCTGTTCACCGCGCAGCCGGTGCCCGACACGCACGCCGATCTGGGCGCCGATCACCCCGCCGGTCAGCAGCAGAATGGCCAGCACCACATCGACGGTTTGGCTGTTCACCGAGTGCAGGATGGTCACCAGGCCGGTGACGAAGATGATTTGAAACAAAGATGTGCCGATAACGATGTTGGTCGGCATGCGGAGCAGATAGATCATGGCCGGCACCATGATGAAACCGCCGCCGACACCCATAATGGCTGCCAGTATGCCGACGGCAAAGCCAATCATGATTGGCGGAATGGCCGAGATATACAGCTTGGATTGGCGGAAGCGCATCTTGAAGGGCAGGCCGTGGATCCAGCTGTGCTGACCCGGCTTGCGGCGGGCAGGTGGCATGCCCGCGCGGTGGCGCCGCAAGGCCCGCACACTTTCATAAAGCATGAGAGAGCCGACCGTACCCAGGAACACCACATAGGACAGCGAGATGAGCAGTTCGACTTGGCCTTGTTCGCGCAGCCGGCTGAAGATGAAGACGCCGACGGCAGAGCCCGCCACACCGCCGCTCAGCAATACGGTGCCCATCTTGAAATCGACCGCTTTACGGCGCCATTGGGCGAGTACTCCGGAGACGGAGGATGCCACGATTTGATTGGCTTCGGTGGCCACCGCCACGGCAGGTGGAATGCCCGAGAAGATCAAGAGCGGCGTCATGAGGAAGCCGCCGCCGACGCCGAACAGGCCGGATAAGAAGCCCACGGCACCGCCCATACCTAACAGCAGAAAGGCGTTGACCGAC
>JANQMY010000521.1 GCA_028279895.1 Alphaproteobacteria bacterium
GCTCCAATCAAAACACCTGCATTAATCAGCGGCCGCTTGTGAAAGTGGGCGACATTATCAAGGCGGGTGAGATTATCGCTGACGGTCCGTCTACGGACCAAGGCGAGTTGGCGCTCGGCCGGAACGTGCTGGTCGCGTTCATGCCTTGGAACGGCTACAATTTCGAAGACTCGATCCTCATCTCCGAGCGGATCGTGCGCGACGACGTCTTTACCTCGATCCATCTGGAAGAATTCGAGGTGATGGCACGGGACACAAAGCTTGGTCCGGAAGAAATCACCCGCGACATTCCGAATGTGGGTGAAGAAGCGCTCAAGAATTTGGACGAAGCGGGCATCGTGTATATCGGTGCGGAAGTCAATCCGGGCGACATTCTGGTAGGCAAGATCACGCCGAAAGGCGAGAGCCCCATGACGCCGGAGGAAAAGCTTCTGCGGGCGATCTTCGGTGAAAAAGCGTCCGATGTGCGGGACACCTCGCTCAAACTGCCGCCGGGCGTTGCCGGTACGGTGGTTGAAGTGCGGGTCTTTAACCGCCACGGGGTGGACAAAGACGAACGTGCCCTGGCGATCGAGCGCGACGAAATCGAACGTTATGCCATGGACCGAGACGCGGAATTGGCGATCCTGGAACGTAACGTCTACGGCACGCTGCGGGAGCTGCTTCTCAACAAGCCGGTGGCGTCCGGCCCCAACGACATGGCGGAAGGCTCGAAGGTCACGGAAGCCGTGTTGGAAGACTTGTCGCGCGGTCAATGGTGGCAAATCAGCCTGCAAAACGAAAAGACCCAAGGCGAAATCGAAGCGTTGCAGAAGCAATTCGACGACGGCAAGGCGCGTCTTGAGGCCCGTTTCGAAGACAAGGTCGAGAAGCTGCGCCGTGGTGACGAGCTGCCGCCGGGCGTCATGAAGATGGTCAAAGTCTTCGTGGCCGTGAAACGCAAGCTTCAGCCCGGCGACAAGATGGCCGGCCGCCACGGCAATAAGGGTGTGATCTCCAAGATCGCGCCGATCGAAGACATGCCGCATTTGGACGATGGTAAGCCGGTCGATATCGTGCTGAATCCGCTTGGGGTGCCAAGCCGCATGAATGTGGGGCAGATCCTAGAGACGCATCTGGGGTGGGCGTGCCACGGGCTCGGACGTCAAATCGGCGACATGGTCGACAAGGTCCGGGCGGACGGCAATGTTCAGCTACTCGAGACCAAGCTGAAGGAGGTGTATCCGGAAGCGGAGGTGATCGAGAATATGAACGAGGCCGAGATGATCGAGCTCGGCGAGGAATTGCGTCCGGGCGTGCCCATCGCAACGCCTGTGTTCGACGGGGCGCATGAAGGCGACATTGTCGATCTGCTGCGCAATGCCGGGCTGCACGAATCCGGTCAGGTAACGTTGCGTGACGGACGGACCGGCGAAGAGTTCCATCGTCCGGTTACGGTCGGCTACATCTACATGCTGAAACTGCATCACCTGGTGGACGACAAGATCCACGCCCGGTCCATTGGCCCGTACAGCCTTGTGACCCAGCAGCCACTGGGCGGCAAGGCGCAATTCGGCGGCCAGCGTTTCGGCGAGATGGAGGTGTGGGCGCTCGAAGCCTATGGCGCCGCCTACACGCTGCAGGAAATGCTGACCGTGAAGTCTGACGACGTTGCGGGCCGGACAAAAGTTTACGAAGCCATCGTTCGCGGTGACGACACGTTCGAAGCGGGTATTCCGGAAAGCTTCAATGTGCTTGTCAAAGAGATGCGGTCGCTGGGCCTCAACGTGGAGCTGACCAACAACCAGTAATGCGAAGCGGTTCCACACAAGAATTCAAATTGGGGGTGATGCACTGGGTGCACACAGTTCGCGGCTACCCCCGCGCAAAGGAGACTTGATCTATGAATCAAGAGGTAATGAATCTTTTCAATCCGGTCGCTCAAAGCCAGCAATTCGATCAAATCAAGATCTCGCTGGCGAGCCCGGATAGGATCCTCTCTTGGTCTTACGGCGAAATCAAAAAGCCGGAAACGATCAACTATCGGACGTTCAAGCCGGAGCGGGACGGATTGTTCTGTGCCCGGATCTTCGGTCCGATCAAGGATTATGAATGTCTCTGCGGCAAATATAAGCGCATGAAGTATCGCGGCATTGTCTGCGAGAAATGCGGCGTTGAGGTGACACTCAGTAAAGTGCGCCGGGACCGTATGGGCCACATCGAGCTGGCCTCTCCAGTCGCGCATATTTGGTTCATGAAGTCGCTGCCGTCGCGCATCGGGTTGATGCTCGACATGACGCTCAAAGACCTGGAGCGCATCCTCTATTTCGAGAATTTTGTGGTGGTCGAACCGGGTTTGACGCCGCTCAAAGAGCGCCAGCTTCTGAATGAAGAAGAATATATGCAGGCGCAGGACGAGTATGGCGAAGACAGCTTCACGGCCGGAATTGGTGCGGAAGCCATTCGCGACATGCTGATGAGCGTGGATCTGGAAGCGACCAAGGAATCGATCCGCCAGGAAATCGCTGAGACCACGTCTGAGCTGAAGCCGAAGAAGCTGGTCAAGCGCCTTAAGTTGGTGGAAGCGTTCATTGAATCAGGCAACCGTCCGGAGTGGATGATCCTCACTGTGGTGCCGGTCATTCCGCCGGAGCTGCGGCCGCTGGTGCCGTTGGACGGCGGCCGTTTCGCCACCTCCGATTTGAACGATCTCTATCGCCGGGTGATCAACCGGAACAATCGTTTGAAGCGGCTGATGGAACTGCGCGCACCGGACATCATCATCCGTAACGAAAAACGGATGCTTCAGGAATCCGTCGACGCGCTGTTCGATAATGGCCGCCGCGGCCGGGTGATCACCGGCGCGAACAAGCGTCCGCTGAAATCTTTGGCGGATATGCTCAAAGGTAAGCAGGGCCGTTTCCGCCAAAACCTGCTCGGAAAACGCGTCGACTATTCCGGCCGTTCCGTGATTGTGGTGGGACCGGAACTCAAGCTGCACCAATGCGGCTTGCCGAAGAAAATGGCGCTCGAACTGTTCAAGCCGTTCATCTATTCGCGGCTCGACGCGAAGGGGCTTGCCAGCACGGTGAAGCAAGCCAAGAAGTTGGTGGAAAAAGAGCGGCCTGAGGTTTGGGACATTCTCGACCAGGTCATTCGCGAGCATCCGGTTCTGCTGAACCGGGCGCCGACGTTGCACCGCCTGGGTATTCAGGCGTTTGAGCCGACGCTGATCGAAGGCAAGGCCATTCAGCTTCATCCGCTGGTCTGCGCGGCCTTTAATGCGGACTTTGACGGTGACCAAATGGCGGTGCACGTTCCGTTGAGCTTGGAAGCTCAGCTCGAAGCCCGTGTGCTAATGATGTCCACCAATAACATTCTGTCGCCGGCGAACGGGAAGCCGATCATCGTGCCCAGCCAAGACATTGTGTTGGGCATCTATTACCTCAGCATCGAAAAAGAGAACGAGCCCGGGGAAGGCATGGTCTTCGCCAATATCGGCGAAATCGAGCATGCCCTGGAAGCTGGCACCGTCTCTCTGCATGCGCGTATCAAAGCGCGTTATCAAACTGTCGATGAAGAGGGCAATACGAAGCACGTTATCGTGGATGCCACGCCGGGCCGCATGCTGCTGGCCAATCTGTTGCCGCGCAATCCCAACGTGCCGTTTGATTTGGTCAACCGTTTGCTGACGAAAAAAGAGATCAGTCAGGTGATCGACGTGGTGTACCGTCACTGCGGTCAGAAAGAGACTGTCATCTTCTGCGACCACATTATGCAGCTTGGCTTCTCCCATGCGTGCCGCGCCGGCATTTCCTTCGGCAAGGACGATATGGTTGTGCCCGACACCAAAACGAAACTGGTGGACGAAACCCAGGCTTTGGTGAAGGAATACGAGCAGCAATATATCGACGGCCTCATCACCCAGGGTGAGAAGTATAATAAGGTGGTTGATGCCTGGTCGAAGTGTACGGAGAATGTGGCTGACGAGATGATGGATGAAATTTCGGCGACCGGCATCGATGAGGAATCGGGCCGCGTCAAAGAGGTCAATTCCATTTACATGATGTCCCACTCCGGGGCCCGCGGTTCGCCGGCTCAGATGAAGCAATTGGCCGGTATGCGGGGCCTGATGGCGAAGCCGTCCGGTGAGATTATCGAAAGCCCGATTATCTCGAACTTCAAGGAAGGCCTGTCTGTGATGGAGGACTTTAACTCCACGCACGGCGCCCGGAAGGGTCTGGCGGACACGGCCTTGAAAACGGCGAACTCCGGGTATCTGACCCGCCGCCTCGTGGACGTGGCGCAAGACTGCATCGTCAACGAGGTGGATTGCGGCACCGACGGTGGGATCACCGTTTCGGCCGTGATCGAAGGTGGTGAGGTTGTGAGCCCGCTCAGCGAACGGGTCCTGGGCCGCACGGCGGCGGACGATGTGATCGATCCGGCGACGGGTGAGATCTTGGTTGCCCGCGGAAACGAAATTTCCGAAGACAAGCTCGACCGTATCGACAATACGGGTGTGCAGAAGATCCGTATCCGGTCGGTTTTGACCTGCGAAGCCAAAACGGGTGTTTGCGGTAAGTGTTACGGACGCGATTTGGCCCGTGGCACGGACGTGAATGTGGGCGAAGCCGTTGGCGTTATCGCCGCACAGTCGATCGGCGAGCCGGGTACCCAGCTCACCATGCGGACGTTCCACATTGGTGGTACCGCTCAGGTCGCGGATGAAAGCTTCATTGAAGCAAGTCACGACGGCACGGTGCAGATCGAAAACCGCAACGTGGTGAAGGACAGCCAAGATCAGCTTATCGTCATGGGTCGTAATACCAAGGTGTTGATCCTCGACAAGGATGGTGTGGAACAAGCGTCCAACAAGGTCGCCTATGGCACGCGCCTCCGCGTCGATGACGGTGCCGAGGTGCAGCGTGGCCAGCGTCTTGGTGAATGGGACCCGTATACGCGGCCCATCATCACCGAGGTTTCCGGCAAGGTGAAGTTCGAAGATGTGGTCGAGGGCATGTCGGTCAAGGAAGTTGCCGACGAAGCCACCGGTATTTCGAGCAAGGTGATTGTCGATTGGCGGGCAAGCCCCAAAGGCGCCGACTTGCGGCCGGCTTTGGTGGTGGTCGACGACGAAGGCGAGATCCTGAAACTGCCGACCGGCAAAGAGGCGCGTTACCTTATGTCGGTGGACGCGATCTTGTCTGTGGAAGACGGCACCGAAGTGCACAGTGGTGACGTGCTGGCCCGGATCCCGACGGAAGGGGCCCGGACGCGGGACATCACCGGTGGTCTGCCGCGGGTGGCGGAACTGTTCGAAGCGCGTCGTCCGAAGGATCACGCGATCATCGCGGAAGCCAGCGGGATCGTGGAATATGGCCGCGATTACAAGAACAAGCGGCGCATCATGATCCGTCCGCAGGAGGAAGATGCGGAGCCGGTGGAATATCTGATCCCGAAGGGCAAGCACCTGACGGTTCAGGAAGGCGACTTCATCGAGAAAGGCGAATATCTGCTCGATGGCAATCCGGCACCGCATGACATCCTGGCCATTAACGGCGTGGAAGACTTGGCCGCCTATCTGGTCAATGAGATCCAGGACGTCTACCGCCTGCAAGGTGTGAAGATCAACGACAAGCACATCGAAGTGATCGTCCGCCAAATGCTACAGAAAGTGGAGATCGTCGATGGCGGCGAAACTACGCTGATCGCCGGCGAACAGGTGGACAAGAGCGAATTCGAAGAGATCAACGAGAAGGCCGAGCGCGAAGGTCACAAAGTGGCTTCGGGCGAACCTGTCCTGTTGGGGATCACCAAGGCATCCCTGCAGACCCGGTCCTTCATCTCAGCGGCGTCGTTCCAGGAAACCACGCGGGTGCTCACGGAAGCGGCCGTCAACGGCAAGGCCGATCAGCTTATCGGCTTGAAAGAAAACGTCATTGTGGGCCGCCTCATTCCGGCGGGCACAGGCGGCATGCTGAGCCGGATGAAGCAAGTGGCTGTCGATCGCGACGAGGCGATCTTGGCCGAACGCAAAGCCGAGGAAGCGGCGGCTCTGCCCGCACCGGAAGAGATTCCGGCAGAGGCCGCGGAAACGGCCGAAGCAACCGGTGGCGAAGCGGAATCCGCCGCATAAACGGTAGCTTTAAGCGAAAGTGTTTAAGGGCCTGGCGTAATCGCCGGGCCC
>JANQMY010000555.1 GCA_028279895.1 Alphaproteobacteria bacterium
CGCTAGATTTGACCAATGAATATCACGGTCCGCGCATTGATATCGATGCACTGAAGTCGGACGTTCGTGCTGGCAATTGGCACAATCCGGTATTGCGCATTGTTGCGTCACTGGTGGGACGTGGCTACTCAGAATCTGAGATTCATCGTGTGACGGACCAACTGACGTTGGAAGGTTTCACGATCGACGACACACGTCGCGACGTTAAGGTAATGATTGAGGGTGCTCTGGTTAAGGGCTACGCCCAACGACCAACTGTGGATGCGATTGCCGCCGCAGCGTTCGACAATGTTGTGCCCTTACCAACACCCCAGCAAATACCGTCGCACCAGCACCGGCCGCCAATGCCGTTTGATAGCCTCCTAGATAAGGGAACGGATACCGTAGAGTGGCATCGGGAAAAGCCGCCAATCGACTGGACGATAAGAGACAGCTTGCCAAGAGGTGTAGCCGGCGTGTTCGCCGCAGTCGGCGGACTTGGAAAATCGTACAAATGCCTTGAGTTGGCATTGCGAGTATCCTCGGGATTTCCTGAACCCGAGTTTACAGAACCGATTTTAGGAGGCCAGGTGGCTGCAAACGGAGCTGTCGTTTTCATCACCGCCGAGGACACAAAGGATGCGGTGTTGCGACGACTTTGGGATCTGGATCCAACCAGGCATCGTCGAACACATAAGCTGAAGGTAGTTTGCCTTGCAGATTTGGACGCCGAGAAGTCGATCGAGGACAGATATGACGGCCAGCTTATACTTGTAGAGAAAGATCAACGGGGTATTGCCAGTTTCACACCTCAATACTTTGAATTTATTCGACAGCTACAAGAGGTGCCAAACTTAGCCCTGATCATTCTGGACCCGGTCACGTCCTTTTTGGCTGGTGAAGTTCAGAATGACAATGATGCGGTGCGTATGTTTATGCAGGGTCTTAATCGTATTGCTCGTGCCCTCAATGCTTCGATAATCTGCACACATCATATGCGAAAGCCCAGCGGCAACATGGGGCCTCATGATACGCAAGAAGTGCTCCATTCAGTGCGAGGGGCGGGCGCGTGGGTGGACAACAGCCGATGGGTATTCACTGCTTGGTATGCAAACAGAGACGATGCCAAGGATATCTGGGTCGCGATCTCGGATGCAGAGCTGGGTCCGCTAAAAGATCGCTCAGTTGTGTACGGAGCCATAGCCAAAGCGAACACGCCGCACGACGGCCGTCGGCGGATCTATTGCCGCACGAAACACGGCCTGCTGATCGATTATCAAAATAAGTATGAAAAAGCGCGTTTGCCGCTAGATAGCGAAGATGAACTTTTGGTGGAAATCGTTAAACGCGCTGCAGAGGATGGTTACCCATTCACGAAAACGAGCGAGACGACTGGCATCTACGCGCGGCGTCTTGAATTGATAAAACCGTTGAACTCGAAGACGCGCGATGACCTACTTAGCACAATTGAACGTTTGCTGAGGCAGAAGAAGCTAACAGGCGGTACATCGAAGCAACCGTACCTCGATGTCCAAGGTGGCCCGTATGCAAAAGGAAAGAGGGTAACAAATAAGGGGAGATGGCCTGCGGATCTAAGCGATCTCGAGAAGCGGTACGTTCGGTGCAGTTAATCGGACCCGCTCCAAAATACTCGCGAGATATCCGGTCATGGGCGGGCGTGTCGCCGCGATTTCGTTGTAAAGTCAACAAGTTGATATCGCGGTCGCGAGCGAGTTTGCCGCAATATGTGAAGAAAGTCAGACCGTTAGTTCGGGTTCGCGGGTTCCCTATATATACTACGTATATATATGCGCGTGCGTCTCTCCTAACAGAGAGACCGCCGCGCATTGATGTCCGACTAAGATAGTCGAGGAACGGCCGCACGTTCCGGTTAGCAGCACGTCGATCCATCGAGCTGCGCAACTGGAACAACACTTCCTCAGGGCTTTAGAATCCGTCCTCGGCGGATTAGCAAGCGCTCTTATTTTGAATCACATTACTCAATAGAAAGCCGCAACCGTGTATTGAAAATGAGTCGGTAGTATACTTATGAGATTCTCTTTAGGATGTCATGACAGAATACTAGATGCCATCAATACCTGAATCAGATTTACCGCCGCCGCGAAACTGGGAAGACTTTGAAGACCTCTGTGCGGATCTTTTTGAAATTGAATGGAAGGATCCTCATACCACACGCTACGGTCGGCAGGGTCAGAGGCAAAATGGCGTAGACATCTATGGCCTGTACAACAGCTCTGGGCACTACGGCGCGCAGTGCAAAAAGAAAAAGCGCTGGCCACCAAAAAAACTAACCATTAACGATATAGACGCGGAAGTGAAAGAGGCTCTCAAGTTTAGGCCAAAACTTGATGTGTTTGTTATCGCAACTACTGCGGACCGAGACACAAAATTACAGGATCATGTCCACAGCCTCTCAGAAAAACACCGCGAAAAGGGCCTGTTTCGCGTTGTTGTGCTCTTCTGGGAAGAAATCACGCGCAGAGCGCTCAGGCACAGCGGCCTCACTGAGAAGCATTTTGGATATGTAGCGCTTGGCCAAATTAGAGACACGCTTGAGCAAGCCAGCAAAAATCTCGAGCGCTTGGCGTCAGATATACAACCGCAATCAATACAAGCTGTTGATGCCGAGATTGAGCGATGTGTGGGTTTGCTTAAAAGATATCGTTGGCTCGAAGAGTTTGAGGGGACGGCATTTGCCAAGGAATTCGCCTGCAAGCTGATAGAGGGAGACCTGAGATTTGGTCAGCCTTCCAAAAAATCTACCGCGCTCGCATGGTGTGCTCGAGTTTTGGCGCACCAAGATGTCGGGGTTTCGGTGGACTTGCTCTACAAATATCCGGCCGGTAGCGCGTCCGAAGAGTGGCAAATTGCAGAAGCCGTTATCAAGGCACAGATGGGTGGATGGCAGGAAGGTGTCAATGCATTGTCAAAGCTAGACACTCCAGCTTCGAGATCGGCTGCCTTTTTTGTCGTTATCAAGCAGAAAGGGGCTCAGGAGGGTTTTGAATGGCTTGAGCGCGCAGAAATTAGCTACGAAGATATGGATCATGATGGTAGGTGCAACTATCTGCTTCAGTGCATGGAGATACAGGACTGGAGCCAAGCTTACGCCGCTGCGTCTACGATCACTATTCAAGAGGTTGCACAAGCGCCAGTACTCGGTTTAGCCGCAGCTAATGCTTTAGTCGCTCAGGCAGTTGATCCTGAATTGCGATCCTATGTAATTCAACAGAATCCCTTCATGGCCCGTCGTTTCCCTCTCGAGACGACAGACGATGCGTTAAGAGATCTTGAGAAAGCGCAAACACTGCTGGCTCAACTCGCAGAGATCTTCTCGAAAGCTGGATTAAGTGCGAATGCAAACCACGCATCAGATCGAGCGCTTTGGATTCAACTTCGTCGTCCCGATACACGAGCTTCTGGGATCGAAAGCCTAAGTGCCAGCATGAATGATCCATCGCACAAATTGAGACGTCTCAATCTGGCATTACAATTTGGACTACAAGTCGACCTGGATTCCGTTTCCGAAGAAATCAGTCGGCAGACAGCTCAAACTGCGGGAGAGTCATTGGATGCTGCGATGGCTAGGTTTGCGATGGTGTTCGCCCAGAAATCGGAGCATGAAGTTATCGCATATATTGATCAACACCGAGAACAATTAGGCAGGTTTGTTGACAATCAAACCCTCGTTTCAATTGAAATCGAAATGTTGGCTAAATCAGGTCGTGTTGGGGATGCCGAAAGCCGTTTAGCGTTGCTGGTTGAAGATGGCATTGATCAAGTTACCCAGCAGAGACTTAGCGCAATCATAAATAATGTGGGAGACGTTGATCCAGTAGCGTCCGCACAGAGAGCATTCGCGGACGAACAGTCACTGGAAGCGTTAGATAGGCTGGTTGACGTTCTACAGCAAAAGGCTGATTGGCCACAGATGTACAATTATGCTGCCCAATTCCATCGAAGGGTTAACTCGGTTGAGTCTGCTGAGAGAGTTGTTCTTGCATTGAGTAATCTGAGGAGATTCGTCGACGTAGTGAATCTGTTGTTGAAACAACCGGAGTTCATCGAACAATCGAGCTTTCTGAAGTCATCGTGGGCGCTTTCCAATTTCTACCAAGGTAAGGTTTCTGGCCCGAAGAAAGAAATTGAAGATTTGCGAAAAACCGATGATGGACGGGAACTTCGGGAGCTTGAAATAGAAGTAATAATAACTTCCGGCGATTGGGAAGAGTTGGCCCGTTTGGTTGAGGAGACCTGGACAAATCGAGGGGGACGGTCGGCGCTCGAATTGTTGAGGGCAGCACAATTGGCGCGCTCTATATCGCTGGCCCGTTCTAAAGATTTGGTACGTGCAGCGTCGCTGAAAGCTAACGATGACCCCGACATTCTAATCGGCGCGTTTGGATTAGCTGTTCAAGAAGGTTGGGAGTCCGAGACGGAAGTTCAGGATTGGCTTGAGCGTGCTGTAAGACATTCGCCTGCGAATGGGCCGGTCAAGAAAATCGCTTTGAAGCAACTAATGGCTGAAAAACCTGAGTGGGAAGAGCGTCGCTCTGAGGTGCTAAGGCTAGTGCAGTCTGGTCAGATTCCATACTTTGTTGCTGCCGCGTCACTTGGCAAAACGCTTGGCGACTTTTTCTTGCTCCCCTTTATGGCAAATAAGCAGGAAGCGGATGTTAGGCGCCGAACCAATCTATTTACTTACAGCGCAAAGCGGGAGCCGGTAACTATCGATGCAGGATCAGTTTGTATAGACGCATCAGCGGTTTTGACACTCGGGGGTTTAGGACTCCTGGACACTGTTATTGAACAGTTCGAAAAAACCATTATCCCGCATACAACGATTGCATGGCTTTTTGAAGAGCACCAACGTATTCAGTTCCATCAACCAAGTAGAGTTCGTGACGCAAACACTCTGCGTGATCTTGTACACGCAGGTTTGTTGACCGAATTTGTTGCAGTAGAAACTGGTGACACCGACTTGTCGGCTGAAGTGGGGCCAATATTGGCATCAATGATTTCCGAAGCCGGCATTGTCAACCCGGACAAATCTGATCAGCGCGTGGTTGTCCATCCTGGTCCAGTACACAAAGTCGGTTCTTTGTTGGATCAAAAGGTCGATCTCACCAAGTACTCGTCACGAATCTGTGGATGCAGTGCGGTGGTCAGGAAGCTCAGATCAGTGGGGCAGTTGACAGCGCGCGAATCCGAACGGGTACTTAGTTTTCTATCTTCCGTCGAGGACCCTTGGCCAGACGAGCCTGATCTTGAAGATGGGGCGAATTTGTACCTGGACACGCTGGCAGTGACATATTTCAATCGCTTTGGTGTTCTTGAAAAACTCAGACCCGCAGGCTTTGTGGCGCATATTTCGTCGGCGGAGAGCAATGAAGTTCAGGCCTTGTTGAAGTATGACAGTCTCGCATCTTTTTCAGGACAAGTGATTGACGGAGTACGCGTCAGCCTATCCAATGGAATAAAGACCGGAAAAGTCGAATTGGGGGTCAGACTGTCGAATGAAGACGGTCGGCTCGACGACATCGCGCTCCATCCCACCTATTCGCTCCTTGAAACAGCAAAACGAGCCGACGCCATCATCGTTGATGATCGTTATTACAACCAGCATGCGTATCTTGATGTAGAAGGCAGACAAGTACAGGTGATTACCAGTCTTGATGTGCTCGATTATCTGTTTTCCAGAGGGACCGTTGGTCTAGAAGAGCGTGCGGAAACGAGGACGATGCTGAGGCGATGCGGGTGTTTGTTCGTTCCAGTTGAGAAAGATGAGATAAAGCAGTTCTTAAGCGAATCCACCTTAGATGGGTCCGAAGTTTTCGAGACGGCTGAATTGCGAGCGATTCGAGAATCTTGCCTCGAAATAAAGATGGCGGGCGCTCTTAATCTTCCCGAAGAGGTGCCGTGGTTGATGAGGTTTCAGACCGTGTTCTCGGAAGTTTTGCTCGCGCAATGGAACCAAAACATTGACAGTCATACGTCACGGGCTCGATCAAATTGGCTGTTGCCTCTTCTCGACATAAGAGGGTATACGGAGAGCTTCTCTCAAAAATCGGCACTAGACTTTGTTGATGGAGGTAGGCTCGCACAGTTGTTTAAGCTATTGCGACTGCCAGAAGAAGCAGATGTTGAAACCGTTGGCCGCTATTGGCTCTGGTTGGAACAAACCCTGCTGGCAGATCTTAAGCGAAGAGAACCGAATGTCTATCAGCAGCTGATAGACGAAATTGAATCTCGGTTGAGCGAGGTGTCACAAATCGATTTCCTGGAGGGGCAAGCTGGCTAGTCGAAATTCCAGAGAAAAGAGACGTGCTGCAGTCGCCACGGTACTCAATAGTCATTTCCCGCCAGGTGTGAGAGACGCGCTTTTAAGACGAAAGTCGTTTCTTAATGAATACGGCTTTGAAATTGATCCGGAGTTTGGATTAATTGGTTCAGACATCAAGCTGAAAAGAAGAAAGTTCTACGCAACAATTCGCCGGCTCTACAAGGAAGCAAAACCGACTCTAACGATACGCGACCTAAACAATCGCAACGTAAGGGTTTCGTTCGTTGATAGAAATCTAGGCGTTGTGAGGTTTGAGAAGAAAGGGAATGCGTACGTTCTGAGCAACCTTTGGATGCTATCGCCAGATTCCGACCTAGTCCTCGCCAACTTTGATGCCGTCACTAAACAACATGCGATACCGCTTCGCTGGAAAGTCAAGTGGAAGCAGAGATTGGCTCAAGGGCCATTGAATGATGACGAAGTTGACGATCTATCTGAGTTGTTGCAGGACACTCCGAAGAGTGTGCGTGACGGAATCCTCTCGGACATAGAGAAAGGGACGAGCGCAGTAGACGGATTGATCCCAAGCTCCAGTCGATACTACAGTCTATTAGTCGGTGAGTATGATCCGGATCTTAGGCTTGCTGAGTATGCGGAAGAGGTTGCTACTGCGCGACTTTCCGATCTGACTGAGAACTATGGTGATTACGGACTATTAAGTGCGTTCCTTTTGTCCAGTCATCCATCGATTGTTGACAGAATAAACCTAGGAGGTATTCCGCCTGATGTAATTCTAAGGGTTTGGGATTTTTTGGCGACTAGCGGTGATTTGATATCGCAACTCGGCGCGGTCGAGGTAGGTATTGAAAATCTTCCAAAGTACCCGTCCATTGAAGAGTCCCTTGTAGAGATGGTGAAATGCCTCGAAGCCGATGACCCGGAGGCAGAGGAGAGCCGATATAGTCTTTTGTCATCTCTAATAGTGTTGACTGATGCGCGCCACTCGGAGATTGGTCTCAAAGAAAGCGCCCTACCGTACTGGCGCAGACTCGCAAGCATAGCGCACGCGTCATTGATAGAACGCTGCATGATTAAGGGACGCGTCAGGCTCAAGCCAATGACGGAGTGGGCGATGTCAACGGGGGCGCATAGGTTTTACCTGCAATCGCTTTGCGACCTTCGTTTCGAACCGAAGTGGACACCAGAGTTTATGTCTGCAAAACAGCTTAAAGCCGAGTTCATCGGCAGAATGCTGAATGCATGCAAGCGCAATTCAGAGCAGTTAAAGGGAACCGAGCTGTCACAGTTTACGAGTGATGACGGTAAGTTCAGTCTTTATCGACACATGCGGTTTCCATTTCCCTACCTTCCAGGCCCCCTTGAGGGTGGCGCACCTAGTATTATGAATGTGCCGCCGGACATAGCCCAAGGAATCGAGGAAGCTTTAAGTGCAAAAACGATCGACCAGTCTTCGTTCGCAGCGCTTATCAATTCTGCTTTGTTGTTTGATTTGAAGGAGAAATGGGCCGAGCTTGCAGCCGTCGCAATTCGCTCCGTAAATCATTATGTGAAGCGCGGCGACACGAGTTGTTCAGCCTTCCCTCTGATATACGGACTTGCGACCGTTGCAGCTGTTACGCGTAATGAAGCGCTAGCAGAAGAGTTGAGGCCTCTTACGTGGCGTTCGAAATGGCTGGGCGCAAATGATTTGACAGTCGATAGTATATTTCTGGTTGGAATGACAGCATCTGCAGCGCACTCAGATAAAACCCCTTGGTGCAACAGCGTCGGAAGTTGGCTTTCCGATCTAGCTTTTGGTGATTTGAACGCAGATGAAGCTAAATCTCTGCATGGTCGCATTTGTACCTTGTGCGAAATCGTCCCGGATTTGTGGTCAACTCTTGGTAGGGCGGAGGCAGCAACAGCCTCTCTCTCGAACTAAGAGATCGTCAAACTAGCTATGTCTCTGTATGTTTCTCTATCGACGCTGAACGATCGTGGGTCCTTCCTGACCTGGTGCGGGTGGGTAACGCGCCAGCCCATACGTTTTCTAGTGGCAGAAATTTGATGGAATTTCTTTATATATAACTCAAGTAAGCACACAGAGTTTTCCCGGAAAACGGATAAAATAAGTGGTTCGATGCTATACTCAGGCGTCTAGCTTGCAGCTTTAGAGGCTCCATCTTGATCGTTTGGGCAAGAATCTCTATCCACCAATGGCTTGTTCTCGATCAAACGCGGTAACATCATCCGCGAGATAATTGTCCGCCGATCGCTGAAACTCTTCTCGAAAATAGGTAAATAACGATAAGGTTGGGCAAGGCAAAGAAGCCGTATGTGAGATGAAATCGGACAACGAACTAGCCTATCGAAACAGCTTAATCGAGTCGTTTGTCGCCTTTTCAACTGATGTTGGGATTAATTGAGTCAATCGTCTTCGATGTCTTCGCCAACAATGCCGAGGCGTACGGCTAAGGCAACAGCTTCCGTTCTGTTTTTGGCATGAAGCTTCTGCACGAGGTTTCGAACTGCTTGTTTGATGGCGCTTTCCGATAGTTCCAAGGCACTCGCCATAACTTTGTTTGATTTCCCTTTCGCCAACTCGTTCAGCAAGACCATTTCACGGTCTGTTAGTCCGTATTCGCCATGTATCGTGTTTTCGCTGCCGTTGCTGTCGGCCGAAATCTCTTTCGCAAGTTCAGATACGACATCAGCTGGAACATAAGTTTCCCCTTGGACGACGAGGTCGATGATGCGGCCTAAGCTGGCAATGCCCATGGATTTGGGAACGTAAGCAGCAGCGCCCGCTTCTAATGTGGCCGCAACGTCCTGTGCGGACATCATTCCCGAGAACAGAACAATTTTGATGGTGGAGCATTTGCTCTTCAGGTCTGAGAGCGCTTCAAAGATGTGACCACCCGGCATTGCGAAGTCTATGATCAGAAGATCGGCAGAACACTTGTGAACGATCTCCAAAAGGGCGTCGAAATCTTCAGCCTCATGGACTGTTGCGGATTGCCATTTCCTTTGAACCACATCAGACAGAAGCTCGCGGACGAACTTATGATCATCCGCGACTATGATCTCTTGCGGCTCGTTCATTTGATCCCACGCTTGTCGTTTCTTTCCCCAGTCTCTCTTTGTTCCGTTTGCAGTTGGCATACAGAATCATTTGCGAGTCAGGATAACACGGATTCCATGTGCGTGAATCGAGCTTTCTATAATAACGAGAGTGATTTGACGGCGAAGAGAGTTGCTCGCAGCGATATTAGGTTGAACCACTGGAAGTGGTGTCTATGGCCTATCGGG
Source organism: Alphaproteobacteria bacterium (assembly GCA_028279895.1). Taxonomy (GTDB): domain Bacteria; phylum Pseudomonadota; class Alphaproteobacteria; order JANQMY01; family JANQMY01; genus JANQMY01. Next base: position 9,593 of record JANQMY010000555.1, read on the forward strand.
AGTGAGGAAACTTCATTCCATCTTATTGAGCATGCGCCGCGAATGTACCGAAACGGACAATATGATTGGTCACAATTGTGTCTGAAGGGGCAGGGACCAGAATCAAAAGTGCAATGTTCTCGATACAAAAGATATATTGAAATGACTGAAAGACTCGACGTTCGTAAACCTCTTTGCCGCTCTATTTCGGCAGACTTTTGACACAACAGCAGCGCTGCATCGGTGTGCTTTTACACCAGTGTCGCCAATCTTAAAAATTCAAATCTAGGGTTGTGAATGTCTGTGGAAGGCAAAAAGAACGCATGGGAATCGACAAAGGATTCAGACACAAACACGCCTGGCAGGCGAAAAGCGAATTCTGTGGTCTATCCATCCGAAGGTGTTTACGCTGATGACGCCACTTGTAAAACAAAATCAGATGGCACCAAGCCAAATAAAGCATCAGAGGAGCTTGGAATCTTCCGTCTACTCATAAAAGTTATGTTTCGCCTTCGCGACCGACGGAATTCGTTTCTACCAGGAAAACTTGTTGACGATGCTGCCTTCTCAATGCTCCTTGATCTTTACGATACCTATGTCGACGAGAAACAAATCAATGTAAGTGCCTTGTGCGCAAATGCAGGTGCACCTGGCACAACTGCTTTGCGAAGGCTGGATGAACTCATTGAACTTGGACTTGCCGCCAGAGTACCTGACAAAACGGACGCTCGCCGGATATTGGTTATTATCACGGCAAAGGGGGCCGATCTGGTGCGGTCCTATCTTCGAGAAATGTATGAGGAACTGGCAGCTATCTTGGACAACTGATTCAAGTGCGCTGCAGTGCCGTTTTCCTCCACCTACGAAACTTCTTTTGAGTAAATCTCTAAGCAACCAAGCGAAACCAAGTGCGACTGAAGCATGGGAAGCCACCCCTTGTGCCCCCATCTTAGGTAGGTGTCTGAAGGAAGTTGAATAAGCCTCTTTTCATCGACAATGCGAAATCTTGAGAGTGAAAGGCCACTTTTCATATATCTGTCCAACAATTGATGCTCTTCCGTCAGTAGTCCCTTTTCTTCAAGGTCTGCACAGAACTCCAGCATTGTCTTTTCCATCGTTGAATACCACCGGCAAAACTCTATAGCGTCTTCAACAACCGCGGTCGGATGACCGTCGACGTACAGAGGCCGCTTGGCATTTTCTTCCAAATCGATGGCTGCCCTGTCGATTGCAATGTGGTTTTGGTCTGGGAACAACGTTCGCGCAGAAATAAATGGATACCTTTGAACATAAAATGGAACGTGCAGGCCCTTTAGCCAGCGGCCTTGCCGGTCAACGAATTGATTCCGGCAGGTTCCGCCTCCTAGCAGCGCGACGGCGCAGGCCGGGTCCGATATTGAAAAAACGATCGGGTAGCAGTGCTGTACAGCAAAAAATTCATCTGCCACGATCGGCACGTACTCGGCGTTTTTGGCAAACTTGTAACGTTCACTTTTTTTCAAGGAAAGGTGGCTGTGCCGGCTTGGACTAAGTGCTTCAATCTTCTTGTACAAAACAGGTAGCGGTGCCAATTGCGAAATAGTTAGATCGTTTAAGAACCAAGCTAAATCGGATAGTTTCCTGTTTTCGGCACTTTTCGTCGTCTGTTGGACAGCGACGTAATCTTCAAAGTTGGTGACTGCACGGGCGGATTTTCCGTTTCCTGACATTTTTATCTCCCTAACAAATTTGGTTGCCGTGTTATCGCTGAAGAAAGGCCGCGGCCTTAGCCGAAACACGAAAGTTTTTGGTTCATGGAGAATGGTCTAACGAGTGTGCTTACTGCGGTCTTTCTGGGGGTTTGAATGTCCACGTTCACGACCATGCCGGTTTCGATAGGGGGGACGGTCTTGCTTTGACTGCTAGGAGGCATCTTTGCAATAATTCTGACTGTGCGAAACGATGAGCCTTGTTGGCGTGGACGTGCAGCCAAGCCCGTTTCTATGCCCAAAACACTACCGTTTATTTTTTTCCAGAACACACAGCCATGAGGATAGAGGTTAACCTTCGCTGTCATGTCGGGTGAGATGTATTGAATTTGATCAGACGGGATCTGAGCCTCGATTATGAAAGAGTGATCGATTGGAACGATTTCCATGACCTTCTGATACGGTTGGATTGCCGTGCCAGATGTCATTGTGCGGAGGTTTTTGATTCTACCTCTGACTGGAGAAACAATGATGGAGCCCCAAAGTTGACTACGCTTTTTCTCCAGCATTGCAATGAGAGATTGTCGTTCGGCCGATAGTTGGCCTAATTGGGAGGTGATGCCCTCTCGGTGTGCTGTGACGAATCTGGCCCGTTCTTCTTCTAAGTCGATCACATCTTGACTCTTACGGATTTGACTGACGACGTTTATCAGCCCTCCCTTTGCGTGAGGTTGTGTCGAATGAATAGTATTTTGTGCGAATGCCAGACGCAGATCGAAGTTCATCATCGCCTCGGCATAGTTTTGCTTTCTTTTGGCGAAAAGTTTCTGCTCGCGCTCGGCTATGGCGCTATCGTGCGCAACGATTTCTGAATCGAATATAGGTGATGCTTCATTGAGCAGTTCGGCGCGAAGACGCGAAATTGAAGCCCGGTTGGCGAGTTCCTTGCCCCGCAGAATTTCATAGTCTGCCCTGATCCGAAGATCGTCTAAACTGAGGAGGATTTGCCCCGCCCGAACCTCTTGCCCTTCGGTGACATAGAGTTCGTTCAGTTTACCGGCTTGATGCGCCCTTATGACGTGACCGGTGTTTGTGGAGACGATATGCCCTGTTCCACTGACATTGCCTTCGAGCGCAGCGATTGCAAACCATCCTGCAAAGAAGCTTGTAAGCAATCCTGTTAGGACGAGGTGCTTTCCGCAGGATACCCTTTCAAATGCAGAAACACCGAGATAATACATTTCTGATCTGGAGCTGCCATCCTGGTCTTCTAGAGGTGCGTCTTCGAGAACTCCGGTTTTAGTCATTTGCGTACCTCAGTTTTGCGGAAGATAGCGCCGCTGTTACCAAGTCAATGTTTCCTGCCGCAACAAGACGTCCCTTTGACAAAATGATCGCTGTGGTCGCCAACCGAAGAAGCGGTTTTTGATCGGTTGCGAGGATGAGGGTTTTTGGGTGACACCAATCGATGAGCTTCTCCCGAAGCTTTGCGATAGTTGACTGCCCCACCTCCGAAAAGGGTTCATCCAGGATGACGATTTCCGGATCTTCAAGCCAGAGCCGGGCCAAGCCGATGAGTTGCACCTCGCTTTCAGTTAACTGCCATTCATTGTTTTCTAAAGGCTGATCTAGCCCACCAGCACGTTCCGCCAAAAGATGTCCGCATTCGGCAAATTCAAGGGCCTCGGAAAGCAATTCGTCACTCCGCGACATGCCATATGGCAGGAGGATCTCGCGGAGAGTGCCTGAATTTAGCCGAATTTTTTGGGGGATGTATCCGATCCCAGTGGCACCGCCGAACTTTCTAAGTATCTGCAAAGGAATGCCGCCAATTTCAACAACACCCTCGCAAGGAGTATGCGCCCCCGTAAGGAGTTTAAGTAATGTGGTCTTGCCGGCCCCGAACGATCCGAGTACGGCGGTCTTAGACCCGTTCGGAAATTCTAGATGGTCGATCGAGATGGCGGGCGTCTCAGTATTGTCGTAACCGCACTTTATAGCGTGTGCGGAGAGAGTAGGCTTGATCCACGTTAAGCGGGGGGGCTTCCTTGGCTTATTCAGACTGCGGCGGGGAAGTACGCTCGAATGTAATACGCTGAGCGCTGGCCTTTGGTCGAACGTTGGGGCATCGTGATTGTCCCAAGAAGATTTATTGATCAACTGAGAAGCATCGCCTCTAAGTCCGTACACAGAGTTTGAGCTCGTGTCTGTCATAAATACTCCAATAGGTCCGCGCCCATATCGGAGACCTGATAGGTCACAAATAGTAGTTAAAGACTGGTGGTTTATCCCTCCGACAAATTGTTGACTCTTGTTAAGCTGCGGTTGCGTTGCGAATTCCGAGCGGTTGCATGAATGGGGAGGACGGCGGCGCGGCGGTATCGAGAACGGAAGATAGCGCCGCGCACACCGTATTGCCCGCCACGCTTTCAGTGGTGGCGGCGAACCCTGTCCTGCGTCGGTAAGGAGTAGTGTATCGGCTTGCGCTGCACGAGAAATGGTTGACGGCCGCGGCAGACGAATTGCCGCCGACGGCCGTCTCAATGACGACAGCGGCTGGGTGGGAACTATCGCCAAAGCTAAAATGTAAGTTTTGAACGTCCGCAAATTTGCCGGCAGCCGCCGCGATAAAAGCAGCGACTGCCGGCATGACGCCTTCTCTGTGATTCTTGGCGTTTGTTGGGATTTCCCCGTGGACCTCACGATCAGTAGGTTTTGCCGGTGATCCGGCCCTCTTGATACCGAGGGTATGGCCATGCCTACGTTTAGCCTGATCGCGCTCTAGAAATATTCCAGAAAAACGATCGGCCATGACGCATTTGTTTCCGCCCAGGGGGCGCGGAATCGAAACGACAGCGAAAACAAACAACGCCATGGCCGACGCAAATCCAAGACTGGGCGGAAAAGAACGCACTCGCCGTTGGTTTTCGAACGATAGTGGGCTGGTCATTCGAAAACTGTCTTGGTTTGCATTTGATTGTTGGAACTCAGCAAGCTGTGGGTTTTGGTGACCCTCATGTGTGAGTAGCGGCACCTGGGATACCAACAGAACGCATGGTCGTCCCAGGATGCCGCCGCGCGCCCCAACGCCGTATTCGGAATTGGCCCCTCCGGTTTGCTGCCTGCTATATACTTTTGGTCTAGGTGCCCAGCGGTCTAGGATTCTATGGTTCAGTAGATTACGCAAAACGGTTGGCTCGCTAGACAGTTGATCAAATTCACGCAAAGAATGCACGCAACGCGCGGCTAAACCGTTAATTCTTTGGAAGCATATGATCCAGTTTGGAGTCGTGCGGCCTTGCAAATGTGATCCTTATACAGAAGGCCTTACAAACAGAGGTGTTTAGACTAGGTCTATTTTGGACCATATTTGAGTATGATTTGTTGGCGGATGAGATAAAACAATGACCAAAATGAGGGATCACAGACAAATTGTGGTTCGGCGTTAAGCTAAAGAAAGTGCATCATCTGAAAAAGCCTGAAAGATTACGTTTTTGGAATAAAGACGTAGGTTTTGCCGTCTTAGTCTCTAGTGGTGTGCGCTTTGCTTGAAAAAAACAGGTAAGTGGTCAGTATCAATGGAAACAGAAAAATATGCAGCCCTCTTTATGCAGGCTAATGCAGAGCTGACAAAAGAAGCTCAAGAACAGTTGCTCCAGAGTGACTATGTTGCGGCCCTAAAGACGTTACATTCAATAAAGGGCTCAGCTTTGCTGATAAAAGACACGAACTTAGTTGAACTTGTCTCGCAAGCGGAGAAGGCGGTGGATGAAGAAGATGCAGTAACGGCGCTGCAAAAACTCAACTTGCTTGCCGAACGCTTTGGCGTCACCGAATGACAGGCCCGTCGGCTTAGGCTTAAGAAATCCCTCTCCGCATGAGTGGCAGGGCAATCGCATATAGCGTTCTTCAGGGCGATCTAGGGCACTTTTGATTTTCATAGAATCGCAAAAGTGCCCTAAGTCTTTGTTTTAGCGCGTTTCCGGACGGTGAACCGTTCTACACTTCACCTGGAAACGCTATGGTGTTCCGCTCATTCCTGCGCCCGTGTCTGGCCTTTGGCCAGCACGAGCATAAACTCCAGCAGGAATCTTAATGTATTCTCCCAAGATCCCGGTTCGCTGAATGGCGACCGGGATGAGCGCAAGAGGGGTACTCCTCCATATGCGATCCCCCTCGGACGAGTGGGGGCGCTAGTCACCAATTTTTTGATGGTGCCGGCGGTGTTTCCTCATCACAAGGGATGATGTCACACCGTCGGCACTGCAGACTTAAAGCGCATCAACAAAAAGTCTGGAGCCGTTTTGTGTTTCAATTAAAATCAAAACGGCTCTAGTTGACGGATCGCGTTTCGGGTGAGGCCGACAACTCGATCTCGATATTCCGTCCTTTTGATTTGGATATGTGACCGCGTGTCAAGCCGACTTGCACCATTTCTCCGTATTGGGGCGGGTCTTCCATGTTCACGCTCAGTCGATCAAAAGAGAAACGGGTGACTTGGCATTTCGCGATAACGCCGCCCGGCCGCCGAACCTTTGCCGTTCGTTTTCGTAAACTCGTGGGGACCTGCAGTTGCGACTTGTTTCGCGCATTCTTGGATTGTTGCCGGATTTCGATCGGGCGCCCGTTCCGTCCACGTTCAGTGCGCAGTTTCAGAGCAAACCCAGTGTCAAAAAGGCGAACCACATGACCTTCGTAGCTACATTGTTCGTCAATATGGAGCGTGATGAAACTTCCCTTCGCCGGAAGCGCTCCACTTGTCAGAGCAAGACTGGATCTGGATATGTTTAAAAGTTCACCTTGATGATCGGTGCCGTCGGTGCAGACAAATCGGACGGGAATCCCGAAATTGAAACGCGGATAGCTTCGTCTTTCGAGCTGCTCGCTTTTTTCCTGCTTTCGTGGTTTTGATGGATCTCCGTTTTCAGCATTTTGTAAGGCTTGGATTGTCGACAGTGATAATCTTGGTGACATCTGAGTTCCTTCTGTCATCAGCCAAAATTTCCGCGCCACCATATAGGGTTTAACAGTTAGATTACAGAAGTAAACAATATGTTACATTTGAATCACTGTTGTGCTGACAGAATTTCAAATACTCACTATACAGATGAGTTATATGGCAGCGTGTGTCAGCGGATCGAGACATAAGCGGGTTTCCCGCTTTAGGCAGTTTTCTCTTCAGCTTGCCTTTTCTCTTTCGACTGTGTGACAGCACTGCGGAATTCAGGAATGGAGAGTGGTTTGGTGAGTACGTGGTCAATGCCTGCCGCCAAGCTGTCGGCGCGGTCTTTCTCGCGGGCGCTTGCGCTTAGTGCGATAATGGGAATGCGGCCATGATGTTTTCGAATGCGTTGAGCGAGATCTACGCCCGATGCCTGGCGCAAGAAAAGATCTGTAACAATTACATCGAAGTCGGTGCGTGCGATGGTTGCCATCGCAGTATGCGGATCATCAACATCGGTTACGATCATGCCTTCATTTTCAAACAGTTCCTTTAAAATGCGCCTGTTGAATTCATGGTCTTCGACCAACAGCAATTTGAACCCAGTGAGGCATTCGTCTGAAGACTGAGATGAAGCTTGCAGGCTTTCGTCAATATCAACAAGCGGAATCTGAGCCCAAAACAGGGAGCCAGATCCCAAGGTGCTTTCAACACCGATATCTCCGCCAAGGGTTTCGACAATGCGTTTGCATATGGCAAGGCCAAGGCCGATCCCCTCAATGCCACGGGAAGGTTCAGATTTCCGAATGAACGGATCAAACAATTGCTCTTTTTGGTCGGGTGAGATGCCCACGCCAGTATCTTCGACCTCTATGCGCAAGCCCCGCTGTGTTTCTGATTGAGTAGCTTCAAACCTTATCCGAATGTGGCCTTTATCCGTATATTTTAAGGCATTGTTCACGAAGTTAAGAAGGAGCTGCCGGATCAGATTAGCGTCGCTCACAATGACCGCCGGACATGAAGGGGATAGAGTTATGGAGACATTGAGCGACTTCTTTGCGATGCCGCTTGACAGCATGCTTACCACATGTCGTGCGGTCTCATTCAAATCGACATGCTCAAGCTTAGGGACGAATTGTCCCGAACTGTATTGCGCATGATCAAGCGCGTTCTGAAAAAAGAGGAGAATGGATTCCGAAGAGGCCTCAATGGCGCGCAACTCACTTCTAAGGTGCTGCATGTTTGCCCGCTTGCCCAACACCTTGGTCGCGGTGATCAGTGTCGAAAGCGGTGTCCTGAATTCATGGCTAATCATGGCCAAAAATTCTTCGCGGGCGCGGGAGGCTTCTCTGGCGCGGTCACGTTCGACCATAAGCCTGTTTCTTAAAGCCCGGAAGCGGCTCTCGGATGCGTTGAATGCACCGCTTATGAGCGATACGGATAAGAACATAAGCCCGACCAAATATCCGTTGATGACAAATTGGGTGTAGTCCTCGTACCCAGCCGGAACGGTAATGAGCGGAGTGGGGTGCCAGACAGAGCAGACGGCAAAGGCGGCCAATGCGGCGCAACAAACGAGTGCAATCGACCCCATATTTTGCCATCGAAAAAATGGCATGCCGGACGCAGTTGCCGCAATTATGTAGAGGGGAAGGCTTGCCTGTGAGCCGATGAGAAGCCAAAAAATGAGCGGCGTTACAAAACAAAATGCTGCAACTGGGAGCCGCGTTTCACGTTTTACGATGCCTCTTAGGGCCGGTTTTATGAAAACCAAAATACCAAGGCCTGCTTGATACAAGAAAAATGGTGCGAGAAACGGCTCAGCGAAAAGCAAAAGAAGGCTGGAAGTAGAAAACGTAACAGTGCCCGAAATCAAGGTATATCTGTTCGCGGCATCAACGAATGTGTCTGGGTGAGAAACGTAGTTTTCGAGCAAGCCTCGGAGCTTTCTAGCCATCAATTCCGTTGTCCCAAGCTATGGGTGCAGTGAGTCGCAGGGAAATACAGTATGCGGCGATCTTGCCGGCCGGTACAGTACAATCCACACGGATGAATTTTTGACTGACTTGGGGGCCGTTGAAAATGAGCACCTTCTCATTATTGTCCCGCGTCTGCGTTGCAACATTTTTTGCTGCACTGCGCGGAATGACAAGAGATGTTCGTCCGCAAGCGGGTTCAGTGTCGACACGCTCTGGTTTGCAAACGTTGTCTGTTCTGTGATCAGACGTCTTGTTTTGAAGTCGGCGTGATTCGGCCGGGCATTATGCTGCCTAAGCGTCGGTGTGTCTCTTCCCCAGTAACGAAATGATCCAAAATGGATGCAATGATGTGTATGCAGATTAAGCGGCGTACAGCCGGTTTATTTGCCGGCATGTGCTGTGGATGAACTGCTTTGGTCGGTTCTGGAGCCGATTGATTTATAAAATTAGCAATTAAGTTTGACCATTCCGCCAACCATTCCCCGAACTTCTAACTTCTCTCGGAAGGGGAATGATGCTCGGCGATGCAAATGTAAAACGCTGCACCACTGATTCTGGTACCCTGGAAAATACAGAGGTTTGGGAACAAAAACAGCCTTGGTTGGGCCGTGCCCTGCGTCGCGTCTTTACCTATTCTTGCGGCGGACGTATCGCAAAGCGCGGCAGAGATGTTGTGAGCTTTGCGCCGTTTTCCGCAGAGGTCGTTTCCGGCAGCTGCGCACAGTCCCGTTCTGTAGCGGATAGCAATTGCGTTTCACTGGCGTCGGTTTCAGCCGTGGCGGCCATCGCGGGGGGACTTGCCATTATCGCGCCCCGTTCGGCGCTTGCCGCCTGCACCCCGTCCGATACGGGCACGGCCGGTAATGATGTCATCATTTGCGACCTGGCCAACACGCCGGCCTTGACGATTGTCGATGGCCTTGGCGGCAATGACACGATCACCCTCGACGGCATAACGGCGCCGACCGTTACCGTGCGGGGCGATACGGGGACAGACACCATCAATCTGATTAACGGCGCCGAGGTGTCCGTGATTGACGGCGAAGATGATGTCGATACGATCAACCTGACTAACGGCACGGTCACCAATGTGAACTGGGGCGCCGGCGACGAAGGCCAGACGCTCGACCTCACCAATGTCACGGTAAATGGCTCGCTCTTTTTCGGGAACGGCATGGACACTTTCGCGCTGACCGGCGGCACGGTTGGCCAAAGCGTGGTTCTTGGAACCGGCGTCAATAGTGACACGGCGGGCAACACCTTCACGCTCGACGGTGGTACGATCAACTTGCGCATCGAGGGCGGCAATTTCGCTGATGCGATCAATCTGAACAGTGGAAGCGTCTTTGAGGTCAGGGCTAATGACGGCGACGACACGATCAATCTGGCCGGCACAGCGACAGTGTACCGTATTTACGGGAACGGCGGAGTCGACACGATCAATTTGACCAGCGGCACGGTCAGCACTGATGTGGACTGGGGCGCGGGCGATGAGACGGTGACGCTCGACCTGACCAATGTGACGCTGGGCGGCAACATCGTCATGGGGACCGGCGCCGACAATTTCAGGCTCAATGCGGGCAATGTGGGTGCGAGTGTTATTCTGGGGTCCAGCGCCAATAATGACACCGCAAGCAATATTTTCACGCTCGCCGGCGGCGCGATCGGCCAGCGCATCGATGGCGGGAGCCAGGCCGACACCATAAATCTTAATGGCGGTTCGGTCGGCTCCACCGTTAACGGCTTTAACGGCGCCGACACCATCAATCTGGCGGGCAACGCCACCGTCTTCGCGATCGATGGCGGCGCGGATGTGGATGTGATCAACCTCGACAGCGGCACAGTCACCGGCAATGTGAACTGGGGCCATGGCGATGAAACCTATACGCTTGACCTGACCAATGTGACGCTGGGCGGCAGCATTTTCATGGGCGGCGGCATGGATAACTTCACGCATGTTGCCGGAACCGTTGGCGCCGACGTCTATCTCGGCATCGGCAACAATAATGACTCTGCCAGCAATACATTCACGCTTAACGGCGGCACGATTAATGGGCGCGTCTGGGGCGGTAATTTCGCCGACACGATCAATCTCAACAGCGGCACCATCGGCGGTACCGTGTTCGCCAATAGCGGCGCGGATACGGTCAACTTGGTCGGCACGGCGACCGTCCGCGATATCGATGGTGGCGCTGATGTGGATGTGATCAACCTTACCAGCGGCACGGTCACCGGATTTGTGAATTGGGGCGCCGGCGATGAGACGGTGACGCTCGATCTCACCAACGTTACCCTGGGCGGCAGCATCCATATGGGTCATGGCGCCGATAATTTCACCCATACCGCGGGCCATGTCGGCGCCCATGTATTCCTGGGCGTAAGCGCGAATAACGGCACTGACGCGGACACCTTCACCCTGGCCGGCGGCACGATCGGCCAGCGCGTTGAAGGCGACCAAGGCGTCGATACGATCAATCTCAACAGCGGCGCCGTCGGCACGCAGGTCAGAACGTTCTCTGGCGCCGACATCATTACCCTGGCCGGGACGGCCACGGTCGGCTGGATCCAAGCTGGCGCGGATGTGGATACGATCACGCTCACCAGCGGCACGGTCACCAATAATGTGAACTGGGAGGCCGGCGATGAAAGCGGCGTGCTCGATCTCACCAATGTCACCCTGGGCGGCAATTTGATCTTCGGGACAGGGTCGGACAATTTCACGCTTAACGCCGGC
>JANQMY010000571.1 GCA_028279895.1 Alphaproteobacteria bacterium
TGAAGAAACAGCCGAACAAGTGCGCGACATCTTGCGCAAAGCGCGGCGAGACATTACCAGGCTGGGTGACGAAGACGTATGAGTGCCGGACTGTTCGCACTCGGCGCGCTGCCCTTTATCGTTTTGGGGACACTGCATGGTCTGTACACGGTGCTTGACGAAATCACGCCGCAGCGCTTGGCCCCGAAAGACCCCAGTGTGGTCAGCGCCATGCGTCTTTCGCCCTTGGGGCTGACCTCTGCCACCACCATGTGGCGCGCCTGGATTGGCTTCAACCTCAGTCACAGTGTGGGCGCAGTGGGGTTCGGGCTGCTCTACCTGTACCTGGCGCTGGCGTTTCCCACCTTTTTGGAGGAAGCGATTGCGCTGCGCTTTGCCGCCCCTGTCATCGCCACTCTCTATCTGTTCATGGCGATGCGTTATTGGTTTGCCGTTCCGGCTATCGGTGCCGGTGCGGGGGCCGCGTGCTTTTGGATCGCGGCGGTTTTGTAACCGGCACCACCCGGGTTTGCCGACCTCACAGGAACTGGCCGGCTACCATTTCTCTCCGAACGGCCGCACGTCCAGCTCGAACGTCCAGGCGGATGGCGGCTGCTGGGTGAGGTAATAGACGGCGGATGCAATGTCGTCGGGCTTCAAGAAGAAATCGTCGGGCACGTCCTGGTTCTGCTGTTTGATCATCTCGCGCGTGCGGGGCAGATCCACCACACCGTCCACAATCACATAAGCGACGTGGATCTTCTCGGGCCCCAAATGTTTGGCGAGCGATTGGGCCATGGCGCGTTGGGCGGCTTTGGCCGAAGTGAACGCCGTAAAACCCGGGCTGTGTTTGGTGGCCGATGTGGCCCCCGTGATCACGATGTTGCCGCCGCCTTGGGCGCGCATCTGCGGCAGCACGGCTTTAACCGCAGCAAACAAGCCATAGGCGTTGACCCGCCACGCGGCTTCCACAACATCCAAGTCGATGGCGTCTATATTGCCGAACACGCCGGACCCCGCATTGTACAGCAGGGTTGTGACCGGCCCCATCGCGATTTCGATGGCCGGGAAGACCTTTTCGGCGCTGGCGGCATCGCTGGCATCATAGGCAAAGGCTTTTGAATTGGGGATTTGTCCCTCAAGTTCCTTCAGATAGGTTTCGTTCCGGGACAACAAGGCCACTTGATGGCCTTCGCCGGCAAATCTGCGGGCGAAGGCTTCGCCATTGCCGGGGCCGATACCGATGATTGCGCAAACGGGTTGAGACATGGGGGGACCTCACATTTCCAGTCAAAGCGTGGCCGCCATATGGGCACGGGCTCAGCCTACCGCAACGGTCGCCTGGGTGCGACACGCGCGGGCGAAATTGCAAAGCCGTCGCCCGATTGTCAGGCGCCCGCCCCTGGCCTAGGGTCTCCGCCGGGGGTCACGGAAGAATTCGATGGTCAAATCAACAATAATGCATATGTCCCTTGTTCTCTTCCTGGCGGGGTGCGCCGACGGCCCCCGCTTTTTGGATGTGCGGTGCAACGGAACCCCCATGACGGAGACAGCGCTTTATTTCGGCCTCAGCGGACCCGCCGGCTCTCTTTCTGAAGACGATTGGCAGGGCTTCCGCGCCGACGTTCTGGTGCCTGCCTTTTCGGAGGGGTTTACGGTGATTGACGGAGATGGTTTCTGGAGAAATCCGGAAACCGGGCACGCGGCATCGGAACCGTCAAAGGTGGTCATCCGCGTCCATGAACGACGGCGCCGCGACGACCAAGCGATGACACAGGTGATCGACGCTTACAAAACCAGATTCGAACAGCAATCGGTATTGCGGGTGGATACACGCGTTTGCGCGGCCTTTTAAGGCTGCGCCTTAAAGATCAGTATAAGGAGAAATGCTCATGAAAATCTCAACGCTCTTAAACTATGCCGGGGATTACCACGCCGCCGTCGAAGAGGTGGTGGCGCTTGAAAAGGCGGGCCTCGATACGGTGTTCGTCGCTGAAGCCTATGGTTTCGATGCGGTCAGCATGATGGGCTTCCTCGCCGCGAAGACGGAACGGGTGACCATCGGTTCCGGCATCCTGCCGATCTATTCGCGTACGCCCACATTGCTCGCCATGACGGCGGCAGGTCTCGACAATCTGTCGGGGGGCCGCGCCATGCTGGGTATCGGCGCTTCCGGTCCGCAGGTGATCGAAGGTTGGCACGGCGTGCCCTATGACGCGCCGCTTGCCCGCATTCGGGAAATCATAGAGATCTGCCGCACGATTTGGGCGCGCGAGCGGCTCGATTTTCACGGCAAGAAATACAACATGCCGTTGGGCAAGGATCAGGGCACGGGGCTTGGTAAGCCCCTCAAAATGATCACGGTGCCGCCGCGCAAAGAGATTCCGATTACCGTGGCGTCCCTCACGCAAAAGAGCGTGGAGATGACGGCGGAATTGGCCGATGGCTGGCTGCCCACCATGTTCGTGCCGGGCAAGGCCAATGTCTATTGGGGCGAGGCGCTGAAAGCCGGGGCGGCTAAACGCGATCCGAATCGGGCACCGCTGGACGTCTATGCGGGCGGCATGGTGGCCATCGGCGATGGCTTGGAAGATTTGCGCAATCTGACCCGCCCCATGACGGCGCTCTATGTGGGCGGTATGGGCGCGCGCAGCAAGAATTTCTACAACACGGTGTTTGCGAGCTACGACTATGAAAAGGAAGCCAAGGAGATCCAAGACCTCTTCTTGGACGGCAAAAAGACCGAGGCGGCGGCGGCCATTCCCGAGTCCTTTATCGAGCAAACCACGCTGGTGGGGCCGGAAGGCTTTGTCCGCGATCGCATCAGTGCCCTGAAAGACTCCGGTGTGACCAGCTTGAATGTGAACCTGGCCGGACAAACATTGGACGAGCGGGTCAAGTATATGGACCAGCTGCGCAATATGGCCGACGCGGCGTGATGAGTTAGAGCTCAGCCGTTCCGCTCCCCCTTCCCGCGAACCATGTCCTCGGGAAGGGGGAGCGGGTGGCCGGGCATTTTTCCGTAAGGAAAGATAATGATCTGGATCATCGGTGGTGTGTTGTTTTTAGCCATCGTGTTTGGGCCGCAGCTCTGGGTGCGCCAGGTGCTTCGCGCCCATGCTCAAGACCGTCCTGATTTGGAAGGGACGGGCGGGGAATTAGCGCGCCATTTGCTCGACCGTTTCGGTCTGCGGGAGGTGCGCGTGGAACCGGCACCCGGCGGGGCCGATCACTACGATCCGGAAGGCAAGGCGGTGCGTTTATCGCCAGACTATCTGCATGGCCGTTCGGTCACCGCATTGGTCGTCGCCGCGCACGAGGTGGGCCATGCCATCCAAGACCGCGATCGCTATAAGCCGTTGCGGGCGCGTCAACGCTTGGTGATGTCGGCGGTCGTGGCCGACCGTTTGGGCGCAGTGGTCTCGATCATATTGTCCGTCGTCGGTTTTTTGATCTCGCCCAAACTGTTGCTCTTGGGTATTGCCGCGCTCATCCTGTTCGGGTTTATCGAGGTGATCGTGCATCTGGTCACTTTGCCCGTGGAATTCGACGCGAGCTTCAACAAAGCGCTGCCGGTCCTCGCAGGCGGAGGATACATCGCGCCGCAAGATCAGTCGGCCGCCCAGTCCATCTTGACGGCCTGTGCGCTGACCTATGTGGCCAGCGCCGCTATGCGCGTTCTCAATCTGGGCCGGCTTTTGGCCATTCTCCGGTAAGGCCGGGCGCGCTATTCGCCCATAAGATCCAGCACCGCGTGGGTCATGGCGTAAACACCGGTCGTGATGGAGGGCTGCGGGTCCGGCGCATAGAGCGACGAGTGAAGCGAGGGCAGGCGCAGATCGCCTTTTAGGAACGCGGCATATTTTTCCTCAGAAACGGTGCCCAGCGACAGCATTAGGCTTGGAATGCGCGGTTCCTCCCGGCCATAGCGCGCAAAATCTTCACCCCCCATCACGGGCTGGCCACGCACCACATTGTCGTCGCCCAGCTTGTCTTTGAGCAAGGTTGCGATGCGCGCGGTCAGTTCCGGATTGTTATAGCCCGCGGGCGTGTACTCATTCTTGAGAATCACTTCCGGCAGCATGTCCTCGGGCAGGCCGGCCACCCGCGCCGTGTTGTGGGCGATGCGCTCAATGGCCGCTAACACTTGGTCGCGGGTCTCGTCCGCATAGGTGCGCACGGTAAGTTGCAGGTGTGCCCCGTCAGAGATCACATTGTGCTTCGCGCCCGCATTGAACGCCCCCACGGTGACGACGACCGGCACTTGTGCCGCAATCTCACGTGAGGCGATGGTTTGCAGCGCCAGAACGATCTGTGCACCGATCACCACGGGGTCTTTGGTCGTGTGCGGATAAGCGCCATGGCCGCCAATGCCTTTCACCTTGATGTCGACGGAATCCACATTGGCGTAAGAAAATTCAGGCACGTAACTCACCATGCCGGCCGGCAGGCTGGGATTCACATGCCAGGCGAGATTATAGTCGGGCCGGGGGAAGCGGGTGAACAGGCCGTCTTTCAACATGGCGGCCGCGCCTGCGCCGCGCTCCTCCGCGGGCTGGCCGATCATCACCAGCGTGCCTTGCCATTGATTTTTCATCGCCACCAAGCGCCGTGCCGTACCGGTAAAGACGGTCATGTGTACGTCATGACCGCAGGCATGCATGACGGAGACTTCTTGTCCGGTCTGTTCCACGGATTTAACGGTAGAGGCATAGGGCAGGCCGGTTCTTTCTTCCACGGGAAGGGCGTCCAGATCCGTCCGTACCATGACGGTAGGCCCGTCGCCGTTTTTCATGACGGACACAAAACCGTGCCCGCCCACTTTTTCGGTGACCTCAAACCCCAGCTCTTTCATTTCCTTGACCAGCCGGGCGGCCGTTTTCTCTTCTTTGAAAGATAATTCGGGGTTGGCATGAAGGTACTGGTACAGCGCTTCGAGATAGGCGTAGTCTGCCGACACAGCCTCTTTCAGGGAATCGGCCTGGGCATGAAGGCCGCTGGCCAACAGGAACAGAAAAGCCAAGAGTTTGATGCGCATACCGTCCCCATGCTGTGGTTCGTAGAAGAAAGCGACTCAGCGTAACGGGGATTTTGCCAAAGGCCAAACGGCAAGAGCCGCTATTGGCCGGCGGTGTAAAGCTCGCTGCGGACCCCAACAAAGCTGTTCCAGCCGAACCAATAGGCGATATGGCCGGGCGCACGCGCGCGCGTCGTTCCGTTAGGGGCGGTCAACACTTGTTCGTTTACCGTCCAGAGGGCGCCCTTTTGGTCGGCGATGACGCCCGGATCCGGCGTGCGCTCGAAGGTCTGCCCCTCGCGATAATAGGCGCGCACCGTGCGGGTCGCGGCATTGCCCACCAGCACCACCTCTTTTGTGCCGACCCGGTCATTGATGACCGCACCGCCTTCGAAGGCGGAAAGCGGCCAGGCTTTGGCGCCACCGAATTCGCGCATGCCGAACACCAAATCCTTGCGTTTCACCACGCTTTCGTCGCCGACCAGCGCCGGAAACATCAACTCGTCACTGGCAAAATAGTCCGCATAAACCACACCGGAGCCGTAGTCGCGCCGGTGGCCGGTATCGAGTGAGAGTACTTTGCTGTCCGGATGTTCGGCATACCACGTCGTCCAGGTGGTGATGGTGACCGGCAGTATTTTAAGCTTTATGCCCGCCCCGCGCAGGGGGCCCGTCACCGGTTCGCCGGTGTATTGGTTCCACAGACTGTCCGTTTGCCGGTCATACATGAGCTTGTTGGACCGGTAGAGAAACCCGGACGATCCGAAGGTGAAGGGCACGTCATATCCTTCCACCGTGGTCTCGTACAGAATGCCTGCACCGCACAGTGTGCAATAGGCCAGCGAAACCGGGGTGCCCCCGATGACATCGTTGAACATTTCATGCCAGCCCATGATGCGCAGCGGATAGGCGCGGGCATCGCCGTTGATTTCCACGCCGAACACCAAATCGCTGCCCTTGAGGTAATCCGCCTCGGACCCGCCGATCAGCGCCGGATTGTCGAGGGCGGGAATGCCGTCAACCTGCACGCCGCCCCACATGATCTCTTCCAATCGGATATCCATGTTTTCCCGCTGCGACCGGTCGCCGCCGAGAAAGCGCTCAAAACGCGGGTCGAGTGTCGTGAAGATGAGAAGTTTTAAATCCCGAAAGCTCGGATGGGGCGTCACCTCCGGATGGGCCTGCTGCCACAGGGCGGCGTCGTACCAATCTCGTACGGCCGTCCCGGTGAGTTTTTCGAACGCGCGCCTAAGGGCCCGCTGGCCGTAATCCTGCCGGTAGCGCATGGCGATGATGATGGCCGGCACCACGTCTTTTTCGCCGCGTTCGACCAAAGCCTCTAGGGCTGCGTCGAAATCGGTATTGCGACCGAAAAGGAGGTCGTAGCTTTGAGCGGCAATTTTGGCGTCCTCGTCTTGGGCCGACAGGGGCGCCAGAGACCACAACAGTAAAACCGAAAGCAACGCGGAAACGGAAAGCAAACGCATCGGGTCAACCTGCTAGAGCGCGATCAACTGTGAATCCTAGGAGACGAGTTTGTTCCTTAGCGCAGTGCGGCATGCCGGTGGGGTCAATCCACCGTGATCTCACCCATCCGTGTACAGAAGTGACCGGCGAAGCGGATGGTCCTGCTTAAGGAGCGGCGCTTCCCCATTTCACCCAGGCGCCATGGGGGTGCCCGGTGGCCAAGCGCTGTGTCGTGCCGCCTGGCCAAAGCGTCAGGTCCAGCGCGGGATAACCGATGGACTGATCGGGCTCCATTCGCAGCCAGGCGAGGGGCGACTGTCGAGTGGCGGTCTCGCCCGCCGCCTCAAGGGCGGCGACAATGTTGGCTTTTCCCTCGGTTGGCAGGTATTGCCAGAAAATCGAATGAAACACGACGCGCACACCGGTTGGCGGTGGCATGCGGAGCGTTTCCTTCAGCCAGGACACTGCATCGGCCAGATCGACCGAGATACCGACGGAGCGGGTGATTTCCGCGGCGGCACGGAACCGTTCCAGCCGGTCGGTTTGGTCCGGCCAAATATAGGCTTCCGCTTGGCGCTGAAAGCCGGGATCGTGCAGGTTGATTGGCC
>JANQMY010000590.1 GCA_028279895.1 Alphaproteobacteria bacterium
TGGGGGGAATGTCCTGTTCGCTCATGGGGGTCGGGATATCTCGCCTTCGGATTATGCGGTTCTTTATTTGATCACCCGGCTGATCAATTTGGCGGTGTAGTCCACCATGGGGATCACCCGGGCATAGTTTAAGCGCGTCGGGCCGATCACACCGATCACGCCCACGACTTTTTGTGAATTGTTCATATAGGGGGCAGCGATCACCGATGAGCCGGACAGGCTGAAGAGCTTGTTTTCAGCGCCGATGAATATGCGCACACCCTCGGCGTCCTTGGCAAGCTGCAGCAATTGGATCAGTTCGTTTTTCGTCTCCAGATCTTCGAACAGCATGCGAATGCGCTCCAGATCCTCGGAAATCGACACATTGTCCAGAAGATTGGCGCGGCCCCGCACAATGAGCTGCGGCACGGGAGCGGTGGTGGTGTCCGAGCCGCTCCAGGTGCCCAGACCCTCTTCCACAATGTGGGCCGACAAGGTGTCCAGCTCGGCACGCTGGCCCTCGATCTCGGTCATGATCCGGTCGCGGGCTTCGTCCAAGGTTTGGCCCCGCAATCGCGCATTCACATAATTGGTCGCTTCCATCAGGGTCGATGGCGGCATGCCGGCAGGGACTTCGATGACCCGGTTCTCCACATCGCCGTTTTCGGTGACCATGATGACCAGGGCCTTGCCCGGGCTCAGCGACACGAACTCCATATGTTTCAGGGCGATGTCGGTTTTCTCGGCGGTCACCAGGCCCGCGACCCCGCACAGGCCCGACAACAGCGATGACGCCTGGGTCAGCACGTCTTCCACGTCATGGGCGGAGCCCGATATCTGTTCCTGGATCTTTTGCCGCTCGTCCATGGACAGATGACCGACTTCCAGCAAGCCGTCGACGAACAGGCGCAGGCCCAAATGGGTCGGCAGGCGCCCGGCACTGGTATGGGGTGCCTCCAACAGGCCCATCTGCTCCAGATCCGCCATCACATTGCGGATGGATGCGGCCGACAAGCCCAGGCCCGACGTTTGCGACAATGTGCGCGAGCCGACGGGTTCGCCGGTCTCCAGATAGGCTTCAACGATGTTTCGAAACAGGCTGCGGCTGCGCTCGTTCAGCACCGCCACCAGATTACCCTTGTTTTCGGTCAAATGGGTCACCCACTCTGCACGAAGACAAACAAACGGCTGGCAATTTATTAACGCCCGACTCTGCCGTCAATTCGTGAGTTTTTCCTTTCCTTGGGCGGCGGAATATGGTGGTTACTCACCGGTCTAGATCACATAAGCATCCCCATTCCACAAACAAGGATCGACCCTTATGCGCCCATCCGGCAGAGACCCCAGCGCCATGCGCGACGTCACATTGGAAATTGGGGTGGCCAAAAATGCGGAAGGCTCGTGCTTCGTCAAATTCGGCGACACCCATGTGCTGTGCACCGCCAGTTTTGAAGACCGGGTGCCGCCCTTTCTGCGCAATAGCGGCTCGGGGTGGGTGACCGCGGAATACGGCATGCTGCCGCGCTCCACCAATGAACGCATGCGGCGCGAAGCCAGTGCCGGCAAACAATCGGGCCGGACGCTCGAAATCCAACGCCTGATCGGGCGCTCTTTGCGTGCCGTGGTGGATATGAAAAAGCTGGGCGAACGGCAGATCACCATCGATTGCGACGTCATCCAGGCCGATGGCGGCACCCGTACCGCGTCGATTACCGGCGGCTGGGTCGCACTTTACCAATGTGTCGAATGGATGCGCGATCAAGGCATGTTGCCGGCGGAAGGACAGGGCCCCATCACCACCCAAGTGGCGGCGATTTCCTGCGGCATCTATGAAGGGGCACCGGTGCTGGATCTGGACTATCCGGAGGATTCGACCGCGGAAACCGACGCCAATTTCGTCATGACCGGCGATGGCGGCATTGTGGAAATCCAAGGCACCGCGGAAGGGGCGCCTTTCTCGGAAGCGAATTTCGCCGATCTGATGGGGCTTGCCAAGAAGGGCATCGGCGAATTGATCGCGCTGCAAAAGGCCACGGTGGGCTGAGGCCATGGCGCCGCGCAAGCTGACCGACAAGAAGTTGGTGGTGGCCAGCCACAATGCGGGCAAGGTAAGGGAAATCGGCGATCTGCTCCGGCCCTTCGGCTTGGAGGTGGTGTCGGCGGGCGACCTCGATCTTCCCGAACCGGAAGAAACCGGGTCCACCTTTATCGAAAATGCGGAGCTGAAAGCGCTGGCGGCCGCCACGGCGGCGGGCCTTCCGGCCTTGGCCGACGATTCCGGCCTGGCGGTCACCGCTTTGAATGGCGATCCCGGGCTTTACTCGGCGCGCTGGGCGGGGCCTGAGCGGGATTTCCGCCTGGCCATGGAAAAAGTGGAGAAGGCGCTTCAAGAAAAGGGCGCCGACACGCCGGCGCCGCGCCACGCGCAGTTCGTCTGCGTCTTGTGCCTGGCCTGGCCCGATCAGCATACGGAATGTTTCGAGGGGCGGATCGACGGCACATTGGTATGGCCGCCCCGAGGCGACCGCGGCTTCGGTTACGACCCGGTCTTTGTGCTTGACGGCCACGACATCACTTTTGGTGAAATGGACCCGGCACAGAAACACGCGATTTCGCACCGCGCTGTGGCGTTCAATCAGTTGGTGGACGCCTGCTTCCGCGCCTAAAGCGCGATCAGGTGAAGTGGAATCCGGTTCACCGTCCGATCGCGCGAAAAACAAAGATTTTGGGCATGATCGTGTTTCTATGAAAAACGATCATGCGCTAGTGCAGTCAATGCAAGAAGCAGCATTTTCGAAGCGGGTGGCCCTGAATCGCCGCGTTCCTTCGGAGTGCGCGCGATGACGTCTATAATGAAGATAGGCAAGAGCAAGACGAGGGCACAAATCGCTCCATGACGAACGCGACGTCCCCCGGATTCGGTCTCTACGTTCATTGGCCCTTTTGTTTAGCCAAATGCCCTTATTGTGACTTCAACTCGCATGTGGCGCGGAGCGTGGATCAGGCCGGTTTTCGCGATGCGCTGCTGGGGGAATTGGACTACACAGCGGATCTGAGGTCCGGCATGCCCCTGCGCAGCATCTTTTTCGGCGGCGGGACCCCCTCGCTCATGCCGGCCGAGACCGTGGCCGCGATCATCGACCGGGCCGTTCACCGTTATGGCGCGGAAGATGATCTCGAAGTCACCTTGGAGGCGAACCCCACCAGCGTGGAGGCGGATCGTTTCGAGGCCTATGCGGCGGCCGGGGTCAACCGGGTGTCTTTGGGCGTCCAATCTCTGAGGGACGCGGACCTGAAGGCGTTGGGCCGACAGCACACCGCCGCCGAAGCTCTGGCGGCTCTGAAGGTGGCGCGGACACGTTTCGACCGGGTATCGTTCGACCTGATCTATGCCCGCATGGGACAGAGCGCGGCGGATTGGCAGGCCGAGCTGGGCGAGGCGCTGGCGCTGGCGCCCGATCATCTGTCGCTTTATCAGCTCACCTTGGAAGAGGGGACGCCCTTTCGCGCCCTGTACGAGGCGGGGCAGCTGTCGGTGCCCAACCAAGAAGAATGCGCGGCCCAATATGAACTGACCCAGGATCTCTGCGGCGCGGCGGGTCTTGCGGCTTACGAGGTGTCGAACCACGCCCGGCCGGGCGCCGAATCCCGGCACAATCTGGTCTATTGGCGCTATGGGGAATATGCGGGCGTGGGGCCGGGGGCCCATGGCCGCTTGGCCATCGACGGTGCGGTGACGGCCACGTTGACCGAAAAAGACCCCCAGCGCTGGCTCGAGGTGGTGGGCCGCACCGGCCATGGTTTGGTACGGCGGGAGGTTATCGATGCCGAAGATCAGGCCACGGAATATTTACTGATGGGCCTGCGCCTGTCGGAAGGGATATCTCAGGCACGGTATGAAAAGCTTGGCGGACGGGCTCTGCCTGCCCTTGTCAAACGGCGTCTGATGGGCGACGGGCTGCTCGCGGAAGCCGGCGACCGGCTGGCCGCCACCGATGCCGGGCGGCTGGTGCTCAACCAGGTGATCGCCGAACTGGCCTAGCAAGCTGCTGAAAAAGTCATCGCTTTGGTTCTCCATGGTTCGAGACGGCGCTATTGCGCCTCCTCACCATGAAGCTTTCGTTAGATTTCCTCACCCTGGAGACCTTTGCACGAAAGGGTAGTTTTTGTTGAGATTGATTGACTGATTCTTTTGTTGGAGCGGTTTGATGGCAGAGAAGAAGATGGGTCAATTG
>JANQMY010000601.1 GCA_028279895.1 Alphaproteobacteria bacterium
GGGTGGCGGCGGCGCGGGCACTGATGGGCGCACCGGAATTGATTATTGCCGACGAGCCGACCTCGTCGCTCGATGCGGATGCGCGGGGCAGCTTCATTCGTCTGTTGACGGAGGAATGTACCAAGTCCGGCATTACACTGCTGTTTGTCAGTCACGATTTGAATTTGGCGGAACATTTCGACCGAACGCTGGATCTCGCCGACATCAACCAAGTGCCCATCGACCGAGGGGCGTTGTGATGTCTGCAGCAGCGATCCTGACCTTAGCGTGGAAAAGCCTGATGAACCGGCGTGTGACGGCATTGCTCACACTGGCGGCGATCGCCTTGTGCGTCACCTTGTTCATCGGCGTGGACAAAATCCGCGACGGTGCGCGACAAGGGTTCGACCGGACCATTTCGGGGACCGACTTGATCGTCGGCGCCCGTAGTGGGTCGATCAACCTGCTGCTGTATTCGGTGTTTCGCATCGGCAATGCCACCAACAATGTGAGTTGGGAAAGCTATGAGCGCTGGTCGCAAAACGAAAATGTAGCGTGGAGCATTCCGATTTCCCTCGGCGATTCCCATCGCGGCTTCCGGGTAATGGGGACAACCACGGCCTATTTCGAGCATTACCGGTTTGGCGGCGATAACCGGTTGGCCATAGTTGAAGGACGTCAGTTCGACGATCTTTTCGATGCGGTGTTGGGGGCCGATGTGGCCCGCGAGCTGGGATATGAGTTAGGCCAAGAATTCTCGGTGGCCCACGGTATCGGCGCCACCAGCTTTGCCAATCACGATGACAAGCCGTTTACGGTTTCGGGCATTCTGGAGCGGACGGGCACGCCGGTGGACCGTACGATTCATGTGAGTTTGCGCGGCATTGAAGCCATCCATATCGGCTGGGAAAGCGGCACCCAAAGTCCTCTGGCCCGCATGGTGACCGCGGATCAGGTGCGCGAGATGCCGCTGAAACCGAAGGCCATCACCGCCTTTATGGTGGGCCTTAAATCGCGCATCGCGGTGCTTCGGCTGCAGCGCGATATTAACACCTATCGCGAAGAGCCCCTGCTGGCGATTATTCCAGGCGTTGCTTTGAGCGAGTTATGGAGCGTGGTGGGCGTCGCCGAAACCGCACTCCGCGCCATTGCGGCCTTTGTCGTCTTCACCGGTCTGTTGGGCATGCTGACCACTATCATGACCAGCCTCAATGAACGCCGGCGAGAGATGGCCATATTGCGAAGCTTGGGTGCGCGGCCATGGCATATCTTTGCCTTGCTGCTCAGCGAGGGGGCGCTTTTGGCCTTAATCGGTGCGCTTTTGGGGGTGGCGCTGGTTTACGGAGGATTGGCCATCGCAGCGCCGATCATTGAAGCGCAGTCGGGGATCTTTTTGGGGGCGTTAACCCCCGGCCTTTATGACGTGGCGGTGGTCGGCATAATTGTGATAGCGTCCGTCGTCTTGGGGTGCATCCCGGCCTTCCGGGCGTATCGGAATTCCCTGGCTGACGGCCTAACCATTCGAGTGTGATCATGCCGCGTATTCTGACTGTTTTGGTGTTTGCGTTGATGTCGAGCTTGGCCGTGGCGGCCACCGAACCGCCGCTCGAGATCAAATGGGACGATCTGATGCCGGAGGGCGAGATCGAACGCCTCCAGGCCATGTATGAAGAGCAGATCCGCATGCTCTATCAGGCCGACCCGATCATCGAAGGCAGTGCCGCCGATGCGGCCGTGCAGTTCGGCACTTTCAATGTGGTGGAGGAGCTGGACGGGCAGAACGTCCGCATTCCCGGCTATATCGTGCCGCTCGATTTGCAGGAAGGCAAAGTAACCGAGTTCCTGCTGGTGCCTTATTTCGGTGCTTGCATTCACGCACCGCCGCCGCCGCCCAACCAAACCGTTTATGTGACGGCGAAAGAACCGGTCGAATTCAGCTGGGATGCGTTCTGGCTCGAAGGCACGATCAAAACCGAAAAGGCCGAAAGCGAGTTGGCCAGTGCGGCCTATACGCTGGAGCTCGATAAGATCGAGCCGTATATCTAGAGCGTTTTACGCTACTCCATGAAGGCGGCCGGATCGATATTTTTGGACGGTCGCACCACCATTTCGAAGACATTGAGATAGATCGGCTGCGCGACGGCAAAGACCACGGCGCGGGCAATGTCGTCGGGAATGCCGAATAACGGCGTGCGCCCCTCTGCATCCGGCACCAGGCCTTCCATCTGTGCCCCGATCTTCTCTTGAAAGACCGCTTGTTGTTGTTCGTTGATGTCGCGGCCCAGATTGGTGGCGAACCCACCGGGGACGATGGTCGTGATGCGGATTTTGTCGTTCTCCAGCTCCATGCGCAGTTGGTCCGCATAGCGTTCGATGGCCGATTTGGTGGCGCCGTAAAGGCCGCCGCCCGGCAGCCGCGAAGCGAGCGAGCTGATATTGACGATATGTCCGTCTACGTCCTTTTCTCGCATATGCCGGATGGCAGCCTGGCTGCCTTCGATCAGGGCGAATACGTTAATTTGGAACATTTGCTCCCAACGGTCGCGCGCCGCGGTGCTGGCCTGGTCCATATACATCACCGCCGCATTGTTCACGAGCACGTTAAGGTGTCCGGCATCGGCTACCACCTGATCGACGGCGGCTTCCAGCGTGCCGCGCTCGGCAAGATCTCCGCGGATCGATTTGGCAGTGCCCCCCTTTGCGGCAATCGCGGCTACTGTGTCGTCCAATCCCTCTTGGCTGCGGCCCAGCACCACCACATGAACGCCCGCTTCCGCTAGGCGTAAGGCCGTGGCCTGGCCCAGCCCGCTGGAGCCTCCGGTGACGAGGGCGGTCTGACCTGAAATATCTTGGGTAAGCGACATGAAACTCTCCTGCGTGATGGGAAATCAGAATAGCAGGTTTAGCCCGGTTTGCGCGGTCGCTCCCACATCCACGTCACTGCCGGAGCGCCCTTCCAGGTCGAGAAAAAGGCTGAGGCGGTTTGTGACAGCACCTTTGAGACCCAGGCGTGCATAACCATCGACTGAGCCGTCATTGTCTTCCGGCGTCACCGTGAAGGGCGACGCGAGCTACGAGACGTTCACACTGTCGTCGCCGAAGATCGCTCGGCCTTCTGCGCCCACCCCGAAATCCACCTGCACCTGCCCGTGGCTGACGACCAACGCCAATTCGGCAAACCCGCTCATGGCGTGGACCGTACGGTCGCTTACCGTCAGCGCTGCCAAGGCGCCCGTTTCGGAATAACCGTCCGTCCATTCACCGGCATATCGAATGCCGCCTGCCGGCCGTAGCCCGAAAGTGCCCAACGCTTGGTCGAAAACCCGCGCGGTTTCAAGACCGGCGCCGAGGAAGAAACTGTCTATGTCGGCCCGTGCTGCATCAAGGCCGCCGGGGCTCGTATTGTTGGCAATATTCCGCACACTGTCGGTGCGCCCGGCCCCGTCGAACAGGCTGGTGGTCATTGCCCATTGGCCCAACGGGAACGCCCCATAAGCGCCGCCGAAGAACCGGTCGGCCTCCGCCGTGGTGCGGTCCTCATTGGAATCGATGCGGCTTGACCCATAGCCCGCAAACAGGCCCAGATTGGCCGGCCCCCGATGCATCAGGCGGGCCCCGGCCACGCCGCCCCAGAAGTGATGGTCCGAATCGGGGATCTGGCCGTCTTCATCGCGCTCCGCAAAGCCGCCATAGACCGAGGCCCAGAAGGCCTTGCCGCTTTGATCGGCGCCATAGACGGCCCCATCGTTGGAGGCCACTTTTGCCTCACGGGCGCGCGCGGCCGTTTGCGTCAATGCATCGGTGCTCACCTGATTGGCGATGGTGCGATGAATGCGGTTGCTGTGATCTAAAAAAGCGTGATTGAGTTCGCTGATGCCGAGCAGGTCCTGATTGAGCGATGTGGCTGTGTCGCCGGTTTGCACAAAGAAGACATCGCCGGCCGAGCCGATGGTCGGCGTGGTCCCAGTGGATGTGATCGTTTGATTGCCGGTTTCGAAGAAGATCGACGAGCTGCCGGTGCTGAAACTCACAAGCCCGTCCAGTACTGAGCCATTGGCCACGGTAACGCTGTCATTGCCCGGGCCGAAATCGATTGAGACGCCGCTGCCGCCGGTGATGAAACCGCTGTTGAAAACGAACGACCCGGAACTGCCCGAGGTGAGATCGATCCCCGCGCCTTGCGCCGAGATGACCGATCCGGTGTTGAAAATGCGATTGCTGCTTTCCCCGTCAATGCCGTTGGCAAGCGGCCCGCCATTGGCGATCAAGGTGCCGGTATTGATGACGGTATTGTCGTCGTCCACCTCAATGGCGTCCGCACTGCCGCTGCCGGAAGTTTGGATAAGGCCGCTGTTTGTTACGCGGTTGAAGTCGTTCACCTCGATGCCGTCAGCGTCGAATCCGCCGGCCGTGATGGCGCCGGAAATGGCGATCGAATTGTTGTTCTCGGCGAGAATGCCGTCGGCATCGGTGCCGGTGCTGGTGATTGTGCTGGAGAGTGTCACCGTATTGCCGTCGAGCATGTCGATGCCGGTAGAGAATTCGCCCGTGGTCGAGATGGCGCCGGACACGTCGATGGCATTGTTGTCGAACGCGTTGATACCGAAGGCGTCGTCGCCGGTTGTCGATATGTTTCCGAAAACGCTGATGGTGTTGTCACTGTTGGCAACGATGCCGTCGGATCCGATCCCGGCCGTGGAAATCGTACCGGACACGTCGATTGTGTTGCCGCTGTCCAACAGAATGCCGATGCCGCCATTGCCGGTAGTTGTGATCGTGCCGGAGACGTTCACAGTGTTGTCGTCAACAATATTAATTCCAAACCCGCCAAGACCGGTCGTCGTGATGTCCCCAGACAGGTCAAGAGTGTTGTTGGTGCCTAAAGCAATTGCGGGGGCACCGATACCGGCGGTCGAAATCGTGCCGCTACCCGTGATGGTAATGGTGTTGCCGTCACCGCCGATGATCCCCAGGCGGCCCGCCGGATCGGTCACCGCAATCGTGCCGCTGTTGGTGACCGCATTATTGTCAAGCATATTGATGCCGAAGCTGCCTGGTCCGTTGATCAGGACGTCGCCGCTATTTGTGATCGTGTTCCCGTTATCGACAAAAATGCCGTCGGCCCCCACAGCGTTTGTGGTCAGCGTTCCGTCATTGGTGATCTCATTATTGTCGATACCGAGGATTGCCGGCGTGCCTGCAGTGGTGGTGGACAATGTGCCGCCGCTTTCCACCGTCCCGGTTTCGCCGGTTCCCAGGGTTTGAGGGGCCGTTTCGGTCGTGCCGGAGGGAACGGTGAAGCTCTGCGCCATCACGGGAGTCCCAAGGCCCCCCAATGAGATGGCACACACAGCCACCCCACACTTCCAGTTTGGTCTTCGCCAATACCCCTTGGCCACCGGACCCCCTCTTCCGCAGCCTTACTCACTGGGTAAAAGGTTAACACGGGTTCCGAGTAATGCCTACCTCATGCCAGGGCTTCCTGCGCCGTACGCAACGCCTGAAGTGACTTCCAAGCAAGCCAGGCGAAGATCACGCCGTCAAAGATCGGCACGCTCCACGCCATGTCCCCTTGCAAGAAGCCATACCAATAGCCCAGCACCGCGCCGATCGGTGTGACCACCGAAATCACCAGCGTGACCGCCGCCACGATCTTGCGCCAACGCTTTGCCGCATAGGAGAGGGCGTAGAGCAGTATCGCCACGCCGATAGGGGGCAGGCTAAGCACGTCGAAGACGTAATACTGAAAGCCGACAAAAATCAGGATGAGTGTGCCGACGGTTCTTAACGCCCAAGCCATGGTCCATGTCCTTCTGTGGTGCCCCGTGTGCAGAGTGGCATGTCAGATCTCGGTCGGCAAAGGGGGCAGCGGACGGTGGGCAATCTGCCGGGCTTCGTCATCGGTCACGCCAAGGGTTCGTAATGTCAGCCGCGCGGCTTCTTCGGCCGTGTTTTCTTCATGAATGCCGGCGAAGTGCTCCCGCACGACCCCAATGAGGGCACCCAAAAGATAGGATTCGGCGATGGCTTCCGAGAGGGGGGCAAAGCGCCCTTTTTCGACGCCGCGCCGCACGTCGCGCGCGCCGCTGCCGCCAATGCCGCGGCGCAGATCGTCCATGGGCAGCTTCGAATTACACAAAAACCATGTCCACAACGGATCTTTCTCGATGGCGTGCAATAAATGCCGTGTACTGATGGATACCACTTCGGCGGCGTCCTCCATATCGGCCGTTAAGTGATCGAGGCGGCGCGTATGCGCCTTGGCTGTTTCCTCGCAGATAGGCACCAGCACATCCATCTTCGTTTTGAAGTGGGTGTAGAAGGTGCCGTGTCCCACATCGGCCGCATCGGTGATGTCTTGAATGGTCACCGTGTCCACGCCGTGAGTCCGCATGAGCTGTTCGGCCGCCTGGAGAATACGTTGCCGGGCGCGCTCGCGCTTGCGCTGGACGCGGGGAGATTTCAGGGCTTCATCGGTGATCGTCATAGGCTGCCTTTCATAGCGCGAAAAAAGACTAACATCAAAATTGACTATAGTCAAAAATAGTGATAATCATTTTCTCACAAAGTCGCTTATTACCGCACAAACCACGGAAAACAGCCGCTCTTGGGAGGTTGAGGCCATGGCTCAAAACGGAAAAACCGCCGTCACCCATGAGTTCGACGTCATTATTGTGGGGTACGGCCCCTGCGGGGTGACCGCCGCCAATGCGTTGGCCCAGCGCGGCTGGACCGTCGCGGCCATCGATCGGATGACCGATGTTTATCCCCTGCCGCGGGCCGTTCTTTTCGACGGCGAAATCATGCGGCTCTTCCAGGAGCTGGGCTTGTCGGACGTTCTGGCCGACCAAACCGAACAAAATCTGGGGGCCGAATTCATCGATGCCAAGGGCGATCGCATCCAGGGGTTCGATGTGCCGCCGGGAACGGTAGGCGCCCATAACTGGCCTGACGGCAATTTCTTTCATCAGCCCACATTTGAGCGCACGCTGCGCGCCCACGCGGCGGACAAACCCAACATTACGACCTTTCTCGGTTATGAGGCGGCAACGCCGGAAGCCGGTGCTGACTCTGTCAGTATAGAGATTACTGCAGTCGATGGCGGCGATACCGTTAAGCTGACCGCGCCCTATTTGTTGGCAGCCGACGGTGCGGCCAGTCCCATTCGCAAAGCGCGGGATATTAAGTTCAACAGTTTGGGCTATGACTGCGATTGGCTGGTTGTTGATGTGCTTCTGGAAAAAGACGTCGCATTGCCGCCGATTGCCCAACAGGTCTGCGATCCCAAGCGCATCGCTACCTTCGTGCCCATTGTCGGCAACCGGCGGCGTTGGGAATTCCGTCTGAACGACGGCGAAACCCGCGAGGAAATGCTCGACGAGGACAAGATATATGCCCTGCTTGCGCCCTGGCTGAAGCGCGATGAAGTAACCATCGAGCGGGCGGCCGTCTATCAGTTCCACGCCGCCACGGCCGACAAATGGCGCGACGGCCGGATTTTTCTGATGGGCGACGCGGCACACCAGACACCGCCGTTTTTGGGACAGGGCATGTGCGCGGGATTGCGCGATGTGGCCAATCTGGTTTGGAAACTCGACTTCTTGAAGCGCGGCCTGGCCGGTGATGCGATCCTGGATACTTATCAGGAAGAACGCGACCCCCATGCCCACGACCTGGTCGATCATGCGGTCGCCGTGGGCAAGCTCATAGACAGCATTGCGGATGCCCAGGTTACCGGCAACTGGCCCGACAACATGGATGCCATCTATGGCGGCAGCCGGGGCTTTCCCCGTCTCCATTCGGGTATTCTCGCAAAGGGCGCCGAAGCGGATAGCGGCAAGGTCTTCGGTTTCCTGTTCCCGCAGGCCGATGTGGAGATGAATGGTGACGGCGTGCGCAGATTGGACGATTACTATGCAGGCGCGTTCGCGGTTGTTTCCGCAAAAGATCTGTCGGGCGACATCTCGGCCGATCACAAAGCCTTTCTGAACAAGATCGGCGCCAAAATCCTGGCCGTTCCGGAAAGTGTCCGGCGGTCCAACCAGCTGGATCTGATCTTGGGTTTCAACGATGCAGTCATCGTGCGCCCGGATCATTATGTGTTCAGCGTCGTCAACCAGGACCATCCGTTGACGGAACAGCTCGACCAACTTCGGTCCCATTTCAACTAAAGGAGAGCAGCCATGCGGCTGGTAACATTTACGGAAAGCGGAAACACCCGGATCGGCATCTTGAAAGACGATCAGGTGATCGATCTGAGCGCGGTGGCGCCGGCTCTGCCTAAAGACATGCTGTCGTTCCTGCAGGCCGGTGAGGCCGCAATGCAGAAGGCGCAAGACATCGCATCCACCGAAGCCGGCAGCCTGCCGGTGAGCGGTGTGACGTTGGAAAGCCCCATTCAAAATCCGCCCAAGATCTTGGCGGTGGGCATGAACTACATGGATCACTTCAATGAAGTGAAGGATGTGTTCAAGCTTGAGCTTCCCAAGACGCCGGTTATCTTCAACAAGCAGACATCGAGTGTGAACCGTCCGTATGGCGAGGTGTATCTGCCGGGCGAATCCGAGCAGATGGACTATGAAGGCGAACTGGCCATTGTCATCGGCAAGCGTTGCCGCCGGGTGCCCAAGGAAAAAGCGCAAGACGTCATTGCCGGTTTTACGATCTGCAACGACTTCACAATCCGAGACTGGCAGATGCAGGCGCCGACCATGACCATGGGCAAGTCCTGGGACAGTCATTGCCCGCTGGGGCCGGCTTTGGTCACGCCGGACGAGGTGGATTTCGGTCATCTCAATTTCAAAACCTTCGTCAATGGCGAGGAGCGGCAAAGTTCCAACACGGAGCAACTGATCTTCGATTGCCCGGCCATCATCGAATATCTGTCGACGGCGTTCACCCTGGAACCCGGCGATGTGATCGCCACGGGCACCAGCTCCGGCGTCATCATGTTCATGCCCGGCCAGCCCTGGCTGAAGGAAGGCGATGTGGTACGGGTCGAATTCGACGGTCTCGGACACATCGAAAACAAAGTGGTGAAAGACCCCGGCGGCGCATTCGCCGGTTAGTTCCGGCGTCCGACAGAACCGTTGCACCCCACCCTGCGAGAGGCCGCCGCGCCGGCGGTTCTGCAGGGCGAGGTCACAACATGCGATACTATCCGTAAACGGAGGAAATGGCCCATGCCAGCCATCAAAGCTGAAGACATCCTTTATGTGCGCTTGCGCGCGCCGGATCTGGACAAGATGGAAAGCTTCCTGGTCGATTTCGGCATGCAACGGTCGGCCCGAACCGATGCCGCGCTCTATATGCGGGGGACCGACCCGGACCATCACATCCACATTACCGAATTGGGCGAGACGCCGGGGCTCATCGGGTTGGGGTTTCGTGCTTTGTCCGAAGCCGATTTGGACGCCGTCTCCAAGGCCGACGGCGCCGGCGATGTGGAAGCCACCGGCGAACCCGGGGGCGGCAAACGGGTGCGGCTTACCGACCCCAACGGTTTCCAGATCGACGTGGTCCACGGCCTTGAGCAATTGGCGCCCTTGCCGGTGCCGGAACCGATCACCTTCAACACCGGCGCCAGCCGGGCGCGGCAAAACCACTTGCAGCGAGTGCATCAAGGGCCGTCGCATGTGAAACGGTTGGGTCATGTGGCGCTCAACTGCGCGGACAATAACGCTACGCGCGATTGGTATGCGGACACGCTGGGTTTGATCGATTCCGACCGGGGTGGTGGGCGAGCCGGGCGGCCCGGTTTTCGGCACGTTCATGCGCTGCGATGTGGGCGACCGGCCGGTCGACCATCACACCTTGCTGGTGGCGCTCGGCGGCGAGTCGAGCCTCAACCATATGGGGTTTGAAGTGCACGATATGGACGATGTGGGGGCGGGCCAGCACTATCTTTATCAGGCCAAGCGCCACCATTTGTGGGGTATCGGGCGGCATACGCTGGGCGGCCAAATTTACGATTATTGGCGCGATCCCTGGGGCCACGGCATCGAACATTGGACGGACGGCGATTTGCTGGATGCGGGTGTGCCGGCAGAAGAACACGGTGCCGAAGAAGCCCTGATGGGACAGTGGGGGCCGCCACCGCCCAGCACGTTCGGCCGGACGACCCTCGACGAGGAATACGGTTTCGGTAAGCGCGAAGGCTGACCCATGATCCTCTCCGACGAACAAATCCAAACCAAGGAAGTCACGACATGGAAGGGGCTGCACCTTCTCCACTTCCGGGGCAGTTCCTGTTCCCAGAAAGTGCGCGTGATGATGCGCGAAAAGGGCATCGACTACACCTCGCATCATGTGAACTTGGCGCGCAACGAACATGTGAGCGCCTGGTATTTGGGGATCAATCCGCGCGGCGTGGTGCCGGTGCTGGTTCATGACGGCGTGGTGCATGTGGAAAGCAACGACATTCTGGAATATTTGGACGGTCTGCCGTCCAAGGCGCCGACCTTCTTTCCGCAAACCGAAAACGAACGGGAATGGGTGCGGGAGTCTCTCGACCTGGAAGACAGTCTGCATACAGATCTTCGGAATCTGACGATGGGCTTCATGACCCCCCGCGGAATCGTGAAGAAATCGGAGGAAACGCTGGCCCGGTATGAGCGGGAAGGGGCAGAAGACCCGTCGCGTATGAAGGAAGTGGCGTGGTGGCGAGAATTCGCCGAACGCGGCATTCCTGACGAAACCGCCAAAGCCTCGATCGCGGCGTACCGGGCGGCGTTCGACACGCTCGATGCCCAACTTGAGAATTCCAAATGGCTGTTGGGCGACCGCTTGTCCGTGCTTGATTTGGCCTGGTTCATTTCCAGCAACCGGCTTGAGCTTGCGGGCTATCCGCTCAAATGGCATCCGAACCTGCACAAATGGCATAAACGGCTGAAACGCCGCCGGGCCTTTGCACAGGAAACCAATATGGGTTTCATGATCGTGAATGTGGTGGTGCCGATCTATCGTGCGTTTCGCGCCCTGCAAGGCACGACCATTCGTCAGATGACGGATTAAAGCCGGATTAGAGTCGGCATTTCTGGCCATGCCATGTCACGCATCTTACGGCCTCGAGCGCCAAATTGACCTGGTGCCCGCCTCCCTCGTGACCTCGGTTAATCCGCCCCCAGACTGGTGCCATGCGCTTGGCGTACATGATTGATCAGCGCGTCGATACGGTCCTGTCCCCAAAAGCGTTGACCTCCATAGACAAAGAAGGGCACGCCGATCACCTGGTCCGCTTCGAATTCTCTGCGGATGGCCCAAAGCGCATGATGCACGGCCCTATCGTCCATGGCAGACATGGCGGCTTCGCCGTCCACCCCCACCTCGTCGGCGATCGAACGGATTGTCTCGGGGGCGCCCAAATCCCGGCTTTCGCTCCAACGGGCTTTGTAGGCGCGCAAGGCAAAGGCCTCACCCTTTCCGGCTTGTGCGGCCACATGAAACGCGGCGTGGGGGCGGATCCATGACGTCACCTCCACCGGCGGGGCAAAGGGAATGCGTTCTTCCGCAAACAGGCGCAGGCAATCTTCGATGAGATAGTTCATCCGCTCCGGCGTCGAAGTGGCGCGCACTTCGCCGGTGGGCCAGGTGGCCACCAGGTGCAGGGGCAAGCCCGCTTTCAGCGCCTTGTGCAGGCCCAGATAGGAATAGGGGCTGCGCAGGGAAAACCAAGTGCGAATGCGGGCCTCTGCGGGCATGTCGACAGGGGAACGGACGGGCATATTCATCGGGACCTTCCTTGGCCCGCGGTCAGGCGGGGCGGGCCCTGCTCTATCGCGGCACATGCTTTCTACGCGGCCGATCGTCTGCCGGATTAGCGCGCGCTGGCTTCGGGGCAACGCGGCATAGCGGCCGTGGCGCCACCGCGCGGTTTGGCTGGCCAGTCGCC
Source organism: Alphaproteobacteria bacterium (assembly GCA_028279895.1). GTDB lineage: Bacteria > Pseudomonadota > Alphaproteobacteria > JANQMY01 > JANQMY01 > JANQMY01. Next base: position 11,870 of record JANQMY010000601.1, read on the forward strand.
CCGCCGCGGTGCGGGCGCCGGTGCTGGCCCCACCATGCATGCGGCAGCGGCCGTTTTTCATGGCCGGCCCGCGGCAGCCATGGCCCGCGCGGGTCTTCGCGCCGCACCGGGGCGCATGCGCTGCCCCGGTTAACCCGTTTTCCCAATAGGCATGAGAGATGGGCGCATGGGGTCCATTCAAGAAATCGGCCTGGCCAGCCCACGCCCCCTCCCAACCACCCGAA
>JANQMY010000060.1 GCA_028279895.1 Alphaproteobacteria bacterium
GCGCCGCAACCCCGGCGGCCACGTCATCGATCATGACCCCAAAAGCGCCCGAAACATTCTTGTCGAGCCATCGGATCGGCCAGGGCTTCACACTATCGAATGCGCGGAACAGAGCGAAAGCCAAAAGAAATGTCCATAAGGACAGAGGAAGAAGCACGAGGGCAATCCACTGTCCCACTACCTCGTCGATTACGACCGATGAGGCGTCATGTTCGCCGCTCGCATCCGCATAGATATGCGCCGCCCAAAGGCCCGCACCGAAGGCAATGAAAATCATCATCATCAGTAAGCCGGGGCCGCCGGTTGCGATGGCCAACCAACCGAATGGCAAAGCGCACAGCGAGCCCCAAGTTCCCGGGGCCGGCCGTAACAATCCGACACCGCCCCAAGTTGCGAGCAGAGCCGCAGGGTGGGTGAAGGGTAACGTATGGGGGAGGGGGGCGACGAATCTCATGCGGCAGGTTAAGCCGGTAGACGAATAGTGGCGATGGCCTGGGCGGCAATACCTTCTTCGCGCCCGGTGAAACCCAGCCGCTCGGTCGTGGTCGCTTTGACGCTGATGTCGCCGACCGGCAGGTCCATGATTTCCGCGAGCCGGCTGCGCATGGCGTCGCGATGGGGACCGATTTTAGGCCGTTCGCAGATCAACGTTACGTCCACGTGAGTGATCGTGCCGCCGCGCCCCCGCACCCGTTCGGCCGCGAAGGCGAGGAACTTGTCAGACGGTGCGCCCTTCCATTGCGGGTCGCTGGGTGGGAAATGGTCGCCAATATCTCCATCGCCCAGGGCGCCCAGAATTGCGTCGGTGACGGCATGTAGCCCCACATCCGCGTCGGAATGGCCGGCGAGTTTTGCCGTATGCGGAATTTCGAGCCCACACAGAATGACGCGGTCTCCGGTTTCGAAGCGGTGAACGTCGAATCCCATACCGGTTTTGAAGATGGCAGCGGCATTTGAAGGAGAGGGTGCGATCATTTGTTCGGCTCGCTGAAAGTCATCTGCTGATGTGATCTTGAAATTCTCTTCGGCCCCGTCGACCAGAACAACGGTCAGTCCCGCCGCCTCAGCCACGGCCGCGTCATCGGTCATTTCTTGCCCTGCCGCTTTGCGGTGAGCGTCGAGAATAGGAGCGTATTGAAATCCCTGGGGTGTCTGCGCGCGCCAAAGGACCGACCGGTCGACGGTTTCGCGAACGGTACCGGCATCCGCCCGCTTGATTGTATCCGTGACCGCAAGGGCCGGTAGAGCGCCTGCATGGGTGCTTAAGGCCTTAACGACCCGGCTGATGGCGGATGGTGGCACGAAAGGGCGGGCGGCGTCGTGAATGAGGACCCGGTCGGGGGCGATGTCGGTCAGGCTTTCCAGTCCCAGACGCACCGATTCCTGTCGACTGGCGCCGCCATGCACCGGGGGCAGCAGGTCCAGTCCGGCGGCAGCCTCCTCGTAGAGCGCCCGGTCGTCCGGGTGGATAACGGTACGGATGGCGTCAATGCCGGGGTGTTCGGCGAAGCTTTGCAACGTGTGAGACAGGACCGGCCGCCCGGCAACCGGCCTGTATTGTTTCGGCAGGCGGCCGCCCGCTCGAATGCCACGGCCGGCGGACACGATCAGGGCCACAGTTTTCCCAATTGTCATAAGGGTATAGATCCTTGATTCCGCCGCGCACACTATCGAGGCATTTGGATGCTGCCAATAGCCGTTTGGCGACTTGCCAGACCGGAGTTGATGCACTATTTTGCTTATTTGGTAGGCAATAAGTTGGGTTGCACAAATTGTGACCATTTCTATCGGGCCAATGAAGCTAGACAATCCGGTGATCTTGGCGCCCATGTCGGGTGTCACGGATGCACCCTTTCGCGCTTTGGTAAGTGGGTTTGGCGTCGGCATGGTCGTTTCCGAGATGATCGCCAGCCAGGAGATGATCCAGCAGCGGCCCATCGCCAAGCGGAAGGTGGCCGGTGTGAGAGATCGTGGCCCTATGGCGGTTCAAATCGCGGGACGCGAGGCGCGCTGGATGGCCGAAGCAGCCCGGATTGCCGAAGGTGAGGGCGCGGCAATTGTCGATATAAATATGGGGTGTCCGGCCAAGCAAGTGACCAATGGTTATTCGGGGTCGGCCCTGATGCGCGATCTGGATTACGCTCTGACCTTGATCGATGCGACGGTGGCAGCCATCGATGTGCCGGTGACCCTGAAAATGCGCACAGGCTGGAACGAGGAAAACCGCAATGCGCCGGAACTGGCGCGCCGTGCAGAACAGGCGGGCGTGCAGCTGATTACCGTGCATGGCCGGACGCGCTCACAGTTCTACAAGGGCAAGGCGGATTGGGATTTCATCGCCCAGGTGAAAGCGGAGGTCTCGGTGCCGGTGATCGCCAATGGCGATTTGGTGACATGTGAAGATGCCGGCGCCATGTTGAAGGCGTCGGGAGCGGACGGGGTCATGATCGGCAGGGGTGCTTATGGTCGGCCCTGGTTCCCGCAGCAAGTCATCTCCTATTTGGAAACCGGCATTGCGGATGATGACCCGGTCGGGCCGGATAAGCTTGAGATTGTTCTTCGTCATTACACGGACATGTTGTCCCATTATGGGACGGAGCGGGGTGTGCGCGTGGCCCGTAAACATTTGTGTTGGTATTTGGAGCCCCATGAAGGGTCGCAAAGCACGCGTCAGTCTGTGTGCCGGGCAGAGGACCCCGCAGACGTCGTGGCCGCCCTTTCCCGTTTTTTCGGCTCTGATGCGGGCCCGGACGTAAGGCAGGCGGCTTAAGAGATGGTTGAGGCAACTTCCCTTACCGGTGGAGCGGCAAGTGCGTTTCTCAGCAACCATGAGGCGCTGCTGAACGCGTTGGCGCATCCCATTCTGCATATCAACCCGGAGGGGCGCATTATCTTCGCCAATTCGGCCGCGGAGCATTTCTTCGACACCAGCGCCGTCATGTTACGACGTCAAAACATGGAAGAGCTGGTGCCCTTCGGCAGTCCTCTGCTGGGGCTTATTGAACAGGTCCAAAGTTCCGTTTCGTCTGTAGCGGAATACGGCATCGACCTGTCTTCGCCGCGGATCGGCGAAAAATCCGTCGATGTACAGGTCGCCGGCGTGCCGGAGCAGCCTGGCACGGTATTGCTAATGCTGCTCGAGCGCACGATGGCGCAGAAAATGAACCGGCAGTTGACCCATCGCGGTGCCGCCCGCTCCGTGACGGGCATGGCAGCCGTGTTGGCCCATGAGATCAAGAATCCCTTGGCCGGCATCCGCGCTGCGGCTCAGTTGCTTGAAATTAATGCCGACACGGATGACCGGGTGATGACGCGGCTCATCTGTGATGAAGCGGACCGCATTCGTAAACTGGTCGACCGCATGGAGATATTCAGCGACAGTCGGCCTGTCGAGCGGTCGCCGGTGAATATTCATAAAGTCCTGGAACGTGTGCGGACCATCGGTGAAACCAGCTTCGGTAAAGACATTAAGGTGTTTGAAGAATACGACCCTTCACTGCCGCCCGTTTATGGCAATGAAGATCAATTGATCCAGGTCTTCTTGAATTTGTACAAAAACGCCTGCGACGCCGTCGATGCCGAAAACGGCGAAGTCACGTTGTCGACGGCCTTTCGCCCCGGCGTGCGCTTGTCGGTCATGTCCAGCCGGGACCGCGTGAGCCTGCCCCTGGAGGTTTGTGTTCGGGACAACGGGGCGGGCGTGCCGGCGGATCTCATGCCTTATCTCTTCGAGCCTTTTGTGACCACCAAAAGTTCCGGAACCGGATTAGGGCTGGCGTTGGTGGCCAAAATCGTCGGCGACCATGGTGGTGTGATCGAATGCGATTCCGTTCCCCAACGGACGATTTTTAGAGTGTTGCTGCCCATGTATGTCTCATCAGGGAAAGAAACCGGATAGATGCCTTCAGGAACCATACTTGTCGCTGATGACGACGTCTCGATTAGAACCGTGCTCAATCGGGCCTTGGGCCAGGTGGGCTACAATGTGAGGGCGACCGGCAATGCCGCCACCCTGTGGCGTTGGACGCAGCAGGGGGACGGCGATCTCATCATTTCGGACGTCATCATGCCGGATGAGAACGCCTTCGATTTGTTGCCGCGCATAAAGAAACTCCGGCCCGATCTTCCCGTGATTGTCATGAGCGCGCAGAACACGCTCATGACGGCGATCACCGCGGCGGAAAAGGGGGCGTACGAGTATCTTCCCAAACCGTTCGACCTTAACGAGCTTATGAATGTGGTCGAGCGGGCGATGGCGCGGCCCAAGCCGTCTCCACAACAGCCGAGCCTGGACGGTGAGGAAGAAATGCCGTTGATCGGCCGCTCTCCCGCCATGCAGGAGATCTATCGTGTCTTGGCGCGCCTGATGCAGACGGATCTAACAGTCATGATCTCCGGCGAGTCGGGAACGGGTAAGGAACTGGTGGCCCGGGCCCTCCATGAATATGGCCGGCGCCGCAAAGGCCCGTTCGTCGCCGTCAACATGGCCGCGATCCCGCGCGAGTTGATTGAGAGTGAACTATTCGGTCACGAAAAGGGGGCATTCACCGGCGCCGCGAACAAAAGCGCGGGGCGCTTCGAATTAGCCGATGGCGGCACGTTATTCCTGGACGAAATCGGCGACATGCCGATGGAAGCTCAGACCCGATTGCTGCGTGTGCTGCAGGAAGGTGAGTACACGACCGTCGGCGGCCGTACGTCGATCAAGACCGATGTGCGTATCATTGCCGCCACCAACCGCGATTTGCGCCAGCAGATCAATCAGGGCCTTTTCCGTGAGGATTTGTTTTTCCGCTTGAACGTGGTCCCGCTGCGCTTGCCGCCCCTGCGGGAGCGGGCCGAGGATATCTCGGATCTTGCCCGCCACTTCTTGAAGCTGGCCCATGAAGAGGGCCTGCCCCTTAAAACCATCGACAATGACGCCTTGGACGTCCTGAAACGCTATCGCTGGCCCGGCAATGTACGGGAGCTGGAAAACCTCATCCGGCGCCTGGCCGCCCTTTACACGGAAGACATCATCAGTGCGGAAGCCGTGGCAACGGAACTGGCGGATACGGCGCCGCTTGAAGGACCGGCCACAGATGCGCCGCCGGAAACCCTCAGTTCCGCGGTCGAACGTCAACTCGTGCAGTATTTCGAAGAATTCGGCGATACCCTGCCGCCGCCGGGCCTCTATGACCGCATCCTGCGTGAGGTGGAAAAACCCCTCATCAATATGAGTTTGAGTGCGACGCGGGGAAATCAGATCCGCGCAGCCGAGATGCTGGGGCTGAACCGGAATACCCTCCGAAAAAAGATTCGAGATCTGGATATTCGCGTCATTCGCGGATTGAAATGATGCATGCGGGCAACATTGTTGTTATAGTGGCACGTTAAGTGCCGATTATTGACCAGGGGATTACCAGCTCCCAGCCAATTTTCGGCAATGTGCGACCAATCGGCAACAACGGCGGCTGGGGACAGTGGCCTCGATCACAGGCGTAAGTGAGAAGAGCTTTGGCGAAGACCCGTTGCGGTGGGTCCGGTCGTTTGCGCGTGCCCGTGTGTTGGCGCTGCTCTTGTTCCTGGCGGCTTGTGTCGCGGGCGCGCTGTTGTTCTCCACCCTGCTTGGCATGGCTCCGTTCGGCCTTGGTGAAGGCACCGTCACCATCTTGGTGATGGTAAATTTTGCCGTGGTTCTGCTTCTGGCGGCGCTTGTTGCCTCTCGGCTGGTTGGGGTCTTCATGGCGCGCCGGTCTGGCCTCGCCGGGGCCCGATTGCACGGCAAACTGGCCACCAGGTTTGCCTTGGTGGCCGTGGCGCCGGCCATTGTGTTGGCGACTTTCGCCGCCTTGTCTTTTTCGCGGGGCGTTGAATTGTGGTTCAGCGAAAGGATTCAAACTGCCTTCGATACCGCTCTGGCCGTGTCGCGGGAGTTTGTCTTGGCTCACCGCCAAACACTGAGCGTTAACATGCTCAATGTGGCTACTACCCTCAATACGGTGGAGCGGTCTTTTCTTTCCCAATCCGATGAGTTCCAGTCGCTTATTAGCCGCCTTGCGAGCGAACAGGGCCTGGATGGCGTTTACATAATTGACGCCGGCGGCACTATTTTGGTGCAAACGCAGAAGGGCATACAGGTACCCACGGCATCCTCGGAGGGAGGGGCGGCCGTAAACGGCGATCAGCCCACCTATATTTTCCCGGAGATTTTCGAGGTGCCCCGCCCCGAAGGGTCCGAAGGCGGCACGCAGGACGCCTTTGCTTTGGCCGATGCGGGTAAACTAGCGATCTGGGATAATGGCACCACGGAATTCCGAGGTCTTGTAAAGCTGGACTACGAAGATCCTGTTTATTTGTACGCGGTACGCCTGCTGGATCCGCAGGTCATTAGCTATCTGGTTCAAACCCGAGACGCCAAATTCGATTACGAGCGGGCAGAACGCAATCAAACGGCTCTGCAGATCCAATGGGCCTTGGCTTATTCGGTGGCGGTGTTGCTCGTGCTGCTGGTCGCGATCGGGAGCGGGTTCCGGGCCGCCAACCGGATCGTTTCGCCGATCGGCCGATTGGTTGATGCGGCCGAGCAGGTCAGCGAAGGAAATCTCGCGGTCCGGGTCGATGTGGGGCCGCAAGACGACGAGCTGGGGACGCTGGGGCGTGCTTTCAACCGCATGACGGGTCAGTTGGAGAGCCAGCGAGACGAGCTGATCGAGGCAAATCGACAGTTCGATCTAAGGCGCCGCTTCACGGAAGCCGTGTTGTCGGGTGTGACGGCAGGTGTTATCGGCCTTGACGGCGATGGCGATATTACGTTGGTGAACCGGTCCGGAACGCAGTTGCTTTCCGCCGACCTGAACGATCTGGCCGGTCACCCCCTCAGAGAAACGGTGCCGGAGTTTGCACCGTTGCTTGATGAAGCCTTCGGTAAGCCGGAAGGCATTGCGCAACAGCAAATAGATTTGGTGCGAGCCGGGCATACTCGGAACTTGATGGTTCGCGTTGCCCGCGATCCGGGTGCGGACGATGCTCAGGGGTTTGTGATCACGTTCGACGACATCACCGAATTGGTGGCTGCCCAACGCATGTCCGCTTGGGCAGACGTGGCCCGTCGCATTGCGCACGAAATCAAAAATCCACTTACGCCAATTCAGTTGTCGGCCGAACGGCTTCGACGGAAATATCGCAATGAAGTGGAATCGGATCCGGCAGTTTTCGAACAGTGTACGGAAACAATCATCCGTCAGGTGAGCGATATTGGACGCATGGTTGACGAGTTCTCGTCCTTCGCCCGCATGCCGGCGCCGGTGGTTAAGCCTCATGATCTTTCGGAGATCGTCCGCCAAGCCGTGTTCCTACAGCGTGTCGCCGTGCAGAAGACGGTGATTGATATGCGTGGCGTCGATGAGAAGGTGGTGCAGGTTTGCGATGGTCGTCTGATTTCACAGGCGGTGACGAACTTGCTGAAGAACGCGGCTGAAGCGGTGTCTGCGCGTCTCCATGATGACGCAAACGGCGTCGATCAGGGGCAGATTCTCATTGTTTTATCCCAAGACGACGCGCACACAACCATTCAGGTCGTCGATAATGGGTGCGGTTTGCCTGAGGAAGGGCGAAATCGTTTGACCGAACCTTATATGACCACGCGTTCCAAGGGGACGGGGCTGGGGTTGGCCATCGTTAAGAAGATCATGGAAGACCATGGCGGGACGCTGACATTGGAGGATGCGGACAAAGCTGAGTTTGCCGATGGTGCGCTTTACACCGGTGCGTGGGTAAAGCTCAGAATCCCACGGGAGATCGTAGCAGTGAAGACGACGTCCGAGGCGGATGTCCAACAGGAATTGAATCATGGCGCCTGACATTCTGATTGTTGATGACGAGGAGGATATTCGCGACCTCGTCTCGGGGATCCTGGAAGACGATGGGTACAGCACACGAACGGCAGGCGATGCCGACGCTTGCCTTGAGGCGATCGCAGATCGTCGTCCTGCCCTCATCATCCTCGACATTTGGCTTCAAGGCAGCCGGCTGGACGGACTTGAGCTGTTGGACGTTATTCGCTCCGAACATCCGAATGTCCCGGTGGTGATGATTAGCGGCCATGGGAATATCGAAACCGCCGTGTCGGCCATCAAAAAGGGCGCTTATGACTTCATCGAGAAGCCCTTCAAAGCGGATCGCCTTATTCTGATTGTGCAGCGAGCGCTTGAAGCGAACCGGTTGCGGCGTGAGGTCGATGAGCTGCGTGCGCGCGCCGGTGAAGACCGCGAGTTGTGTGGGAATTCGGCCGCAATTGCCAATGTGCGGCAAATGATCGACAGGGTGGCACCGACGGGCAGCCGCGTGTTGATCACCGGAGCCGCCGGGGCCGGCAAAGAAGTCGTCGCGCGGCTGATCCACCATAATTCGCAGCGGGCCGAAAATCCGTTCATCGCCATCAATGCGGCGACCATGGCGCCGGATCGTGTGGAAAGCGAGCTGTTCGGCATTGAAGAACATGCCGACACGCCGCGAAAGGTCGGCGTTTTCGAACAAGCGCATGGGGGCACGCTGTTGCTGGATGAAGTGGCCGATATGCCGTTGGAGACACAGGGCAAGATCCTGCGTGTGTTGGTCGACCAGAGTTTCGAACGGGTTGGCGGTAACAAACGGGTTCAGGTGGACGTACGTGTCATCAGTTCCTCGTCCCGGGATCTGAGACAGGAGATTAGTGAAAATCGGTTCCGCGAGGACCTTTTCCACCGGCTTAATGTGGTTCCCCTGCGTGTGCCCTCGCTGTCGGAGCGCCGCGAAGACATTCCGATCTTGGTGGAGCACTTTATGGAAAAGATCTGCGCGACCACCGGATTGCCCACGCGCAAAATCGGGGAAGATGCCATGGCGGCGCTGCAAACCCACCATTGGCCCGGCAATGTCCGTCAACTGAGAAACAATGTGGAACGTCTGCTGATTCTGGCCACCGGTGAAACGGACGAGACCATTACCGCTGAAATGTTGCCGGCCGAGATCGGCGCGTCGGCCCCGTCTCTCCAACCCGGGGCCAGTGGCGAAAATATCATCTCGCTTCCCCTGCGGGAGGCACGAGAACTGTTCGAGCGCGAATATTTGGTGGCTCAGATCAACCGTTTCGGCGGTAATATCTCGCGGACGGCGGCCTTTATCGGCATGGAACGTTCTGCGCTGCACCGGAAGTTAAAGTCTCTGGGTGTTACAGGGAATGGGCGGTCCCAAGAGGCAAGCCTTTAACCAAAGCGCAAGAAGACAAGATCCGTCGCGCGACTCGCGATAAGCTGAACGCAAAGAGAAGGTCCAAAAGGCTTCTAAGACATGAAAGTCATTATCTGTGGTGCCGGACAGGTCGGATTTGGTATCGCGCGTCAGCTCTCACTCGAGCAAAACACCGTAACGGTGGTGGATCAGTCACCCGACTTGGTGCGGCGTGTCAGCGATCAATTGGATGCGCGCGGGGTCGTTGGTCATGGTTCGCATCCGGACACGCTGGACCGGGCGGGCGCGGCGGATGCCGATATGATCATTGCCGTGACATTCTTCGACGAGGTCAACATGGTGTCATGCCAGGTGGCCCATTCATTGTTTAACGTCCCCACAAAGATCGCGCGGGTGCGGGCGCAAAGCTATCTGTCGCCCATATGGCAAGATCTGTTCTCGCGGGATCAATTGCCGATTGACGTGATCATCTCGCCTGAACTGGAAGTCGGAAGGTCGGTCTTGCGACGACTGAATGTGCCGGGGGCGTTTGAGACGCGCGGATTTGCGGATGAGCGCGTGCAGATGATCGGCGTTCATCTGGAGGACGATTGTCCCGTCGTAAACACGCCGCTCAGTCAGCTGTCGGAGCTGTTTCCGGATCTCAACATCACCGTGGTGGGCATTAGCCGCGAAGGGAAAATGTTTGTGCCGGACAAGTCCGATCAAATGATGGTCGGAGATGATGTCTATTTTGTATGTGCGCAAGAGCGGGTGACACGCGCCCTGGACGTGTTCGGCCATACGGAACGGGAGGCGCGCCGCGTCGTTTTGATCGGTGGCGGGAATATCGGCCTTTATGTCGCGCAACAGCTTGAAACGACCAATAGCGGCATTCGCGTGAAGATTATCGAAGCCGACAAAGAGCGCGCCGAAGTCGCCGCCGACGAGTTACAGCGCACGGTCGTGCTGCATGGAGACGGGTTGGACGAAACCGTTTTGGGTGAGGCAGGGGCGGCCCATGCAGAGGCGGTTATCTCGCTGACGAATGACGACGAGGTAAACATTCTCGCTTCGTTGATTGCGAAGCGGCTCGGCGGCGAACGGACTCTTTCTTTGGTCAATAACCCATCTTATTCGCCGCTGGCGAAGTCTTTGGGGATCGACTCGGCCATCGATCCAAGGGCCACGACCGTATCGACCATCTTACGCCATGTGCGGCGCGGACGCATTCGCGGGCTGTACAGCGTTCATGACGGATCTGCGGAAATGATCGAGGCCGAGGCGCTGGAGACGTCGCCACTGGTCGGGAAACCCCTGCGCGACGTGTCCTTGCCGGACGGCATTATCGTCGGTGCCATCGTCCATGACGACGAAGTGATCAATCCGCGCGGCGACACCCAGATCCGTACCGGAGATAAAGTCATCATTTTCGCGTTGTCCGATATGGTTCGAAAGGTCGAGCAATTGTTCCGCGTCAGCATCGATTTCTTCTAGGATCGCGATCTTGACGTTTGAAAGGCAATCGATCTGATGCGCTATGCTGGCGCCATTTACATTATCGGCTGGCTGATCACCGTGCTGGCCTGCGCGATGGCGGTACCGGCCCTGGTGGCCTTCTACTCGGATGAGCAAAGCGTCGCTTTTTCATTTTTGGCGCTGGGGGGGCTTACCGCATTCGTCGGCGGCGGTCTTATTCTGGTGCTGCGCGGTGCCGTGCCGCAAACGACCATGCGGGAAAGCATTTTCCTTATCACTGTGGCCTGGCTGGTCTTGCCGGTGTTTGCGGCGCTACCGTTTTTGGCCACACAAACCACAACGTCTTTTGCCGATGCTTATTTCGAAGCGGTCTCTGGCCTGACCACCACCGGCCCGAGAACCGAGGCGCCGGT
>JANQMY010000084.1 GCA_028279895.1 Alphaproteobacteria bacterium
TCGTCGCCCCTGCGAATCGTGCCCTGGGTATAGGCCAACCGCTTGCCCAACCGGTCGATATAGCCGTCGGCGATCAGAAAGTCGCCGAGTTTGACCGGTCCCAGAAAGTTCGTGGTCAGACTAACGGTGGTGACCACGGGGGACGGCTGTTCGCTCAAGAAGACTTGAAAGCTCAAGGCCACATCGGCCAGCGTGGTCAGAATGCCGCCATGGGCGATGTCCACATAATTGATGTGGTGTTCTTCCACGGGCAGCCCCACCTGAACCGTGTCGTCGGTCCTTTTGGTGTAATAGGGACCCACGTGACGGACATATCTGCCGTCGAAACGGGCCGGTTTAAAACCTTCGGGTATATCGCTCATGATTACTTAAACTCGTTGCTGACTTCACCAATTACACGGGTCACGTCATATTTGTCTACATCGCCCTCCGGCGGCGCTTGGTGCGCGAAGGCCGCATCGATTTCCTGCCAGCGTTTTTCGGCCGCGGCGCGCGCATTGGCATGGGTGACGATGAAAAAATCTTCCCGGGCAATCGCGTCGAGCGTGGCCTTGGCCACATCGGCCGCCGGCATTCCTTTGGCCATGACCGCTTTGGCGAAGGCTTCCATTTGGGGCGGGTCCGGCGGCAATCTGCTATGGCGCCGGCCTTCGGCAAACCGCGTGCTGGTCAGGCCGGGGCACAAGACGCTGATGCCGATCGTGTCGGGCAGCTCGCGCCGCAATACGTCCGCCATGCCCAGCACGGCGTGCTTAGTGCCGGTATAAAGGCCCGAGCCCGCGTGTTGCAGGCCGAGCGAGTGTTCCGAACCCGTCACGCACAGATACCCTTGGCGGTCTTCTTGGATCATGCGGTTGGCGAAGGCCTTGCAGGTCAGCCACACGGACTTGACGTTCAGGGTAAAGACGAAATCGAACAGATCTTCGCCCACGTCCAGAAGGGGGCCGGTGGCGCCGGCGCCCGCATTGGCAAACACGATGTCGACACCGCCGGTATTCGTCCAAACCTGATCCGCCATGGCGTCGATATTGGCGCCCGTGGAGACATCGCACACCATCGCGCTGGCATTGTCGCCCAGGCGTTGGGCAAGGCTCTGCGCGTCGTCGATATCGATATCGACGATCACCACCTTGCCGCCACGATTGACGATTTCCTCCGCGATGGCAGCGCCGATGCCGGCTGCACCGCCGGTGACAACCGCTGTTTTACCTTTGATGTCCATTCAAATCCTATTCTGCGGCCTGTTGGTTCTGATCCATGCCGAAAAGGTGTAGCATGGGGTTGGGATCGAAATAGTCCGCCCACCGCTTAAATTTGCCGTTTTCCACTTCGAAGATACCGCAAATGGACGGCGTGAGAATATCGTTGCCGTCTTCATCATAATGATGATCGACGCGTTCCGTGAAAACCACATTGCCTTTGGCGGCAATGTGGGTGACGTCGGCGACCAATTTCACGATGCCGTTCTCGCCGTCCATATCGCTGAAAAAGAAATTCATGGTCGTCGGTTTGTCCATGTCCGGCAGACCCGAATTCTGGTAGATGCAGTTGTCGGCGAAATAGGAATCGTAGGCGTCGCGCACATGCTGCTTTGTGCCGCCTTCAAGCGCTTTCAAAAAGTCGAGTACCGTTTGAATGCTTTGTTCTTCGATGGACATGCGCCTCTCCCTGCAATGTTAAATATTATAACGCGTTCCAATGTTTATAGAATCTGTTATGGTGGGTTTCAATCAAAGTCCTCAAGTGTAGGCAGCATATGGCCGAAACGGACACCACGGAAAGAACTTCCGCGTCAGCGCGCACGTCGCGCTACGCCAGCGATGCCATGGCCGAACGGCGCGCCCGCATTCTGGAAACGGCGCGACAGATGCTGGTGGAAGAGGGCGGCAAGTTCACCATGCGCGATTTGGCCAAACGCAGCGGCGTGGCGCTGGCCACCCTCTACAACATTTTCGACAGTCAGGACGAATTGGTCGCGCAAGCGGTTGTCCAAGTCTTCGAGGAGCGGATCGAGAATCTTATCCCCAAAGGCGACGGCTCCATTTTGGAGCTGATCGAGCGCCAGCAGGAACTCTCCAATGCAGAGATCCTGCGCGTGCCCGCTTATGCCAAGAAAATGCTGGCCATCTATTTCAGCGAAGATACCAAAAGCCGCATCCGCGACATCCTGCACGGACAGGCCGTGGCCGGCAACCTCCGCTTCCTGAAACGGCTAGAGCGCGAGGGCGCCTTGCTGCCCTGGGTGGAGGTGGATGTGCTGGCCAGCGATCTAGCCGTGGCGGCTTACGCCATCATCACCCGCTGGGCGGCCGGTGAAATGAGCGATGAGTCACTTCTGCCGCGTCAGAAGTATCAGCGCCTCACTTTTTTGGCCGGGGCCGTCACGGGACCGTTGGACACGCAAATCAAGGCACGGCTGACGGAACTCAAATCGGAGATCGCCCAACTGAGGTGAGCGGTTGTCGGTCATTTTTGGGGATGACCTCGGCCATGCTGCTGCGTCATAACACGTGGCCGTTGACCGGAAAAACCGCTATCCTCATGGCTTGAACTCATCGCTGCAGGTCGTCTCGCGCCTTCTCGTTATGTCTACCGGTTCGCTTCACTTCGGAAGGGCCCAGCTCCTTCTTATCGTTGTCGTTTGCGCCTGCTTGCTTTCGGCCTGCGCCAATCGTGTCGTCCATCGCCCGTTGAGCGCGGCGGAGTATCAGCAAACGGATTTCTCTGCTTGGGCGGACGAGCGATTTTGGGGCGATGTGGCGCCGCAGGACGGGGAATCGGACGACGCGGACCCAGCGCATAGTCTCGGCAAGTTCTTGCCTGACGTCGTAAATGCGACGCGGGAAAACCTATCGCGTCAGAGCCTCTTGGCGATTTCCGGCGGCAGCGCCAATGGCGCGTTCGGTGTGGGCATTTTGTCCGGGTGGACGGAAAGCGGCAAGCGGCCCGAATTCGCCGTGGTCACCGGCATCAGCACAGGCGCCATGATTGCGCCGTTTGCGTTTCTCGGGTCCGAGTATGACGACACGCTGATCGAAATCTATTCCTCCGTTGAGCGCGACGACGTCTTTCTGTTTCGGCGCTTAACGTCGTTGTTCTTCCGCTCCGCCATTGCAGACACCACGCCGTTAAAGCGCCTGGTGGAAACTTACGTGACAGAGGAACTGGTTGAGAAGATCGCAGAAGAAAATGGGCGCGACCGCAAGCTCTTTATTGTGACCACCCATTTCGACGCCATGCGGCCCATGGTGTGGGACATCGGGGCCATCGCCGAACGGCGCGGACCCCAAGCCGTCCCTCTGATCCGGCAGATCATTTTAGCATCCTCTGCCATTCCGGTTTTGTTTCCGCCCATTCCCATTGAGTTCGATATCAATGGCCGCGAGTTCACCGAGCTTCATGTGGATGGCGCCGTGTCCACGCAAGTTTTTGCCTATCCCGCGCAAATCCGCGTTGGCCGGTTGAGTGGCGGTGCGGGGCTGCGGCTGCGCCGGGACATTTATGTCATCCAAAATTCGAACGACGCGCTGGGCTATGAAGAAAGCTCGGTTCGGGTGTTTCCAATTGCTTGGCGTGCGCTCAACGGCCTGTTGACCAGCAAGATCAATACCGATGTGGAACGGGTTTACTTCCTGGCGAGCCGGGACGGGCTGGCCTTCAACATGGTGTCTATCCCAGACAGTTTCCGGGCCGACCGTTCCAGCGAATTCGAACCGGACTATATGGCGGAATTGCTGGCTCTCGGCCAAGAGATCGGCCGCACGGGCGATTTCTGGTTCGACAAGCCGCCTGCCGAGCGCTGAGGAGAGCCGAAAGCGGCGGTTGGCTTGCGGCTATTGGCCCCGGCGGGCGCGCAATCCACCACTTTGCGTGCGGCAAAAGCCTCCTATATACCGTTCCAGATAAGGAGACTCAGTCGGTTGAGCCAAGCGGACGTCCATCCGGGCGAAGAATACGCCAAATCCATAGAGCAGGAAGCGCAGCGCCGTCCCGCCGCGAAAAGTGTGGGGCCGTTGGCGCAGCTTTGGCCGTTCTTGAAACCCTATCCGGGCATGCTCGCGGCGGCGGGTACCGCGCTGTTGGCGTCCACCCTATTCACCCTCGTCATGCCGGTGGCCGTGGGCGACATGGTGGATCACGGCTTCGGCAGCGATCAGACCCAAGACATCGGCAAATATTTTGGCTTCTTGTTGGTGGTGGCCACCCTTCTGGGCATTGCCACGGGCATTCGCTTTTACTTCGTGACCACATTGGGCGAACGCATCGTCGCCGATTTGCGCAAAGCCATCTACAACCACATTACCGGGCTCAGTCCGGAATTCTTTGAAGTGACGCGCACCGGCGAGGTGCTGTCGCGCTTGACCACGGACACCACCCTCATTCAGTCCGTGATCGGATCAAGCATCTCCTTCGCATTGCGCAACAGCCTGATGCTGGTGGGCGCCATGGTGATGCTGTTCATCACCAGCCCTAAGCTGACCTTGCTCATCCTTATCGGCGTGCCGGCCGTGCTGTTGCCGCTGATTCTGTTCGGCCGGGTGGTGCGCAAGCTGTCCCGGCGCAGCCAGGACCGGGTGGCCGACACCAGCGCCCAAGCCGGTGAAAGCCTGAATGCAATCCGCGTCGTGCAGGCGTTTACCCATGAAGACCTCGACCGTGCGCTTTTTGGTGACTCTGTCGAAAGCGCTTTCAGTGTGGCCCGCCTGCGTATCGTGGCGCGCTCTATCCTCACCGCCCTGGTGATTACCATCGTCTTCGGCGGCATTGCCGGCGTGCTCTGGGTGGGCGCCAGCGATGTGCAAACCGGCACGATGAGCGGCGGCGACCTCGCCCAATTCATTTTCTTTGCGATCATGGTCGCGGCCAGTGCCGGCGGCTTGTCGGAAGTGTGGGGCGAAGTGCAACGCGCCGCAGGCGCCACGGAACGCCTGATGGAACTGTTGGCGGTGGACCCGGTTATTAAGGCGCCGGACAACCCGATTGCTCTTCCGGCAGCCCGGCGGGGGGAAGTTGCGTTCCAAAATGTCACGCTGCGCTACCCTGCACGGCCCGAACATGCGGCGCTGAACGGCTTTTCCCTGTCTATCGCCCCGGGCGAAACGGTTGCGCTGGTGGGGCCGTCAGGTGCCGGCAAAAGCACGGTTATCCAGGCGCTGCTCAGATTTTACGATCCCGAGGCCGGCCGGGTGGTGGTCGATGGGGTCGATATTCGCGATGCGGACCCTCGCGCCGTGCGCGAACGCATCAGCCTGGTGCCGCAGGACACGGTGGTCTTCGGCATGACGGCGCTGGAAAACATTCGTTACGGCCGCCCCGACGCAAGCGATGACGAGATTCACGCGGCTGCAAAAGCGGCGCAGGCGGATGAATTCATCGAGCGTCTGCCGGAAAAATACGATACCCATTTGGGCGAACGCGGCGTCACTCTGTCCGGCGGTCAACGTCAGCGCATTGCCGTGGCCCGCGCGATATTGCGCGACGCGCCGATCCTGTTGTTGGACGAAGCGACCAGCGCGCTCGATGCGGAAAGTGAACGGCTCGTGCAGAATGCGCTGGACACGCTGATGGAAGGGCGCACGACCATCGTCATTGCGCACCGGCTGGCCACTGTACTGAAAGCCGACCGCATCATCGTGATGAATAACGGACAGATCGAAGCGGAAGGCACGCATGAAGAATTAGTGCGCGCGGGCGGCCTTTATGCGCGCCTCGCGAGGTTGCAATTCGGTGAAGCACAAGAGGATCGGGCGGCACTGGACGTAGTGGCCGCGTCGTAAGGGGCAAATATGCGCAAAGTCTATATGGGGGCAACCATTGCGGTGGCTGTGGTAGCGATCTTAATCGGGATCTTTGTCTTCCGCACCTATCTTCAACTCAACCAGTTCACGACCCTATGGCCCAATCCGGTGGGCGCCTGTGCAGCGGTGGCCACGTCCACCGGGCCGGAAGATTTAGTGATCGATCACGATACCGGATTTGTCTACACCTCGGCCTATGACCGGCGTACATACCGCGCCGGCACGCCTGTGCGCGGCGCGCTGCAAAGGTTCGACCTGAACGATTTGTCCAAGCCGGCAGTGGATGTGGCGCCGGACATTCCGGCTGATTTCAAACCCCATGGCATTAGTCTCTACACGGGGGACAACGGCACCAAACGCCTGTTCGTGATCAACCATCCCAATGCGGGTGGGCATGTGATCGAAATCTTCGACGTGGCCGCCAATGGCGACCTGACCCATGCGGAAAGCATTACCGGTGAATTCATCATTACACCGAATGACGTCCACGCGGTCGGTCCACGCCAATTCTACGCCACCAACGATCACGGCAACCCGGAAGGCTGGGCGCGCCATGTGGAGGATTACCTGCGGCAAGACAAAGCCAGCGTAGTGTATTTCGACGGGACGGAATCGCGCCTGGTGGCCGAAGGTCTCACCTTCGCCAACGGCATCAACGGCAGCCGGGACGGTACGCAAATCTATGTGACGGAAACCACCGACATGATGGTCCGGTTTTATGACCGCGATGCGGCTACCGGCGCGCTTACCCTGCAACAGCAAGTGCCGATTACCTCCGGCCTCGACAATGTGGACGTGCACCCCGACGGTTCGTTGTGGATCGGCGCCCATCCCAAGCTTATCGAGTTTCAGCGTCATGCCGGTAATCCGGATCACATTTCGCCGTCTCAGGTCATCAAACTCACGCCCAAAGGTGAATTCGGTGGGGAAGCGACCGAAATCTATCTGGATTTGGGGAACCAAATTTCCGGTTCTAGCGTCGGTGCCCGCTGGCAGGATAAGTTGGTGATCGGGTCTGTGTTCGAAGAGAAAGTACTGGTGTGTGACCTGGAGCGGTAAGTTGTATACGTCGCCGCCGGGCAAGCCGTCTTCCGGCAGTGCCGCATAGGCCGCCCATGAACGCCGGCCATGACGGCGCCAAACCGCGTTCAAGAGAAACAAGAAAGAAGGAACAAAACGTGGCAGAGGGCTCGGAACACTTCGATTTTGTGATTGCCGGTGCAGGCTCTGCCGGTTGCGTGCTGGCCAATCGTCTAAGTGCCGCCTCCGATACCCGGGTTTGTCTGCTTGAAGCAGGGCCACCCGACCGCAGCCCCTTTATTCACATGCCGTCCGGTTTTTTGGTCAGTCTGTTGACCCGCGGCCACAATTGGGGGTTCGAGACTACGCCTCAACCCGGGTTGAACGGGCGGGTGGGGTACCAGCCGCGCGGCAAAACACTGGGCGGGTCCAGTTCGATCAACGCGATGGTTTATATTCGCGGCCAGCGTGAGGATTACGACCGCTGGGCCGAACTCGGCAATACGGGCTGGGCATATGAAGATGTGCTGCCTTACTTCAAAAAGGCCGAACACTTCGAGCCCGGTGAAACGGAATTTCACGGTCAGCACGGACCGCTTAACGTCACGTCGTTACGGGCACCGAATCCGACGGTTCAGAATTTTCTCGCGGCCTCCGAAGAACTGCAATTGCCGATAAACGACGACTTTAACGGCGCTTCTCAGGAAGGTTGCGAGAAAATTCTGAACCGTCGGATTCGGTGCCCGTTACGACGTGACGTTAAGCGGTCCGTGCTGACCGTGAAATTCCGTTTCACCGGGCTCGAAGTGTTCGGCCTTTTTGAA
>JANQMY010000099.1 GCA_028279895.1 Alphaproteobacteria bacterium
CCGCGGATGCGGCCGAACGCGACACGGCGGCGTGTCCCGTCTACCCCCATCTGATCACGGCCATCAACGACAATCGCGGCGACGCGGTCATGGATGCCAAGCGCCAGATCGGCTTTTCATTTAGTGTGGAGCACTATCATTCGATTTTGGACATCCACGGTCTGCGCGAGGTGGGCGTGAAATGCCGGTCCCATTTGGCGACCTATGACTTTGAAGCGATGGCCCATTGCATTCCCGATGAATTGGTGGATGAAATCGCCATTGCCTGCACGCCCGACGAAGCGCCCGACCGTCTCAAGGAATGGGCCGACATCACGCCGGAACCGATGATCTTCCCGGCCAGCATCGGCGTCGCCCCCGATCGCCAGGCGCAAAACATGGATGCCATTATGGCGCTTGCAAAAAAGGTCGCGGCTTGAGTGGAAAGTAAGACCGCAACACCAAGTCCGCGCGCAACGTCCCCGTCAACAACAACTGTGGTTCAAGCGCCGCCCTTCGATGCAGCGGCGGCGCGGCCGGTTCTGATTGCGGTGATGTTCGGCGTCATCGCCACCGGGTTTCCGTTCACGATCCTGACCGTTGCGCTCAATCTGATCGCGGTCGATTTCGGTGTCAGTGAGGCCCTGTCCGCCTGGACCGTGTCGGCACCTATGCTGCTCTCCGCTGCGACGCTGCCGCTCATGGGCAAGATCGGCGACATGTATGGTCACCGGCGCGTGTTCCTATGGGGTTTGCTGGGGTCCAGCGTGTTTGCCGGCTTGTGCGTTTTTGCATGGGACATTTGGTCCCTCATCTTCTTGCGGGTGATCACCATGATTTTGGCGGGGGCGACCGGGCCTTCGGCCATTGCCCTTTTGTTCCAAATGTATCCCCAAGAACATCGCGCCCAGGCGGTGGGCTGGTGGTCCATGAGCGGGCCGGGATCGGCAGCTTTGGGGCTCGCCATTGGCGGTCCCATTGTGGATTTTTTCGGCTGGCCCTCCGTGTTTTTCGTTCAGGCCGCCATGGGCATTGCCGCCTGGCTGCTGGCGGTGCGCTTGCTGCCGGAAACGCCGAAACGGCCCGCCGTGTTCGACCATGTGGGCAATGCCTTGTTGATCGTGTCGCTGGCCTGTCTGTTGTTCCTGATCGGCAGTTTGGCGGAAGACACGGTCGGCGCGGGCGTGCGCATGGCGTTGGCGGTGATTGGGCTGGGCGGACTGGCGGCGTTCTTCTATGTGGAACGGGAAAGCGCAACCCCCATTGTGCCGCTGTCGCTGTTCGCCCACCGCAATTTCAACGCGCCGGTTGCCGTGAATTTTTTGATCCAAGCGCCCTATACCGGCGCCCTGGTGGCAACGCCCATTGTGCTGATGGCCTATCTGGATTTCAGCGTCACTTTCGCGGCGTTGGTCATTCTGTTGCGCACGGCCAGTCTGACCTTCGCGTCGCCCATCGGCGGTCGGATCGCCACGTTGTATGGCGAGCGTTTCGGCGCCCTGTTGGGCACGGTGCTGCAAGCGCTCGGCCTTTTGCTGGTGGGGCTGGGGGCGGTGTGGCAGAGCATGCCGATATTGGCGTTGGCTTTGTTGCTGCAAGGCATCGGCCATGGCTTTGCCCTGCCGCCGATGACGTCGATCATCGGCACCGCCGTCCCGCCGTCGGAATTCGGCACAGCTTCAGGCGTGCATCGCCTGTCGGGTCAAATCGGCTCGTCCTTTGGTTTGAGCATGTTCGGCGTGCTGTTGTCGGCGGGCAATGGCGACATCGATCCATTCGCCCTGTTCGCACTCGGGGCGGTGATCACGTTGCTCGCGCTGATCCCGGCCGCCCTGGTGCATCCGCGCGCGGCAACGACGTAGCGCACTAGTGGATGACGCTTTGCCTTACCATGTCGAGAAGCCATTGCACGCCCGCATCCTTGCGGTCGGAATTCGTGAGCGCAGATACGGTGAATTTCTTTGGGACGAATGGCGGCTTCAGTATCTGCAGATCGAGCAGAGGTGCATGGCTTTCTGCCAAAGAGCGAGGGCACGTGGCGAGCGCGTTGGAGGTTGCGGCAATAGATAGTGCTGTCAGCCATTGCGGCACATAAATCACCGAGTGTTTTGGCCTAAAGCCCGGATCCATCTCGTCCGGCAGAATTTCCGAAATAGATGTGGCAAATACATGCTGCAGGCTGTGATACTGCGCTTTCGTAATCGATCCCCGGACATTTGGGTGGTGCTTCCGGGCTACGACACAGAACGCGTCGGTGTAGATTCTTACCGCAGCGGTATCAGCCGTCGGCGCCTTGCCGAAACGGCCAAGCACCATATCAATCTGCCCTCGCGCTAGTTTTTCGATAGCCGGTTCGAATGCCATGTAGCGAAAAGTTATAGATAATTCAGAATTTAGTTTGTGTAGGGACCTTGTCAGTGCCCCACCAAGAGAAGCAGCGATGAATTCCGGCGAGGCAATCCGAAACACCCGTTTCGAGCGCGCTGGGTCGAAGTTCTCATCAAGGCCGAATGCTTCCGTTGCTATTTCGATGAGATGATCGACATGCGACGACAGTTCGATTGCACGTGTTGTCGGGGTGAGGCCGTGCGCTTGCCTGACAAATAAAGGGTCTTCAAACAATGCCCTTAGTCGGGAGAGCGCTGCACTCACGGCACTTTGGCTCATATTAAGCCGCCGCGCGGTTTTCGTGGCGTTGTGGGTTTGCACCAGGTCTCGAAACACGAGGAGGAGCGTGCCGTCCATCTGCTTGATTTTCGAAATACTGATATCAGTAATCATAAGAAATCGTTTTTCTTAATTTCATGCTCTTGATAACACGGACTGATCCGGGGGTGTAGTACCAATCCCATAGGGCGAATTTTGCAGAAGATAACGGCTTCAATGACGCTGGCCCATAACCGCAAACACTTTCTCGATTGGCTGAGGGTCCTCGCTTTTGCGTTTCTCATATTGTTTCACATAGGCCTTTTGTATGGTTCGTGGCCGTATAATCTTAAGAGTCCGCGCATCTATCCGGAGATTGAGTGGGCCTTGGTGTCGCTGAATCCCTGGCGTCTTGCTCTTTTGTTTTTCGTCTCGGGCGTGGCCAGCCGATACCTGCTTATCAAAATGGGCTCCCGGTCCTTTATCGGAGACCGCCTCCGCCGACTAGTGCCTGTCCTTTTGGTTGGTATGCTCGTTACCAATCCACCGCAGACCTATGTCGAGCTTCGGGCGAATGGCCTGATCTCGGCCGGCTATTTGGAGTTTTGGACCCAGTCTTATCTCACTGCGGATTTATCCTATGGCATCGCCATGCCGCGCTGGGACCATTTGTGGTTCTTGCTGTATTTGATTTGCTACATGCTGTTGTTTTTTGGCGGGTTGCTTATCTTCAGAAAATATCGGTATGCGGACGAAAATTTTCATAAGGCGATCATACCCTATGTAGTGGCGCCAGCTCTTTGGTTAGCCATGACGAACATGCTCGTGACCGAATTTCGCCCTGCCACCCACGCCTTGTACAATGATTGGGCGGCTCACTTGCGATGGGCCGGCCTGTTCTTTCTAGGGGTGGTGTGCGCCCGCCATCGCATGTTTTGGGCGGCTCTCATGCGAAATCGGCGTATCTTAGCCGTGTTGTCGTTCGTTTTTCTTTGCGCACACTTGGTCATTCGAGACTCGGTGCTTGCGGGTGCCTTGGCGCCGGCGGCTTATGATGCGGGGTCCGGTCTGTTTGGCGGAACGGCCTTGTTGGCTCTGTGTGCTTATGGCGGTCAATACCTAGACCGCCCTTCTGCTTTGTTGGCGTATCTGAACAAGGCCGTTCTCCCGATTTATGTGCTCCACCAACCCGCGATGCTTGTGACAGCGTTTTTTATCTTTCCGGAACGCATGCCCATAGGTGTGGAAGTGCTCATGCTCGTCATCGCCACCCTCCTGATTCCACTGATTGTCTACGAGGTGGCAATACGGCGGATAGGAGCTTTAAGATTTTTGTTCGGCCTGAAGCCGAGAGATGCCTTGTTGTCCAATCATCGGTTGTGAGAGCGCGTGGCGCTGTGTTTAATGCGGGAAAGACAGAGCCCCACATACAGGAGAAAACGTTCATGGAAACCCGCACAATCGCCACCGGTCTGAAATTTCCCGAAGGCCCAATTGCCATGGCCGACGGGTCGATCGTGTTGGTGGAGATTGCACGGGGCACGCTCTCCAAGGTTACACCCGATGGGACGATCGAGGTGGTGGCCGAATTGGGGGGTGGTCCCAATGGCGCCGCCCTGGGACCCGGCGGTGCCGTCTATGTGTGCAACAATGGCGGTTTCATCTGGTACGATTTGCCCGCCGGGGGTCTGGCGCCGGGCGACCGGCCGGACGATTATAGCGGTGGCCGGATCGAGCGGGTGGATCTTAACACAGGCGATGTCACTGTTCTGTATACGGAATGCAATGGTAGCCCGCTCAACGGCCCCAACGACATCGTGTTTGACGCGCAAGGCGGTTTCTATTTTACGGACCTTGGGAAGTTTTACGGCCGCCAGCAGGATCGCGGCGCGGTGTACTACGCCAAGGCCGATGGATCGTTGATTACGGAATTGATATTTCCGCTCTACACCCCCAATGGCATTGGATTGTCGCCGGACGAACAAACTCTCTATGTTGCGGAAACCATTACCGGGCGGGTCTGGGCCTATCCGATCGAGCAGCCGGGGAAACTCAAGGGTGACGGTGCCCCGGGCACGGGTGCATGCCTTGCCGGTTTGCCCGGCCATCAGCTATTGGATTCCATGGCGGTCGACAGCTTGGGCAATGTGTGCGTGGCCACGCTCGTCAATGGCGGCATCACTTCGATCTCGCCGGATGGTGAAACGGTCACCCACACGCCGATGAAGGATGCGTTGACCACGAACATTTGCTTTGGCGGCGAGGGGCTCAAAAAGGCCTTTATCACCTTGTCGTCCATCGGCGAACTGGTTGCGTGCGACTGGCCGGTCGCGGGCCTGCCCCTCAACTTTTTGAACAAATAACCTGCGATGGACAAGCGCCTTGAGCAAAACAAAGAAAACGCCAAAGCGTTTTACGACCTTGTATTCAATCTAATCCCGCCGCTCTAGCCTCCCCCGCAGGCGGGGCAGGGCAATCGCATATGGAACTCATTTCTTTTGCGCTCATGTGTGGACGGGTCGGATTTGGCAAGAGTTTTTTTGTGCGAGTGTTGATGGGTTTGGTACGCTCATGTGTCCGGCCTTTGATCGCGGTGCTTTGACCGCTGGCCTTGATAGGATCCGTGTCGCTGGTCCCAATCATCCCGGCGCATTCAGTGATGCGTGAGCGCAAGCGGGGTGTCCAGCGATTTGGAGATCCGGGAACCATCACACAATATGTCCTCTTTCCAACTCTTCTGACCTTTTCAGATCTGTTTGTAACGGCTAACCGGCTAGACGGTAGGTTTCACCACTTTTCATCATGGCCCAGATAATGCGGGCACATTTATTGGCGGCAGCCACGGTCGCCAGGCGTGCCGGCTTGGTTTTCATCAAACGGCTTAGATGAGCACGTAACGGGTCACTGGGCTTTTTGTGTACCTGCCGGAGTGTCGAGGTCGCGCCAATGACGAGAAGTTGTCTGAGATAACGATCCCCCATTTTGGAGATCGGTCCCCGCCGGTGTTTCAATCCGGAATCATGCGCTTTGGGTGTTAAGCCCAGCCAAGCTGCAAAATGACGCCCCGAGATGAAGGCAGCCGCATCGGGGACACGCGCCACAAGGGCGGAGGCTGTAATCGGTCCTATGCCGGGGATGGTTTGCAGCCGACAGGCAAGGTCGTTGCTCTTGGCATGAGCTCTGATCGCCTTTTCAAGATCTTTGATCTCGCCGGTCAGCGCTGCGATCTGGCGGGCCACCGTGCCCAACGCAAAGCGGGCCTGGCCGGGCAAGGAACGGTCTTGAGTATCCTCAAGACTTGCCACCAGTGTTATGACACCAGCCATACCTTGGGGAGCAACAAGGCCGAACTCAGCCATCTGTGATCGCAGAAGATTAATCAACTGCGTGCGCTGACGCACCAACTGGGAGCGGGTCCGGTGCAGGCTCATCGCCGCTTGGTCATCGCAACTTTTTAGGCCCACAAAGCGCATGCTGGGGCGTAAGACAGCTTCGCAGATCGCTTCCGCGTCTGCTGCATCCGTCTTCCCTCGTTTCACATAGGGCTTAACGTAAGCAGGTGGGATCAGTCTGACCTCATGACCCAAAGCCACAAGTTCACGCCCCCAATGATGGGCCGAGGCGCAAGCTTCAAGGGCCACGAGACAAGGCGGTAAAGAGGAAAAGAAATCGAGCAAGCGGCTACGGCGCAATCGTTTTTGCACAACAACGGCCCCCTCTTCGTCAACGCCGTGAAGCTGAAAAACACTCTTAGAGACATCCATGCCAATTGTGATAGATTGCATGTTGGGCGGGTCCTTTCTTGGTGACGTTTCGACAACGATCCCGTTATGGCACATCGATGCCGCAAAAGGACCCGTCCACCCAATCATCCCGGTCGCGTATGCGCGAACCGGGATCTCCCCTTAGAGGTGCGAGATGCCTGCATTCGCAGGCATGAGCGGGAGAGATAATCGTCGTAACGGAG
>JANQMY010000104.1 GCA_028279895.1 Alphaproteobacteria bacterium
TCGCCCTGCGGGCCATAGCCCTTCGGGCGACGGGTCGTTCGGCGAAGGCAGGCGACGCAATCCAGGGTAACGTATTCCGTGCTTGCTGCCCTGGATTGCCGCGCCGCCTAATCGGCGGCTCGCAATGACGATTTTTTCTCGGCTACGGTCTCGAGTTGCCACTTGCTTCCGCACTCACAAGCTAGCCAAGCGTGCCATAAAGTCTTAAAAAGGGACTGGGAAAGGGCGGCGCACATGACAGAAAGCTCACCGACCGTTTGGGGTGTCGGCACCACACGCACCCTACGGGCACATTGGGCGTTGGCCGAAGCAGGTGTCGCCTATGAAACCAAGCCCATTCAGTCGCGCAGCGGCGAAACTCAAACCGACGGTTACGCCGCCCTCAACCCCAAACAAAAAATCCCGTTTCTCGAACATGGCGATGTGAAGATTTCCGAGAGTTACGCCATTGTCGACTATGTGTTCGAAGTGTTCGGCGGCGACCGGGTGTACCGGCCCGCCACCTCGGCCGAGCGCGCCGCGAGCAATGAGTGGTGCAGCACCATCCTGATGGAGCTCGATGCGCATACGCTTTACGTTATGCGCCGCCATGGCGATCTTAAGGATCTGTATGGCGCAGCGCCTGCAGCAATTGATGCGGCGAAGGAATATTTCACCAAATTGGCGGATGCCATGGTGATGAAATTGCCCGCCGGCCCGACCTGTCTTTTGTCGGAAAAAATTTCGGTTGCGGATATTCTGCTGATGAGCTGTCTTGACTGGGCTGTGTTGTACCAGGTGCCGGTGCCCGAAGCCTATGGCGATTACCGCAAGCGTATGTCGGAACGGCCCGCCTATCAGCAAGCGTTCGACTTCAATTTCGAGGTCTTGGGCGTCACCCACAAGGATCTGCCGAGATAAAGGAGGCAACCATGCCGGGCGCATTTGACGGTATACGGATTATCGACCTCACCACCATGGTGTCCGGGCCCATGGCCTGCATGATCTTGGCGGATCAAGGGGCCGAGGTGATTAAGGTCGAAAGCCATATGGGCGATCAGATGCGCTCTCTGGGCCCCCGTCATAACGGTATGACCGGCGGTTTCTTTTCCTGCAACCGCGGCAAAAAATCGATTGCGATTGATCTGAAATCCGAAGACGGCAAGCAAATCCTGCGGGATTTGATCAAGACGGCCGATGCCATCATTCAGAATTTCCGCCCCGGTGCCATGGACCGTATGGGGTTCGGGGAAGCGGCGGTGCGGGCGCTCAAACCCGACATCCTTTATGTCTCGATCAGCGGGTTTGGCGAAACAGGTCCGTATGCGCATAAACGGGTTTATGACCCGGTGATCCAAGCATTGACGGGCGCCACCGATGTGCAGGCGGACCGGCAGACGAACCGCCCGCAAATGTTCCAGGTGATCATCGCCGACAAAGTCACCTCACTGACCGCCGCGCAGGCCATTTCTGCTGGCCTGTTTGCCAAGGAACGCACCGGCAAGGGCCAGCATGTGCGCTTGTCCATGCTGGATTCCTTGGTGGCCTTTTTTTGGCCGGAACAGATGGCAACCCTAAACTTTGTGGGTAAGGAAGCGGACCCTGCCACCTTCCGAAGCGGCATGGACCTGATTTACGCAACCCAAGACGGTTACATCACGGCGGGGGCGGTGTCGGACAAGGAATGGCGCGGCATGTGCAACGTGCTGGAAAAACCCGAATGGATCGAAGATCCCCGCTTCAAGGAAGCGGGAGAGCGCATGAAGAACAATGCCATCCGGAAAGAAATGACCGCGGCCGAAATTGCCAAATGGAAATCGGACGAGATTCTCAAACGGCTCGATGAAGAAGATGTGCCCAGCGCGCCGCTCTTGCGCCGTTACGATCTGTTGGAAGACGAGCAGATCAAGGCCAACGAGCTGTTCGTCATCGACGAATACGGCACGCTCGGTCCGGTACGCCAGCCGCGGCCGGCCGCGCGGTTTGACGGCACACCAAGCGACATCCGGGCAGCCGCCCCGTTTTTGGGCGAACACGGTGATGCGATTCTGGAACAGCTCGGCTATTCGACGGACACTCGCGCCCAACTTGTCGAGAAGGGTGTGCTGAAGACCGCGTGAGCGGTTGTCTTTATTCTGAGCGCTGCGCGGTCAGCGTAAGCCAGGATCTTCCAAAGAAACTTGACAGCATGCCTCCGCCAGGTCCCCACTTTCGTGGGGACGAGCGGTCTTTATGTGGGGATCGCTAAGCCCGCGCCTCCGAGGTTTCGAACAATTCGTTCTCGCCCGCCGCGGCAATCGAGGCGTTCGCGTCTTTGCGGGGGCTGCGGCCGAGCGCGAATTCCGGCGGGGCGATTTCCACGCCTTCGCCCGGGCCCGTGGGCGCGGTGTAATAGCCCAGCGCATAGGAACCCATGGTGTAGCCGATGAGCTCTTGCAGTGCCGGGTCCAGCTCTTTCGCAATCTCCGGCGGACAGGAGAGATACTGGTTTTCCTCTTGCCGCAACCAGGCGAGCGAATAGGTGATGTTCAGGCCCCAGCGGTCCTTGGTGGAGGCGTTTTCGCCGCCACCGTGAATGACGGAGCCGGAATAAATCAGCACCGATCCTTTGGGCATTTCTGCATAAGTGATCTCGTCGTCCGTGGCTTCGCGCTTGTCGTCCCAGTGGGGGCTGCCGGGGACCACTTGGGTGGCGCCGTTTTCCTTGGTGAAGTCCGTCAGTGCCCAAATGGTGTTGAGCTGCGGCTCTACCTCTTTGACGTAACCGCCCCAGGCCAGCCGGTCCCGGTGCAAAAACTGTTTCTTTTGCCCCGGTTGTATACGGATGATTTGTGTCAGATGAAGCTGATAGCGCTCGCAATAGGGGTTAAGGAAAATGTCGCATGCGCCCAGCACGCTCTTATGGGTGATCAGGGGGCGGCATTCGGGCGACCGGGCCACTAGCGCGCCCGTGCGGGTGGTCTTGAAGCCTGTAAAGCTGTCGCGTCCTTGGGGCGTGGCATCCACATAAGGTTGGCATTCGGCGACGACGGCATCGGCTTTGTCCGCGCTGATGAGATTTTTCACGATCACCGCGCCGTCGCGCAGCACGATCTCGTTGATTTGTTCCGGCGTGGCATCGGGGCCGAGGGAAACAAGCGGCTGAGCGGTCATGGCGTATTCCTTTCTAAGAAGCGAAAGCTGTTGTTTTTGCAGGAAGCAACAGAGGTTCGAGAAGGGCGCGCAAATGCGCATGCTGACGGTCGGGTGGCCAATGATCGGGTTCCAGGGCGGCCCGTGTGCCCACACCGTCCAAGGATGAAATAATCAAATCCGCAATCATTTCCGGCGGGTGGGCTCTGCCGCCGGGATCGGGCAGGCGGCGAATGTGGTCGGCCAAGTCGCGCCGGAAGCGGTCGTAATGTTCTTGGTGACGGTCCGCCAATTGGCGGTCGCCGACCGCGCCGCCCCAATAGGCAATCCATACCCGCCAGTCGCGGCGTTTTGCATCGTCTGTGGGCAGGTTGTTGCAGATGCCGTCGATCAAATCTTCCGGCGTTCCTCGGCCCTTCAGGTGCTGAAAATTGCCCGCGATAGTGTCGGCAACCTCGTCCAGCGCGGCCATGAGCACGGCATTTTTGTCCCCCAGATAGTGGGTGACCGAGCCGGTTGTGGCGCCGGCGGCCTTGCCCACATCCGCCAAACGCAAGCCGTCGAGGCCGGTATCGCCGATCACGGAAAGGGCGGCCCGCGCCAGTTCCCTACGTTTGAGGCTGTGGTCTACTATTTTTGGCATAATGGTGATTATATAAAAAGCTGGGATGAAGTTACAAGAGGTTTTTCCGTCTTGGACGGGCCGGACCGCTGGCCTATACAAGACGTCAGCAGAAAAACACAGGAAAGCGTCCCATGGATTACCCCCTCAAAGGATTGAAGGTGTTGGATTTCTCGCGTGTGCTGGCGGGGCCTTACGCCACCCGCCTGCTGTCGGATCTCGGTGCCGACGTCATCAAGGTCGAACCGCCGGAAGGGGATGTGACCCGGCATTTCGGTCATAAGGTGGGCGAACAATCCGGCTTTTACGTTCAGCAGAATGTCGGTAAACGGAACATCTGCATCGACCTTCGCGCAGACGGCGCGCGGGAGCTGATCCTCAAACTTGCGGAAAAAGCGGATGTGGTGCTGGAAAACTTCCGCCCGGGGGTTATGGAAAAATACGGCATCGGCTGGGACGCGCTGCACAAGGTCAATCCGAAACTGGTGATGGTGTCGATCTCGGGCTTCGGCCAAGAAGGACCGGAACGTACGCGCGCGGCCTATGCGCCCATCCTGCACGCGGAATCGGGCATTATCGAGCGTCAGGCATCGTTCAACGAAACGCCGCCCGCCGATGTCAGCCTGTCGCTGGCCGATACCTATAGTTCCTTACACGGATTGGTCGGTATGTTCGCGGCACTGCATCAGGCGCAGCAAACGGGCAAGGGCCAGCATGTGGACATTGCCATGATCAATGTGGTGCACAGCGTAGACGATTATGCCCATTACGCGCTCGACGGCATCTGGCCCAAGAAAGAAGAAAGCCTGGTGTGGGACGCCCCCGAGGGCCAACAGATCCTGATTTCGGGAGAAATGCGTTGGCTGTGGCGCGTGTTCTCCACCCGCGACGGATTGCAAGACCCGACGCCGCCGGGCGCCGATCTCGACACGAAGATCAAATGCCGGTTTGACGCGGTGCGGGACTACATTAAATCTTTCCCGACCTTCGAGGCGTTGTGCGCCAAGCTCGACGAGGTGAACCTGGCCTGGGGGCGGGTGCGCCAATTCGGCGACGATTCCTATAGCCAGCCCAGCGTCACGCCGCGCGGCGTGCTGGTGGATGTGGATGATCGCGGCGGCGGCACCCGGAAAACGGTGCAATCGCCCTACAGGTTTTCCGATGCTAAAAGCGGAATCGAAACCGGGGCCAAAGCCCCGCACCGGGGCGAACACAACGCTGATGCGCTGCGCGATTGGCTGGGGGTCAGCGTCGACCAAGCGGCGGCTCTTGCGCAAACCGGTGTGCTGTTGAGCGAAGACGATGAGGGTGACGGCGAAGCCGCCAAAGCCGCAGGTTAGTGATAAGCATAGCGGTCGAGATAATCTTCGATTGCTTGGACGGTTGAAAAAGAAGCCGGCGTTTTCGCCGCGCGAAGCCGGGTAAGCTCGTCTTTCAAGAGTTGTTCAAATCTTTCCTTTTTGGCGGCGCGCCACTTCAAGATGCGAGAGCGAACGCGCATGCAGAGCACGAAGTATCCGATCATAAGTGCGCCAGCGGCGGCAACGACAAGGGCAGTAGGTGTGCCGCCAAACAGCCACCCGAAAAACTCATCACCATCGTCACTTGCTATGAGCGGAAGCACCAGGACCAGTGCGGGCAGCCATAGATAGCCCAACAGTTCTTCATCGAAGGGCTTACGGTAGGTTCGATCATTTGAATGCTGAGGATGAAAAACCGCTCGCACGGGCACGCCGAATAGGACTCCGATTTTTCGATACCTTAATCCGAACATACGCCGCAGCCGGGCACGAAATCGATTTTGATGGGCGAAGTGCGCTTTATTCTGTTTCGCGTTCGGTGGCTGCTCGGGAGGTAAATCATCGAGCGCCGGATCGATCGCCGTTAAAGCGGCCTCTCGTATTCGATTGTTGCGTTTGGAACGCCGTACGAGGCTGTCTTCCTCAGCGAGGAATTCCTGATGGCGCTGCCAAGCCTTTCTCTCCCTCGGTGCATAAAGGAAGTAGTCTGCAATGGGCACGGAGAGCTTGGAGGATACAGAGACGAGTATGAGAAGAAAGACGAACATCAAAGCCATCGCGACATAGTCCTGCCAGCCTTCGAGTGGACCGGAGAGCTCATAGAAAAAAGTGTTGATGAGCCAAAGCGAGACGCCGCCCAGCACGATCATCACGGCGATCATGATGCTGATCGCTCCGAATCCTTCATAGGCCTGCTTCAATGGTTTTTCGTGCTCGAAGACATTGAACGCCCGGTATTCGCAGGCAAGACATGCCACCCTCTGGAGTTCGACCGGCGTGACATATCGGCCCGATCCGTCCACTCGGCCCGCGTCAAAAAAATCGAACAAGAAGTAGTCGCCTTTGTCATTTTCTTCTTCTGGGGGGTGAACGAGGCGCGTTGGGAAAGTATTCGGTCCAAGGCGCTTCGACGCAATCAAATGCCCGGTGCGCACACCGTCCTTGCCGACGATGTAATCTTCGACCCCCAGAAAACCTGGGTTGCGTTCCTTTTGATCCATGACGCCCCTCCCCCACAACCTAGCGGAGAAGAAGACACAGGTTCTAGGGAAAATGCGTTTGGGCGTGGGAATCCGCGTCGCGCTCGGTTACGCTTGGCGCAATCGCAGAACGCACCACATAGGAGGCCCCCATGAAAATCGGTTTGACCCTCGGCGGAGACGGCTCAACGTCCCTGGACGATCTCATCGCGCAAACGGTTGCCGCGGAAGAGAAAGGGTTTGACGCGGTGTGGATGCCGCAGATTTTTTCGGTAGATGCCATCATGGCCCTCACCTTGATGGGGCGTGCCACCAAGAAGATCGAGCTTGGCA
>JANQMY010000109.1 GCA_028279895.1 Alphaproteobacteria bacterium
ATCGGGGCAACCCGGTGGCGGAAGGCACGGGCAACGCAAAAAAGTTTACCTGTGGCTATCACGGGTGGACCTTCAAGAATGACGGCGCGCTCGTGGGCGTCGCCGCCGCTGAAGACTATGGGGACATCGACAAGCCGGCACTGTGCCTCAAGGAATTTCCGTTGCTCGAACGGGCAGGGCTGATCTGGGTCACGCTCGATCTTGAGTCGACCCTCAGTATCGAGAGCTTTTTGTGCGGCTATGACGAGTTGCTGTCGCACTTCCATTTTGAGAACTGGCATTTGTTCGACAGCCGCGTGCTCGAGGGGCCGAACTGGAAGACCGCCTATGACGGCTATTTGGATTTCTATCATTTGCCGGTGCTGCATCGGGACTCTTTCGGTGCCGACATGTTCAACCGGGCGAACTATTTCGCCTGGGGGCCACATCAGCGGGTGGCCAATCCCAGCTCGAAAGTCGCGGGGGCGGAGGATCAAGACCCGATCGACCTTGCGGCCTTGGATGAAAGCCAATGGCCGGAAGAGGCGCTGATGACGGGCGTTTGGACGATCTTCCCCCATATTTCTATCGCCAGCTTCTACGGCGGTGGCGTGCGGGGCGCCATGATCTCGCAGCTTTTCCCCGGTAAAACCGTGGGGGAAAGCTTCACCACTCAGTTCTATGTCATGGAACGAAAGCCGAATGACCCCGACGTGGTGCAAGGGGCCCACGATCAGTTTGAGTTCCTCAAGCATGTGGTCAGTGACGAAGATTACGAGACGGGCATTCGCCAGCATCGCGCCTTGCAATCGGGCCTGATGGATACGATTTGGTTCGGCCGCAATGAGGGCGGCGGACAGGTGTTCCATGGCTGGGTGAAGAAGCTGCTGGACACGCCGGACGACCGGCTGGAGGCCTTGTTCCGCTCGGAAGCCGCCAAATCGAACTGACTTGGCAGACGAGTTGGCCAGGGGCGGGGCGCTGCCGGTGCCGCGCCCCCTGGCTGATCGGAGAGGCCGGCCCTTAGTTTACGGCGCGCGCCCGATCGGTTTACGATCTTGTACTGATTTTTGAATCGTCAAGACGCCGGGCCGCCCCATGACCGAACGCGCCTTTATTCCCGAAACCATTGAAGACGTCACCCCCGCCTGGCTGAACCAAGTGTTGTCGGCCGATGCCGCCTTTGCCGGCTCGGAAGTCACCGGCTTCGATAGCCATCAATTGGGGGAAGGCGAGGGGTTCTTGGGCGATATCTTTCGGCTCAACCTGGCCTATAAAGACGGGGCGAACGGCGCGCCGCACAGTTTGGTGGTGAAAATCCCGAAAAAGGTCAACCGGCCCGTCGGCGAATTGCTGGGCGCCTATGAGCGCGAAAGCATGTTCTTCGAGACCCTGGCGCCGACACTTCCGGTGCGTACGCCCCATTGTTATTTCGGCGCTTTCGACCGGGATCGCGGGTCCGAGAAGCAGCAGGAAATCTTGGCCATGGCCGACAAATTGCCCACCTTCTTGGCCAGGTCGGCGGGCACGGTGGGTTTGTGGATCGCGGCGCGCAAGCGGCGGCGCTACATCTTGCTGATCGAGGACATTGCTGAAGCGCGCGGCGGCGACCAGGTGGCAGGCGCCGTGCCCGAGGTGTGCCAAAAGATCTTGCGCAACATCGCGCAGACCCATGCGGCCTATTGGCAGAAAGATCATTTGGCGGAGCATTTTTGGCTGCTGCCGCAAGACATTGATGCGCGCATGCGGTTTCAGACCTTTTTGAAGGCCAGGCCCGCGTACAAACGGCTGTTTCCGGACATTCTAGAGGCTGGCATGGATCGCTACATGCAATGGCTGGAGCCCAACGGGTTGGCCACGCTGAAGGCGCTGCGCGCTTCGGCGCCGGAAACGCTGATCCATTGCGATTTGCGCCTCGACAACATTCTGTTCGATGAAAACAAAAACGATGATGTGGTGTTGCTCGATTGGCAGCTCGTGCGGCGCGGGGCGGCGGCCTATGACGTTGCCTATTTCCTCTCCGGCGGGTTGAAGGCGGCTGAAGGCGCCGACACCGTGGACGGCTTGTTGGCCGATTATCATCGGGAACTGGAAGCGGCGGGTGTCGCCGGTTACCCGTTCGACCGGTTCAAGCGGGATTACCAACGTGCCATGTTGATCGTGCTGCAAACGCTTTCCACGGTCGATCAAGTGGAGCTAGGGGACGACCGGGGCATCGAGCTGATGAAAAGCTGGATGCGGCGCCTGCTCGCGCGCTTGCAAGACATCGACTTGGAGACCGTTCTCGCCGAATAGAAGCGCCGGTTTTGCCTCGCGATGGGGCCTCTCCCGGGATATGCTGCCCGCAAACGAGGGCACTTTTGGTTTTCATAGAATCACAAAAGTGCCCTAAGTCTTTGTTTTAGCGCGTTTCCGCCAATAGACTTTGGGCGGTGAACCGTTACACACCCATCGGGTCAAGCCCGAGGGCATGCTTCACCTGGAAACGCTATGGGGAGAACGTCATGGACCTTTTCGAGGCAATGGAAACCTGCCGGGCCATCCGGTTTTTCAAAAAAGATCCGGTGCCGGAAGAAATGATCCAGAAGATCATCTACGCCGCCACCCGCGCGCCCAGCCCGGGCAACACCCAAGGCTGGGATTTTGTGGTGGTGACCGACCCCGCCGTTCGGCAAAAGCTGGCGGACGGCATATCGGCGGTCATGAAGCCCGCCGTGGCGGCCGCGACGGAACAATTCGGCGGGGCGGAAAATATCGATCCGGTCCAACGGCGCATGCTGGACGGTGCGCTCAATCTCGCCACTCATCTGGCGGATGTGCCGGTGCATATATTGGTGTGCGGTAAGGCAATTTACCCGCCGGGCGCTCCGGTCGAAGGGTTCGTCTGGTCCGCGCTCTATCCGGCCACGCAAAATATTTTGTTGGCGGCGCGCGCCCTTGGGCTCGGCACCTGCATGACCACCTATCAGATGACCTGCGAGCCGCTGATCCGCGAGGTGCTCAGCATCCCTGACGACGTACGGATCGCAGCGTACATCCCGGTGGGGTGGCCCGACATCAATTTCGGCCCCTTGGCCCGCCAGCCCCTGGAAAGCTTTGTGCACCGCGACGGCTGGAAGGGCGATTTGCGCGCTTGAACGCAGCGCACGGGAAAAGGAACGCAATGAAAGGGTATGGTCCGGCCACGTTCGGCGCGCTCAACGCCGAAGACTATGACGAGCTTCACGATCCCGGCACCACGGACGAGGCCGTGGCTCTGTTGGCCGACCTGGCCGATGGCGGCACGGTTTTGGAACTGGCCATCGGCACCGGACGGGTGGCACTGCCGCTGGCGGCGCGCGGTTTGTCCGTACAGGGCATCGACGCCTCGCCGGACATGGTGGCCAAGCTGCGCGAGAAATCGGGGGGCGACAAAATCCCCGTGGCGATCGGCGACATGGCGGATGTGGCCGTGGATGGAGAGTTCGATCTGATTTTTCTGATCTTCAACACCCTGTTCAATCTCACGTCTCAAGAAGCGCAAGTTCGTTGCGTCAAGAACGCGGCGGCGCACTTGACCGATAACGGCCTGCTTGTGCTGGAGATGTTCGTGCCCGACATTGCGCAGTTTCACAATCATCAGAATGTGCGCACGGCGCGGATGTCCGAAAAGGGTGTCACATTGGAAGCCGCGCAGCATGATCCCGTGGCCCAGCGGGTGGACTACCAATATTTACGCTTCACCGATGCGGGGCTCAAGCGGGTGCCGCTGCCCATGCGCTATGCCTGGCCGCAGGAACTAGACCTGATGGCGCAGCTTGCGGGCCTGGAGCGCAAACACCGCTGGGGCGGCTGGCACCGGGAGCCCTTCACGGCCGACAGCAAGATGCATGTGTCCGTCTACGGATGGCCTAAAGCATGTCTCGTTTAACCGGATTCACTCGACATGCTTTATGTCTTTGTTTTTCGCGTGTCTTTTGCGCAAAACCGGCATTCACTTTTGCGCGACACGCTTTAGTGCCTGAGGCAGGCTAACGCGCGGCGACTGAGGAGACAAAGGACGCTTTATGTCTCGATTTAGTTAGCCAACGTGTCAGGTCGTTTTTGGGACGTTGGCGGGATAGTAGACCCGCGCCTCGTCAAAGACCTCATCGAAATAGCGATCGGCCGTTTTGAAGAACGGTGACTTGTCGTCAAAAATCATGACCGGAAGATCCGCGTCGAACTCTTGGATAAAGGGGCTAAAAAAGCCATACCGCCCGGCAATAACCATGCGTCCTGCAGGAATCTTATGGGTTAAGCGGAATTCCGCGGTGAAGTTGTCAAACTTTTCGTCGATTTTCCGAAATGTATCGATCGCATCCAGAACCAGATCATGATGGTCGCCTGCGCGGGTGAAGTAACCGGAATGGCGTAACCGCTCGTCGAAGTCTTTTTGTTTCTCCGCCGAATTCAGGTTCTCGGGAATTTCGTTTTCGTCCAAATTCGCGGAGTCCACAAACATCACCTTGGCATGGACTTTTTCGACGGCATTGCGGCTTTCGAGTTTTTTCTCAAGAGCCGAGCTAACGGCCGGCCGAATATAGGTCCTAATGGTGAAGCCGCCATTGATGAACCAGAGTTTAATTTCGTCAAAGTCACATTTTCTCAAATGATCCGTGAGGCGAGATACTGGTGTTTGCTTTACAAAACTAGGCTCGACGCTGCTCATGTAAGTGGGTTTCGGTTCGCCAATTTGATCCCGCAAATCCTGCAGCCGGTCGACTTTGCCCATAATGCCGCCAATTTGAACGATGCGGATATCTTTAAGCCATTCGGGTTTTTCATCCGTATTCGGCTCTTTCTCCTCCACGCAGACAGCGACCAGCTCAATGTTGTCCTCGTCTTGCCGATTGAGCATACGTGCGTGTTCGACTTCCTGCCGGACCCATTTCGATTCCATTGCATTACTCGAAAGCACCACCAACAAATACCGGCTTCGGCGTATTGCGTCTTCGATACGTTGAGAGATGCTGTCATCATCCGCTCTTTCCGAAAGCCTGATTTCGTGATCGTCAAGCCAACAGTTTAGATTGTGACTGCGCATGTACCCGCGCAAGAAACGCGCGGATAGTGCATCATCGGAACTGTGGCTTATGAAAATGTCATAGTCTTTTGTCATCGCGTCACTAACAGTTATGTCTCTGCAGCCCTAGTGCTTCGGATTTCTTCTCGACAAACTTGTGTTGAAAAGGAAGCGCTTGCGTGGATTAAGCTTCTGTTCGTTTTCCACCAAGCCATGGGTTCTTTCCGATTTTTGTTATGGCTGAAAAGACCTTCCATCTTTTCAGTGACAGTTTTGTGTAGGGAATCTGGCTTCGATCGGAAGGACTAAAAAGGGTGAATTGCGGCTTGGGAGTCGCCAGCGAACACCACTGTCATTCTCGGCGGCATTACCGCCGGGAATCCAATGGCCTTTCCCCCTTCCTGCACCGGCTGATGGATGTTGACCCAAGCCGCCACACTGGGTTGGCCCTGTTATCGCCAGTGAAGCTCCACGGGGCAAGCCCCGTGGTATCACCGCTTCGCGCGTGACCTTCGGTCACGATAGGTCAAGCTGCGCTTGCCCGCTATCCTCTTTTCCT
>JANQMY010000147.1 GCA_028279895.1 Alphaproteobacteria bacterium
GGGGAAGCGGATGGCCGGCGCCAGCACATCGCCCAATCCAAGCCGCCCATGATCGTTCAGCAGCGTTTCCCACGCATCGATGGCCCCCGGCACCGTCACCGAATGGGGAGATTCCGTGGAGATTTCCGAAATTCCCTGCTCCTGAAACCAAGCCACGTCGGCGGTCGCCGGCGCACATCCCGAGCCGTTGATCCCGATCACAGGACCCTGGCCGCCTTTGGCGTAAAGCGCAAAGCAATCGCCGCCGATGCCGGTGCTCATCGGTTCCACCACACACAGCACAGCGCAGGCACCAATGGCCGCATCCACCGCATTGCCGCCCGCTTTCAGAAGCTCAATGGCGGTCAGGGTCGCCAAGGGGTGGGACGTGGCTGCCGCTCCATTTGCTCCGTGGACGGTCGATCGGCCGGGCAGGTGAATGTCTCTCATCGTGTTGCCTTTTCTTCTTTTCGTTCAAGGGCGCAAGCGGACTAGCGCGGTATCAAATGAGATTGAATCAAGCCGGTTAATTCGTCGAGCTTTTGTTCCACCCGTTCGAGCCGTTGTTTAACTTCCGCCAGATCGGCTGCGCTCACCCCGACAGCACCGTCATTCTGCTCGGTTGCCGGATTGGGGGTCGACACACCCGCGCGCACCGCAATTTCCGCCGGCTCGCTCTGCAGCAAGGCCGCAATCGTTGCCACCTCGCGCGCTGAAAGCTCGCGTTGATCTTTCCAGATCTCGTCAATTTGTTCAGGCGTCAAGCCCAACGCACTGGCGATAACCGCCCGGTCGAAACCCAGGGTTTTCAACTTTTGATCGAACCAAGCCTGATCGAAGAAGAGTGCCACCTGCCGGCCCCTTACCAATTCTGCGTGCTGCCACAGTATCTCCACCAATTGGTCGTCATTGCAACACGGCCCAAGGCTAGCCTTCTGCCATGCCTTTTCCGACCGGCACGGGATTTGCCTCTTTTATTTCAAATATGAAGGAAGTGTTTCATCGCGGGACACTTTTGAGCCTACCGAAAGGTTCCGCGACCCGGTTGGAGTACAAGATGGCACATCGCCCCACAGCAACAGCAACGACATCCGCCGACCCCTCGGCGGCGTGGAGTCTGTTCCTTGTGCGGTCGATGGAACTGACGGTCTTCAGCTTTACGATTTATCTGTTGCTGTAGGGGGAAAGACGGCTGCCGCCAAACCAGGACCGCGCCCTCCCATTACATCGCACCTGGCCCGGCGGACCAATAAAAGCTCCCAAAAAAGAGCTCACCCCGAAACTTAGGGGGCCGAAATTCCTCGGCCCCCGCTTTTTTTTGCGTTAGCCGTTTCCGAAGAGACCGCCATCCGTGCCGATATCGCGGCGGGCGGTGACAATCGAAACGGTAAAGCCGGCCATCACATCCACCAATGCCATCATGGTTATCAGGAAGAAGGTTGACGTCGCAAAGCCTGGTAGAACGATAAATTCCACCAGCGCCACGACGAAAACCAACATGGATAGCCCGTGATTAATGATGGAAATGTGATGCGTCTGCGTAGCCTTGATGATCTCGAAGAACAACGCAAACAACGTCAACGTCACCAGCAGATCGCCGGCGGTAAAGATCCACTCGCCACTGACAAGCCCAACTTTCAGCCATTCATCCGTCAGAAAGGCTGCAATGCCGTCTTCGCCAACGCCAAAAAAACCGCCCCCAAAGGCGATGACGTTATAGATGATGACCATAATGCCGATTAAAGGAATCGCGTTAAGCATAATCCCCCCTATGTGATTACCGATACGATTTGCCCTCCCAAATACACAGGCGGGCCAGCTAATGTCCTAAATTAGCACACTTCCATGTCACCTTAGAAACATTTGGCGCCGCTGAGCCGCCAAACTCTGTTCATTCGTCACAAATGGGGATGTTTTTAGGCCTTTTCGGCACTCGCCAGGGGCGTTTCCGACGCCGGCAACGGAGTCGCCTGTGCGTCTGCGGGGTGCTGTGCCGCGTCTGGTGCGGCCTGGTCACCTAACCGGCGCTGACGGGCGGCCGCCGACAGGGTGGCCTGCTTGGCC
>JANQMY010000200.1 GCA_028279895.1 Alphaproteobacteria bacterium
GCCGGCCTCGTCAGCCACATCTTGCGTATGAAAGAGCGCCTTGCCGCCTGCCTCATTAATGGCGCCGGTCACATCGTGGCCGGCCGCTTCGTTGACATCCGTCAACACCACTGCCGCGCCCTGCTCCGCCAACGCCTTCGCCGCCCCGGCGCCAATGCCCGATGCCGCCCCGGTGACGATCGCCACCTTGCCGTCCACACGTCCCATCATTCCTCCGCTTGTTGATAGTTTGCGCCTTAAGGGCCACAGGCTTTTCTCCTTAGCGGCCTTGAGGCACAGTAGCGCAAACATTCAAGTGAGGAGAAGGGGACCCCATGGCTCAAATCTACGATGTGTCGCTGACGGACTCGTATTTTCCCGCCCATGACGAAGACAAGGTGCTCGACACCACCGTGGGCGGCATATTGCGTGACGCAGCCGCCCGCCTGCCGGACAAAACGGCGCTGATCGAAGGCACCGAGCAGGGCACCATGGCGCGTCGCTGGACATACAAAGAGCTGCTGGCCGATTCCGAGCGCCTGGCCCATGCCCTGTGCAGCCGCTATGAGCAAGGCGAACGCATTGCCGTGTGGTGCCCGAATACGCCGGAATGGATCATCACCGAGTTTGCGGCAGGCCTGGCCGGCCTCACCCTGGTCACGGTGAACCCATCCTACCAGGCCAGCGAGCTCAAATATGTGCTGGAACAATCGCGCGCCTGCGGTTTGTTCCTGGTGCGCGACTTTCGGGGCAATCCCATGTGGGACATCGCCGAAGGCGTCGTCGAAGACATCCCCGCCATTCGCGAGATGGTGGATCTGGACGACCCCGACGCGCTTTATGCCACGGGCACGGCCAACCGTCCGCTGCCCGACGTCAAACCGGAAGATCCGGTGCAGATCCAATACACGTCGGGCACCACGGGCTTTCCCAAAGGCGCCGTGCTGCATCACCGCGGCCTGACCAATAATGGCCGCCTGACCTTTGCCCGCATGGGCCTGACGTCCGACGACATCTATCTGAACCCCATGCCCATGTTTCATACATCGGGCTGCGGCATCGCCACGTTGGGATGCACCCAATTGGGCGCATCGCAAATCCTGCTCAAGCTGTTCACGCCGGACAATGCCCTGAACTTGATCGAAGAAGCCCGGGTGACCTCCTGTCTCGGCGTACCCACCATGTTGGTCGGCATGCTGGAGACCCAAAAGGCAGCGCCGCGCGACGTGCGCAGCGTCAAACTGTTCGTCTCCGGCGGCTCCATGGTGCCGCCCGAAATCATTAAGCAAGTGACGGCCACCTTCGATTGCGGCTTCGAGATCGTTTACGGTCAAACGGAAACCTCGCCGGTGATTACGCAAACCCGCACCATCGACAGTTTCGAAGACAATACGGAAACCGTGGGCCAGCCTCTTCCGTGTACGGAAATCTCGATCCGGCATCCGGAAAACCGCACCGTCATGCCGGTAGGGGAAGTGGGCGAGATTTGCGCCCGCGGCTATTGCAACATGCTGGAATACAACGACAACCCGGAAGCTACCGCCGGCACCATCGACACGGACGGTTGGTTGTACACGGGCGATTTAGGCACCATGGATGCACGGGGGTATGTCAAGGTCACCGGGCGGGTGAAGGAAATGATCATCCGCGGCGGCGAGAACCTGTTCCCGGCAGAAATCGAGAATGTGATGCTGGAACATCCGGCCATTGCGGAGGTGGCGGTTGTCGGCATTCCCGACGACAAATGGGGCGAGCAGGTGGCTTGTTTTATCCGCCACAACGGCACCAAACCCGAGGTGATGGACATGGTCGACCACTGCCGCCAAACCCTTTCGCCGCAAAAGACACCGCATTATTGGGTGTTCGTGGAGGATTGGCCGCTGACCGGGTCGGGCAAGATCCAGAAATTCAAACTGCAGGAACAGTTTGTCGACGGACAATACGATGCGCTGACCCGCGATTAGCCCTGCCGGCGTCAGAGCGCCCGGCCGACGAACCAAAAAACACCCAGCGCGAGCAATAGGCTTGCGCTGACTTGAGACAGAGCGGCCATGCGCTCCCGCGTGAGAAGCCGCATCGCGACCGCCCACACACCGGCCAAAAGCAACACCACAAAGATCTGACCGATTTCCACGCCCACATTGAAGCCGAACAGCGCCCAAGCCACGCGGTCGGCCGGCAAGCCGATCTCGTTCAGCACATTGGCAAAGCCCGCCCCATGCACCAAGCCAAAACCGAGCGTCAGCACCGGGGCGACCCACCCGGACAAGGCCGCCCCCTGGGACAAGCGGCCATAGCTCAACACAAAGAGGATGAGCCCAATCCACACTAAAGTCGGCAATGCCCCGCCAAACATCCAGCTGACGACCGCCAAAAGTGCCAACACCCCACCGGTCACAGCCGATACGTGCCAAAGGGACAGGCCCCGCGCCGCCAACACTTCCGCCGCCACAAACGCGATCGTGAATCCGATCAGCGCTTCAATGGCGGGCACATTGGGCGAGATGACGCCGAGCACCGCCAACGCCAGCGTTATGCTATGGCCCACCGTAAAGCCCGTGATCACCAACAGCACCTGCCGCAGGTTTTGGCTCAACAACAGCAGCACCGCCACGAAAGCCAAATGATCGAGCCCCTCCAGGATGTGCTGGACCCCAAGGCCCACA
>JANQMY010000207.1 GCA_028279895.1 Alphaproteobacteria bacterium
TCCGGCCTCATCGTGAGCCCGGACGGGCAAACATTCGTGAGCGTGTCCGATCAGGCGGATTGGGTGCGTGGTCGCCTGCTGTATGTGGATGGCAAGCTGACGGGTGTCGAAGACATCCAAATCTCGCCACTGTTGGACCCGCAGGGCGCGTCCTTGGTGAACAAACAAGGCGATGCGGAGGCGGTCGAGCAATTGAACCCGGCGGGGCCGTTTCCCGGTCCCGTCATCGTCGCCTTCGAGCGGCAGCACCGGCTGTGGCAATATGATTTGTCAGGGGACGGATTTGCGGCGCGGCCGATCAACATTCCTTTCAATGCGGATTTGGGGACGATCAAAGGCAATCAGGGGATTGAGGCGCTTCATGTGACGCCCGAGCGCGAGATCGTTGCCATTACCGAAGGCACGGTCGATCGTAACGGACATACCCGCGGATGGATCATCCGGCTTAATCCGGACCGCCTGGCTGTGGACGCGACGGACCCGTTGCGTTTGCAGACCTGGGAAACGTTTCGCCCCACCGATCTGACCCGGCTGCCGGACGGCCGCTATTTGCTGCTGCAACGCCACTTTACGCCCCGTACCGGGCCCATCATTCAAGTGCGCGATCTGGGAAAAGATCTCACGGCCGGTGCGGAGGTGCTCGAAGGCACACTGCTTGCCCAGATGGATATGGCCTTCAATATCGACAATATGGAAGGTCTTGCCGCGCGTGAAGACGAAGATGGACGTCTACTGATCTATGTGGTCTCGGACGACAACTTCAATCCGTTGCAACGAACGCTGTTGCTGATGTTCGAAGTGGCGCCAGTCCCGGCACCAGTCCCTGTGCCTGTCCCGGTAGAAGACGGCTCGGCACCGCCGAAGGACTAACGGCGAGAAGCCGTTAAGCGCCGCCGAAGCCTGGTAATGGCCGGATCAGGGGGCGCAGCAGCGC
The DNA here is from genome assembly GCA_028279895.1 of Alphaproteobacteria bacterium. Lineage (GTDB taxonomy): Bacteria > Pseudomonadota > Alphaproteobacteria > JANQMY01 > JANQMY01 > JANQMY01. The sequence continues at coordinate 935 of JANQMY010000207.1, forward strand.
ATACGGGATCAAGAGCAGAAAAGCCATAAAGGCCGTGACCGCAATATTGACGGTCATTTGATGCGCCCACGGATCAATACCAAGCTTTGCCACCGGGTAGTAGATGACGCAGAACGCCAACCCGCTATACAACACGGCGAATAACGGCGCCCGCCACCAAGGGCGGCCGCGCACCTGATCGAACACAAGAATGTTGGTGACCTGGCTGATCAGCAGTGCCACCAAGAAGGCGGTCAGTACCCGAGGGGAGGGCAGCGGGTTGGCATCGAGCAGCGGATCCAGTACGGGAAACAAGAAAGCCACCAACAGCCCCACCAAGGCCCAGCTGGCGGCAAGCTGACCGAAAGCGTAACCCGCACCATAGGCCCGATTGGTCAGCATGGACGCGAAGAAGATGACCGGCACCATGAAATGGGCCGTCGTTAGCCAATAGCCCGGGCGTAAATACCAAGGGTCGGAAGGGAACATCTCGTCGAACAGGGTGATCGATTGCGTAGTTGTGTCGAACGCGAGGGCAAAGGCCAGCATCATGCCGATCACAGGCAGAAACAGCCGCCGGGCCACGAGGAAACCGTGCAAAAGCAAACTCACGAACTTCTCTTCTTTTCGGTGTTGCTGCGGAGCGGCGTCGGTCACGGCTTGTTGTCCCAATCCCAAAACAGGAAACAAACCGAGGCCAGCAAGACCCGTACCGGGTCAGATTTTGTTAACCATGACCCTGTGGGGGAAAATCGGCGGAATTTGGGCGTCCCAGGCTTGGTGTGGGGAATTGTGGGGCATCCGGTGGCGTTCCGTGTCCCGGAATTGCACATCACTGTCCCGCAACGGTACAGCGATTGGCCGCTTTAAGCTGTCGGGTTCCGTTGGGCCACGCCATGACGGTCGAGCGCGGTGACTGTGGGAGGTAAGGCAAAAACGGCGGATGGGACTTTTGGAAGACTTGGGGAAGACACGGGGCATCGCGGCTTCGTGCCAAACGCCGAGGCAATTTTTTCAAGACCAATCCGAGAAGCAGATCGCCGTGACGGTTCAGGGGCGGACAACCGCCGGAGAAGGCAACCGCACTAGCTGCTCGCTGCCGCTTTAACTTTCTGGATGTCCCGTTTGATCTTGCGCGCGCGGTCCGACAGGTTCTCGTCGCGCGTTTTGAGCAGATAGGCATCCAAACCGCCGCGGCGGTCCACCGTTCTGAGCGCGGATGCGCTGACCTTCAGGCGAAAGGACCGGTCCAGCGTCTCACTCATCAGCGTGGTCTGGGTCAAATTCGGTAAAAAGCGCCGATTCGTCTTATTGTTGGCGTGACTGACATTGTTGCCTGTCATCGCTCCTTTGCCGGTGAGCTCACAGCGCCGTGCCATTTGACTGTCCTCGGATTGGATATGGTGCCGATCGCCGGTCTACCTGCACGTTGATGCGCCCGTCTGGCGCTCGCGCAGGGGCCTGCGAAAGCGCGCACTTTTAAGCGCCGTAACCCTTTTGGTCAAGAGATATTCGCAAGGGCGCCTATGGGCGCGGGCACGGCCGTGCGGCGGGCCGGGATCGGCGACCGGACGGCCGTCGATTGACGGGCCCCGCCAGCTCTTGCGTTCCGTTTGTCCGCAGGGCTATTGTTGTTCAATCCCGCGCCGCTACTACATTTTGTGCGTGAACAAATAACGAATTTGGTGATGTAAGTGATTCGGTCCCCCTATGTCCCACCTTCGTTCTCTGTGGTAACAAACGGCATTAACACTTCGTTGAATTTTATTTACCCCATTCCCTCACCCCAAAAATCGCCATAGCTCGGTTATGACCCAACGCCGCCCGGACGCGCCCTCATCCAAGGGGTCGCCAGCCCTTTCTTCTCCCTACAAGAAAGAAGTACGCGGACGATTGACTGCGGTGCTGGGACCCACAAATACCGGTAAAACGCATTACGCTGTGGAGCGTATGCTGGGCTACGACACCGGCATGATCGGTCTGCCGCTCCGCCTGCTTGCCCGAGAGATTTATGACCGTGTCATCGAGAAAGTGGGCGCCGGGCCGGTGGCGCTGATCACCGGCGAAGAAAAGATCGTCCCGCCTAACCCCCGTTATTACATTTGCACGGTCGAAGCCATGCCGCTGCAGGTGGAAACCGAGTTTCTGGCGGTTGACGAGGTCCAACTCTGCGCCGATCCGGAGCGGGGCCATGTATTCACCGACCGGTTGCTGCGGGCCCGCGGTACGGAAGAAACCCTTCTTCTCGGCGCGGAAACCATTCGTCCTTTGGTGCGGCAACTACTGCCCGAGGCCGGGTTCACAAGCCGGTCGCGCTTTTCCGACTTGGC
>JANQMY010000216.1 GCA_028279895.1 Alphaproteobacteria bacterium
TGCCGAAGCGTGTCGTCGGTCTCGGACTGCTCTAGCCGGGCCTTGATATCCGCGGCCTGTACATCGCCGGCCTGGCTGTCGAACGAGCCGTCGTCGGCCGAAATCGCGGTGCCGACAGCGTCGCACACGCCGTCGAACTCTGCCTCGCTGAAAGTAGCCGCCCTTGTTTCCAGATAGGCGTGTAATGTGGTGCGGCCCTCTTCCAAAACTCTAAACGCCTCGGTCTCGATCGTTTCATAACCGCGCAGAAGGCGGGGTGTATGCTGTTCCGCCTCAGGGAGAATGCTGGCCGCAGCGCCCAGATGGGACACTGTCCAACGGTCGAAAGCAGGCACAATCTCTGCCACCAGATGCTTGACGGCCAGAGCTGCCGCCTCCGGCCCGTGCCCATTCTGTTTCGGTTCGAAGATCAGCTCGTACCGGCAAAGCAAGAAGTTGCACCCCAGCCGATGGTCCTGCCGGTCCATCACATAGCGGTAACTGATGGACCTCAAGGCAGTGCGCAGTTCCGTCTTGGTTTGATCGATAGACAGGTCCCGGCCTTCTTTTTTGGCGAAATCCCAAACGGCCGATGTGGGCAGCCAGTTAAGATAGTAGGACAGTTTCGTTTTATCCGCCGACAGATGAATTTCCACGGGCGGAATGGCTTGCGACATTTGCTTGACCTGATCTGCGGCCAACTGTGCCGTTGTCAGGGATGACCACGCCCGCTCTAAACGAAACCCCGCCGGGAGATCCGCAAAGACCTTGGCGCCGTCCTGACGAATATTTTGAAACCCCTGCTGCGCCAGCAGCTGGGTGAGATCCGCGTGTGTCGCTGTGATGCTTCCCCTGGCCTGCGTGCCGGGCGCCGAGGTCTGATTTGACGATTCCGGCCCATCGCCGGAAGGCGGCGGGGGCGTCGTGCTTGTCGATACTTCCGCCTGCGCCGCAACCGGGGGCGGAAGGTCTGCTGCCGCGTCATCATGTGAGGACGCCTCGGCATTGGCCGCCCCTTCGACCATCCCATCTGGTTTCGATAGAGCCGCCACCGGTGCCGAAAGCAGCGTGAATGCAACATTCAGGTCCGAGAGGGCAACTTTTCCGGCACCTTGAAAGGCCCCGTCGGCAAAGGCGTTGAAGTTTACTTCCGCCGCGGCGGCGCATTCAAAGGCCAGTACCGATTTAACCCCCCGCAGAAAATCCCCGAAGGACCGGTCGGCCGGATCAAAAGCACCGGCCTTGGCCACAAAATCCATATTCACGCTGGACGCGCAGCCCGAAAAATTGCGGCGCGCTTCAAACGTCGGATTTGTAACGAAAACGGGTCCTGTGGGCTGGGATTTCGCCCAGACGGTATCGACCGAGCCGGAGACCAGAATCGATAGGCAGAGCAGGATCGCCAGCATGGCCGATCCGCCGCGCACGCGATGAAAAATAGTCACGCTATTCCCCTAATACTCCCCTGGAAACGCGTATGTCAGGCCCGATCGAACCGTACCAGAAATCAGCGAACATGCAACCAAATCCGCAACCTGTGTTAGAAACGATGCACGCGGCGCTTTCTACCGCACCGGGCGTCGGCAGGCAGTGCCCCCCAAGCCGCAAACTGCCATAGGTGGACCGTCGGCGGAGCTAGGGTGTTTCCGACCTAAGTTGGGTCGTCGAAAAAAGAGACGTCATTGCGAGGAGCGTAAGCGACGACGCAATCCAGAGCGGCACCCTGAGAGCAAGCGGCCCTGGATCGCCACGCGGGCATAGTTTTTGGCGACTAAGCCATCCCGCTCCCCCATCCCGACCACCCGTAGCAGGGTACCCTTGGGGTGGATGGGATGGGGGAGCGGGATGGTTAGGCCAGTCCGAAAAAAAGCCCGCTCGCGATTGTCTGTTTGAAGTTTTGTATAGATGACGAATCCCCGACGATGGGGTGCCGGGTCTGAGGTGGCCACCACAG
>JANQMY010000218.1 GCA_028279895.1 Alphaproteobacteria bacterium
CCATGCCGGTCAGCGCTTTGACTAGCGTTGTCTTGCCATGGTCCACATGGCCGATCACGCCGAGGGAAAGTTGGTCGGTCATGACGCTTCAATCGCGCCGATCAGCCCCGCCAAATCTTCGACATCTTCAGGCAGCAGCGTTCGCACATCCAAAATCACATCGCCCTTCGAAATGCGGGCGATGAGCGGTATCGCCCCCTCCCGCAGACGCGCCATGAGCGTATCTGGCGAGAGTGACGCCACGGACAGCCTTACGCAAAACGATGCGAGCTGATGTGTGGGCAGGGAACCGCCGCCGGCCTCGCTGACGGTAGGGGCGGCAACGGCTGTTACATGAGGCAGCTTGTCGAGTATGGCCGCAATTTCCTGCGCCACGGCTTCCAACTCTTCGGGCATGGCGGTCAGCATGCGCAAGGTTGGGATTTCTTCTTCCGGCTCGAACGGTGTTTTGTAAAGCCGCAGTGTTGCTTCGAGCGCCGCAAGGGAAAGCTTGTCGATCCGCATGGCGCGCAGTAACGGATTTTTGCGAAGTTTAGCGATGAGATTTTTCTTGCCGGCCATGATCCCGCATTGGGGTCCACCCAGCAGCTTGTCGCCGGAGAAGGTCACCAAATGCACACCGGTAGAGATGCAGTGCTGCACGGTGGGTTCGTCGCCGATGCCGTAAGCGCTGAGATCGATCAACGTGCCGCTGCCCAAATCCTCCAGGAAGACCAGTTGGTTTTCATTGGCGAGTTTGGCGAGGGCTGTGCGTTCCGGGCAGGCCGTGAAGCCGACAATGCGGTAGTTGCTGGTATGGGTTTTCAGCAAAACCGCCGTGTCATCGGAAATAGCGTTTTCGTAATCCGACAGATGGGTTTTGTTCGTTGTGCCCACTTCGCGCAGCGTGGCGCCGTTCTGGGCGATAATGTCGGGCACGCGGAAGGAGCCGCCGATTTCGATCAGCTCGCCGCGTGAGACGACCACCTCTTTGTTTTTGGCAAATGTCGCCAGCGCCAAAGTGACGGCGGCCGCGCAATTGTTCACGACAATGGCGTCTTCTGCACCCGTCAGTTCACAGATCAAATCGCGTACATGGTCATAACGGGACCCGCGCTGGCCGGTTGCCAGAGTCATTTCGATATTGGTGTAGCCCGCCGCCGTTTCTTGGATTGCCTCGAGCGCTGCGGGCGCCAGCGGCGACCGCCCCAAATTGGTATGGATCACAATGCCGGTGGCATTGATGATCCGCCGCAGGCCCGGTTGCCGTTTGGCGGCCATCAAATCCTCGATATGGGCGGCGAAACCAGGGCCATCGAAGTCGGGCAGGCCGGCGCCGGTGCGCAGGCCGTCGCGTACGTCGTCCAGGGCGGTCCGCAACGCCTCCACAATCTCTTCCCGCAGCCACGCGCCTTCCAGCAACGCGATATGCGGTTTCAGGATCAGGTCGTTCACCTGCGGAATTTTTCTAAAAAGGCTCGAGTCCATTGTTTGTGACCTAGCCGTCCCACTCCCCAAAAAACCGATATTGGCCAACCACCCGATGAGGTTACCCTTGGGGTGGTTGGGACGGGGAGTGGGACGGTCAAGCAATCCATTCAAAAAGTCATCCTTCGAGACGCTCGCTAACGCTCGCCCTCAGGATGAGGAATTTTCTAGACCTCACCCTGAGGAGGCTGCTTTCGCAGCCGTCTCGAAGGGTGAGTTACAAATAGGATAGCGCTTTAATTGGAGTGCTGAAAAGTGCTGGTCTTAACGAAGGTTAATCTGGCCGGCGGGGCCGTCCGTCACTTCACCGATAAGCCAGCACGGTTCGTCCGCCGCTCTGAACGCCTCGATCACCTTGGATGCAGCGTCCGGATCGAGCGCCACCAGCAATCCGCCGGAGGTCTGGGGGTCGAAGATGATGGTTTCCTGAGCATCAGTGACAGCGCCGCCGCGCTCGAACCACTGGCCGAAATAGTCCTTATTGCGGCCCGCGCCGCCGGGGGCGACGCCTTTTTCCGCAAGGTCTCCTGCGCCCGTGAGCAGCGGGATTTTGCCGAACTCGAATGTCAGGCCCACGCCGGACTGATCCGCCATTTCGTGGCCATGTCCCGCCAGCGAAAAGCCGGTAATGTCCGTCACGGCATGGACGGCGCCCGGCTGCGCTGCCCGCAAAATCTTCGCCGCCCCTGCATTCAGGCGGGCCATGCTGGCGACCGCTTCTTCCGTATCGCTTTCGCCGATTTTGCTTTGCTTGAGGGCCGTCGTGATAATGCCCGTCCCGACCGGTTTTGTGAGGATGAGTTGGTCGCCGGGACGCGCGCCCTCATTGGCGAAAGCGTCCGCATTGTTCAGTACACCCATGACGGCTAGGCCGTATTTCGGCTCCTCGTCGAAGGTGGTGTGACCGCCCGCGATCGCCGCGCCGGATTCCCGGACTTTGTCGGCGCCGCCGCGAAAGATTTCGTTGAGGATGTCGAGATCAAGCGTTTTCGGAAAGCCCGCCAGGTTGAGCGCGAGCTTCGGCTCCGCCCCCATGGCATAGATGTCGGATAGGGCATTGGCGGCGGCAATCGCGCCGAATTGGTAGGGGTCATCCACCACCGGCGCGAAGAAGTCCGCCGTTGCCACCATCGACAACTCGTCGGTCAGTTTCAGCACAGCGGCATCGTCCGGTGAGCTGAGCCCCCTCAGCACATCGGGAAAATCCGCCTGCGGAAATATATCTTTCAACGGCCGCAAAACTTGCGACAACTGCCCAGGTCCGAGCTTACCGGCTCAACCAGCAGACACAGCGTACTGCGTCAGCCGGACCTTTTTTTCGTCCGCCATCGCTTGGCTTCTTCCTTTCGTCTTTAACTACCCTTTCTTTCTAGCCAATGGCTGTGACATAGTCCATTGCACGATTTTGTGTTTGCCTGGCCAGCCCGCTCCCCCGTCCCAACCACCCCAAGGGTACCCTGCTACGGGTGGTTGGGACGGGGGAGCGGGCCGGTTAAGTAATTTCATAGGTCGTGAGGAGGCGAATGGAGTCTGGTGGCTTCCCTGGTCTTCAAAACCAGTGACACGCAGCCATGCGTGTGGTGGGTTCGATTCCCATCCGCCTCCGCCAGCCTTCGCAGCTTATCGAGCGCAGCGAGATTAGCGAGAAGGCTGTCCCGCCGAAGTTCCACAGGAACGCAGGCGGACCCGACGCTGCTTCCGCCTTCGTTCTATGAACTACGGCGGACAGATCCACTTGGCGAGCCAGCTTGGGCAAAAGTGAACAGCGCCCACACAATTGCTTGACTTGCTCGGGACGCCGCCGCGCGCGTAAGATCGTCCGATGGCCGATTTGCTGCTGACACTCTTAACGTCACCCTACGTCACCGTGGCGCTGGCAATGCTGCTGGTGATCGGTCGCATGGCGCTTTATTTCCGGCGCATTATGGTCCTGAAACAGGGGTTTCCGCGGCGCCCGGTCCTTAGCGAGCTGTCGGTACTGATCGGCTTCTTACTGGCCGTGTGGTCGCTGTTCCTGTCGCCCGGGTGGATCGGCGGCACCTTTGCCTTGGTGACCGCGTTGCTGGGGGGCTTCGTACTCTATTTGTTTTCTCAGGGCGGCGTGCCCCGGGGTATCGGGGTCAAGGTTGGTGCGCCCGCTTTGGCCTTCTCGGCGCCGGAAGGGGCCGGCGGCACCTTCGACTACCAGCCAGGCCAAAACGATCCGTTGCTTCTCAAATTCTATCGTGGCCATTGGTGACCCTATTGTGTCGCTGAGTTGCAGCGATGGGAGGATTTACAGGCCGATTTCGATGCGCTCGGCGTGAAGATGGTGGCCATCAGCCCCAACACGGTGGAGCAAGCAGGCTGGATGAGCTCCAAGCACGGCTTGTCCATGACACAACTGGCAGATCCGGATCTGGCCGTCATCAAAGCCTATGGGGTGGAACATCCCAACGCCATGGCGGGCGATCCGCGGGATTCGCGCGGCATGCGCCGGGCGCTGGCCATCCCCACCACAATTCTGATCGATGGGTCCGGCACGATCCGCTGGATCGACCAGTCGAAGGATTATAGAGTGCGGTCGGACGGCGCGCGCGTGCTGAAGGCCGTCAAGAAGGCGCTCAAATAAGCGAAAAGCGCCGCGGCTCAACGGGGAGTTGGAACATGCCGAAAATCACGGAGGATCAACGGGACGCCGGCATCTTGGAACGGGTGTTTCAAGACTTTGCCGCGTGCGCGGTGCCGGTGCGGGACGACTTGGCACAGGCGCATGCCATGGTGCTCTCGCGGCTGGCACGGCCCGGCACCTGGTGGACCGGTGCGGAACGAGTTTGTATCGCGGCGGAAGCGCGGGCGGCCAATACGTGCCCGTTTTGCGTGGAACGCAAACAGGCGTTAAGTCCCTATACGATTGAGGGCAAACACACCATTGATCCGATGACGGAGGGTGTGTTGTCCGAGCCGATCATCGCCATGGTACATATGATGGTCACGGACGTGACCCGAATTACGCAAAATGCAATTGAAGATCTTTCGCAGGCCGGTTTCTCCGACGGGCATTATGTGGAAGCGCTGGGCATTGTGGTGGCGATCCGCAGCATGGATCAAACCAATCGTGGCTTGGGCGTGCCGCTGCACGGCCTGCCAAGCCCTGTGACCGGAGAACCGACACGCACCCGGCCTGCGCCGTTGGTGCAAGGGGAGGCTTATCTGCCGATGCTTGCACGGCAGGAACCTGAAGCGCCCGATCAAGATTTGTGGGGCGCCGATTTCGCAAAGAGTATCCCTAATGTGGCGCGGGCGTTGAGCTTGGTGCCAGACGCCGTGCGTGATTGGTTCGCGTTGAGCGATGCGCAATATATTCCTGCTGGAAAGTTCGGCGCGGTGACCGAAGGGCGCAATCTATCGCGGCCGCAGATCGAGTTGCTGGCGGCACGGGTCTCGGCGCTGAATGACTGTTTCTATTGAACGACCGCCCATGCGATGTTGCTCCGTGTGAGCACACAGTCAGAAGGCGAAGAAGTCGACCTCAACGGTGTTGTTGAAGGCGCCGAAAATGTTGATGACCGGTTGCCCGCTGGTAAAGAGCTCACAGCATTTGCTGAAGCCGTGGTGGCGGGTGATCCCGCCGCTCTCGATCAGGCACGCAGCGCCCTGTTAGCGGCGGTGACGCCCGCTGAATTCGTTGATGCGGCAGGGGTGGTCGGCAATTTCGAACGCATGGTTCGCATCGCGGATGGCATTGGAATCTCGCTGGACGACAATTTCAAAGACATAACAGCCGATATGCGCGAGGATTTGGGGTTGAATAAATTTTCGTCGGCGGTCCATACCTTGGGTGCTCAATAAGGGCGCCCCGGTCGGTATGATTGTAGAACCGTTCAAAGAACATATGACAGTCATTGCGAGCCGCCGATAGGCGGCGCGGCAATCCAGAGCCGTATTGCTCTTTACTTTGCGGCCCTGGATCGCCACGCTGGCATAGTTTTTGGCGACTAAGCCATCCCACTCCCCCGTCCCGTGAACCATGTCCTCGGGCCGCGCAATGCGCGGACCCGGGGGCACCCCAAGGGGTACCCTGCTGCGGGTGGTTGGCCAATATCGGTTTCTGGGGGAGTGGGATGGTTAGGTCAGTCCGAAAAAAAGCCCGCTCGCGATTGTCTGTTTGAAGTTTTGTATAGATGACGAATCCCCGACGATGGGGTGCCGGGTCTGAGGTGGCCACCACAG
>JANQMY010000245.1 GCA_028279895.1 Alphaproteobacteria bacterium
CAGCACGAACATGACGATCATGACCGTGATCATGGCGCCGACCGCCCCGCCGGGCATGCTGTTGAGAAAGTTCTCGACCGTTTCGTCACCGCCCAGGCCGCGGAACACCAGGCTGAACAACGCCGCGCCGATCAGGATCACGAATACCATGGAGGTGATTTGCGTTGTGCTTTGCATTACATCCGTCAGGCAGCCATTGCGCCACACCCTCTGCAGGCTGACGAAAACGCCCCAGGTGATGACGGCGCACAGTGCGAAGGCAGCCAGAATGCCTGCCTGATCGCCGGCGGAAATGGTGTCGCGGGTCAGCCGCAAATCCACATTGGCGGTCAGTGTGATCAAGCCGATGAGCGCCGCGCCCGCCGCAATACCCGGCCACGGTCCCATCTTCATGGTGGGTGTTATGCCCTTGGCGGCCACGTCTTCCGCTTCCAAGGCTTGGAAGCGGTAACCGGCCAGCAGGATCGCGCCGACCGCGCCCACGGCGGCGGCTTCCGTGGGCGTGGCAATGCCGGCCAGGATCGAGCCCAACACGGCAACGATGAGCACAATCGGCGGCACCAGGGCCCGAATGACACGCTGGGCCAAGTCGCCTCGGTCGGCTTTCAACTCTTCCGCCGGGATGGCAGGCGACGAATCGGGAAACAAGATCGCCATGACGATCTGATACGAGATGTAGATCGCCACAAGCATTAGGCCCGGCATCAATGCCCCGGCGAACAGATCGCCCACCGAAATGACGTCTCCGGAGAAATCACCCACGGCACGCAACGCTTCATTGTGGGAGTTGGACAGCACGTCGCCCAACAGCACCAGCACGATGGAGGGCGGAATGATCTGGCCCAGCGTGCCCGCCGCGCTGATCGAGCCTGTAGCCAATGCGGGGTCGTATCCGCGTTTCAGCATGGTAGGCAGGGACAACAGCCCCATGGTCACCACCGTGGCACCGACGATCCCGGTGGAGGCGGCCAATAGCGCCCCTACAATGGTGACGGAGATACCGAGACCTCCGCGCAGGCTGCCGAACAACCGGCCCATCGTGTCCAGCAGCTCTTCCGCCACGCGGGAGCGTTCCAGCATCACGCCCATAAAGATGAACAGCGGCACCGCGATCAGCACTTCGTTCGTCATGGTGCCGAAAATGCGCTGGGGCAGGGCGCCCAAGAATGACGTGTCGAAGACACCCAGCGCCGCGCCGATAAAGGCGAACAACAGCGCCACGCCGGCCAGCGAAAACGCAACCGGATAGCCTGCCAGCAACACCAGGCACGCCACCACAAACATCAAAATGTCGAGTACTTCGCGGATTTCCATGGGGGCGACCGGGTCCTAGAGCGCTGTCTGCGCTTCTTCTTGGGGCGCGTCTTCGACGCCCATCAATATCAGCGAGGAATGAATGGCCATGGAGATGCCTTGCAGCAGCATCAAAACGGCAAACACCAAAATCATCGTCTTCAACAGGAAGATGCCCGGAATGCCGCTGGTCTCTTTCGAGCCTTCCAGCACCGACCAGGAGATTTCCACATAGGGGTAGGACACCCACAGAATGAGGATCATCACCGGGATCAACAGAAGCAGCGACCCCAGCAGATCGGTCAGCGCCTTCTGCCGTTCGGGCGCTTCGCGGTAGATCAAGTCCACGCGCACATGTCCGTTATGCAGCAGCGTGAAGCCCGCGCCCAGCAGGAACAGGATGCCGTGCATATAGACGATGGATTCCTGCATATAGATATAGCCGACGCCGAACACGTAGCGCATGACCACGATGGCGAACTGTTCGAGCACCATAATGAGGGTGAGCCACGCTACCGTCGCGCCCAACACTTGGTTGAGGCGATCGATCATCTTGGCGATTGGCTTTAGGGCGCCCACGGATGTTTTCCCGGTTTCAGCTTTAGTGTCTAGCCGTAGGTGTAAGGCAGGCGGCGGTCCCGCATATAGGCTTCATCGGCCACTTGCGACCAGGCGATGCCGTCTTCCCGCGCTTTGAGGAAGCTCTGATAGATGCGGTTGGTCAAATCATCTTCTTCGGCGGTTTCTTTGACTACTTCGCCCGAGATGCGCGCGATTTCCGTGTTCACTTCTGGTGTGAAGCTGCGGATCTTCACCTCGTGTTTTTCGACGAGGTTCTTCAGTGCGCCCGCATTGAAGTGATTGAATTGGGCATAGCCGAAACTGTCTTCCGCCATGCAGGCCTGACTTAAGATGGTGCGCTGGCTCTCGGTCATGTCGTTCCAGACTTTGAGATTGACGCCGACCGCCAAGGTGGAGCCCGGTTCGTGGAAACCCGGCACGTAGTAATACTTGGCCACCCGATAAAAACCCATGGATTGATCATTCCACGGACCAACCCATTCGGTGGCGTCGATGCGGCCCCGTTGCAGGGCCTGGAAGATGTCGGGGCCGGCAAGGGCTTCCGCATTGGCGCCCAAGCGCCGCAGCACTTCGCCGCCCAAGCCGGGCATGCGCATTTTCAGGCCTTTGAAGTCTTCCAGCGTGTTGATTTCTTTCCGGAACCACCCGCCCATCTGCACGCCGGTGTTTCCGGCCGGCATGGCCTTGATGTCGAATTTAGCGGACAGCTCGTCCCACAATTGCTGGCCGCCGCCGTGATAGATCCACGCATTATTCTCCGTGGACGTCAGTCCCATGGGAACCGCAGTGAAAAAGTTGAAAGCCTTGGACTTGCCCTGCCAGTAATACTCCGCACCGTGATACATGTCGGCGGTGCCGCTGGAGACTGCGTCAAACGCTTCGAAGGCGGGGACGAGTTCGCCGGCGGCGAATATCTTGATCTTGATGTCGCCGTCGGTCATGGCCTCGACGCGCTCGGCAATGCGCTCCGGCGATTCGCCCAATCCGGGCAGGCCCTTGGGCCAAGTGGTCACCATCTTCAGATTGAGTTTCTTTTTGACGACGGCCGGCCCCGACCCCCCTTCGGATGCGGTACCGCTGCCCCCATTATCGCAGGCGGCGATTCCCGCCGCGAGCCCAAGACCCGCCGCAATGCCTGCGGTCTTCTTCAATACTTGGCGCCGATCCATCCCGTGTCGTCTCCTCAATAGTGCGGAAGGCAGACCCATTTGTCTGCCTTGTCCCCCTGTTCGTCTTTTCGTTTCAGCCGCGCGGCGCTAGAGCGGGCGCCACCCTGTCCCGGTTAGGGCTTCCAAAGGCTGGAAGCGCGCTTTGTAGGCCATTTTGGGGCTGTGCTGAACCCAATACCCTAAATACACATGATCCAGCCCGCGGGAGAGCGCGAGGTTGACATGATCCAAGATCATGAACGTGCCGAGCCCCCGCTTCGACAGCGTCGGATCGAAAAAGCTGTAGACCATGGAAAGGCCGTCTTCCAGCACGTCCGTCAGTGCGACGCCCACCAGGCGGCCCTTGCGCTCGTGTTCCTCCGGCGGCAGCCGGTATTCGAAGATGCGCGTCATGACGGACGTATCTTCCACCATGGCGGCATAGTCATGTTCGTCCATTTCGGTCATGCCGCCGGACGGGTGCCGCGTGGTGAGGTAGGTCTGCAAAAGCTCGAACTGTTCCTCCGTCGCCCGGGCCAGTACCGGGTCCACCACCAGATCCGAGTTGCGATTGGCAATACGACGAAAGGATTTCGTGAAATCGAAACGGGGGCAGACGATCCGAACCGACACGCAGGCCGCGCATCCGTCGCAGGCGGGTTTGTAGGCGATGCTTTGGCTGCGCCGAAATCCGGCGTGGGTCAGGGCGTTGTTCAATGTGGTGGCCGCCGGCCCCATGAGCTGGGTGAACACTTTTCGCTCCAGCTTGCCTTCCAGGTAAGGACAGGTTGCCGGCGCCGTTAGGTAGAATTGCGGAAACTTTGTTACGGGCTGCTGCGTCAACGGGCCTGGTCCCCTTCCTGGATGCGCCTACGAATCGCTTTCAAACAAAAAACCTACACCCGGAGCGGCGAGTCTGGAAAGCAACTGTCTTATGGTCGGCGCTAGTGTAAGCCATAGTACCAGGGCGCCAAGAGGGAAAATGCGGCCCAAATAATGAGCGCCAAGGGGCCGCCCACCACGACAAAGTCGCGAAATTTGTAATGACCGGGTCCCATCACCAGCAAATTGGTTTGGTAGGCGATGGGGGTCACGAATGACGTATTGGCGGCCAGGATGACGGCGACCACAAAGATCATGGGGTCGACGTTCAGGCTGATGGCGGTGTTGACGGCCACCGGTGTGAACAGTACGGCAGTGGCATTATTGCTCAGAACATTGGTTAACATGGCCACGAGCAGGAAGAAGGCGGAAAGCACCACCGGGACGCCCGCGTCCTTCAGCAAATAGACCAGCGATTCGGCCAGGAAAAGCGCGCCGCCCGTTGCCTGAAGGGCCGTGCCCATCGCCAACGACGCCCCCACCAGCATGAAGATCTGGCGGTCGAACGCCCGGCCCGCTTGGCGGATATTGAGGCAACCGGTCGCGATCATCAGGCTCGCGCCCAGAAGGGCGGCAAGAACGATCGGCATAAATCCGGTGGCCGCGGCTGTGATGGTGCCGAGGAAGATGAGCTGCGCGCGCTCTGCATGGGAAACCCGCGGCACCGACTTTTTCGACCAATCCAGAAGCAATACGTCCCGATTGGCGCGCAACCCTTCCACATTGGATTGGCTGCCGAACACGAGCAGCACGTCGCCTGCTTCCAGCCGCATATCCCGCATGCGGATGCGGATCATCCGGCTCCGTCGCTGAATGCCTAAGGCAGTGCACCCGGTTTGATAATGGAAGCCGATCTGCGCCAGGCTCACGCCCACCATGCGCGACCCAGGCGCCACCACCGCTTCGGCCAACACCATTTCCTCGGCGGGCGACGCTTCTTCCTCTTCCGCGCCCATGCGGGCCGCATCGATCACCCCGGCCAGCGGTGCACCCTTGCTGGCCAGCAACTCACTGAGCCGCTGTCGGGTGGCGGCGACGATCAGCGTGTCGCCGGTCCGCAGGGTAACGTTCTCAAACGGAGGCAGCAGAGGGGTTTCGTGGCGTTGAATCATGCGCACCGTCATGTCCGGCAAATCGGGGAACATGCCGGAGACCGATTGCATGCCGACGAAACTGTGCCCTGGGGTGAGGTCGATCTGGGCAATAAACTGGCGGCCATCGGAGACGCCGATCTCGCCCGCCATGGAGCTGCGGTCCGGGATGACGTAACGCCCTGCGACCAGCATGTAGACCGCGCCCACGGCCGCCAGACCCAACCCCATAATCGTGAAATCGAAAAAGCCGATGGTACCGGCGCCCATATTGCGCATGGTTTGGGCGGCCAACAGGTTTGTCGACGAACCGATCAAGGTCAGCATGCCGCCGAAAATGGCGAAATAGCTAAGCGGCATCATCACCCGGCTGGTGGCCAGGTTTTGCTGGCCGGCGATCGCGGCCAAGATCGGGATGAACATCACCACCACCGGTGTGTTGTTCAACAGACCACTCATCACCATGACCAGAAAATAGGCGCCAACCAACGTAATTGTCGGCATGGTTTCCGCATGCCCGGCGAGCCATCGGGTGGGGCCCTCCAAGGCGCCGGAATGAAACAGTCCTTGGCCCAACACCAGCAGTGCCATAATGGCAAAGAGGGCCGGATTGGCGAACCCGGCAAGCAACTCGGTGGCGCCCAGGAGGCGTTTGCCGCTGTCGTCCATCAACGGGAAGAACTGAAAGATGGCGACCAGAGTGATCACCAAGCCCAGTGACACGATTTCAATCGTAAACCGGTCGGCGATGTAGAGCGCGACGGCAGCCAAGATGACGCCGAAGGTGATCCACATATGCCATTGTTCGGGAAGGATAAATTCCATACGGCCCGGCGATTTGGGGGGCGGCGCCGGCGCTTCGTCTGTGGAAGCGGCCCGCCCGCCGAAAGCTGTTAAACGCGCCCTATACCAGAGCTTCGGCCTGAGCGCCAAGAGCGCGCCCGACGATTTCATATGGTGTGCAAAAGGTTAATGACGCTACGTCATTGCATAAGTGCTTGATACGCGGCTGATATTGGTCAATCCGCCCACTTGCAAAGGCGATGGCGGTCGGTATGATCCCGGCAAAATTCGGCCGCGGGCAGCGGACCGGGCCTCGTGCGCGTGCGCAGGGCCAACCCCTCGTTTTCTGGAGAGTCGAACATGGATCTGGAATTCACCCCGGAAGAAATCGCGTTTCGCGATGAAGTACGCAGCTTCATCGACCAGAACTACCCGGCACACCTGAAGGAAATCAAATCCCGAAGCGAGATGAGCAAGGAGGATTTCCTGGGCTGGCATCGCATCCTGCACGAGAAAGGGTGGGTTGCCCCGTCTTGGCCGGTTGAATATGGCGGCACGGATTGGACGCCGGCGCAGAAATACATTTGGAACGAAGAAAATGGTGCGGCGGGGACGATCCCGGTGCTGCCGTTCGGCGTCGCCATGGTCGGTCCGGTCATCTACACCTTCGGGAATGAAGAGCAGAAGAAGCGCTTCTTGCCGGGCATTTTGTCCGGCGACGATTGGTGGTGCCAGGGCTATTCCGAACCGGGCTCTGGATCCGACCTTGCCTCTCTCAAGACAAAAGCCGTGCGCGAAGGCGACCATTACATCGTGAACGGGTCCAAAACCTGGACCACCTTGGCGCAGCATGCCGACTGGATTTTCTGCCTGGTGCGAACGGATTCTTCGGCCAAGCCGCAAGAAGGCATTTCATTTTTGCTGATCGATATGAACACGCCGGGTATCGAAGTGCGGCCGATCATCACCATCGACGGCAGTCATGAAGTGAACGAGGTGTTTCTGACAGACGTGAAAGTGCCGGCCGAAAACCTCATCGGCGAGGAAAACAAAGGCTGGACCTATGCCAAGTTCCTGCTCGGCCACGAGCGGTCGGGCATCGCGGCGGTGTCACGCTCGAAGAAACAATTGGACCGGCTGAAGGAAATCGCCAAGGGCGAGCAGTTGGGCACGGCATCGTTGTTCGACGATGATTCCTTTAAGCTCAAAGTGAGTGAGCTGGAAGTGGACCTTACTGCCTTGGAATACACGGAGCTGCGCACGCTGGCGTCGGAAAACGCGGGCAAGGGGCCGGGGCCTGAGTCGTCGATCCTGAAAATCAAAGGCACCGAGATTCAGCAGCGCATCACCGAGCTTACGTTGGAAGCTGTTGGCCATTACGCGCAACCCGATCTGCGTGACGTGGATCTGAGCGGTCTGAACGAGTTCCCGGTGGGGCCGGAACACGCCGACGGGGTTGCCGCCACCTATTTCAACACGCGTAAGACCTCCATCTATGGCGGCAGTAACGAAATTCAGCACAATATCATCGCCAAAATGGTGTTGGGCCTTTAGAAAACCATCCGCAAGAATAACTGCATTATGTGAGGAAAGGCATCGATCATGGATTTTTCCTTTTCGGAAGAACAAACGCTCCTGCGCAATAGTGTGCAGCGCTTCATTCAAGACAATTACGACTTCGACACGCGGCGCAAGATCACTGGCAGCGATACCGGTTGGCGTCAGGATTATTGGAAGCAGTTTGCCGAGTTGGGCATCCTGGCGGCGCCGTTTGCGGAAGATCACGGCGGCCTGGGCGGCTCCTCGATCGAAACGATGATCGTTATGGAAGAATTCGGCCGCGGCCTTGTGGTCGAGCCTTATTTGCAGACCGTCATTGTGGCCGGCGGCTTTTTGCGGCACGGCGGTACCGACGAACAGAAAAATGCCCTTATTCCGGAAATCGTCTCCGGCGAATCCGTGTTTTCTTTTGCTTATGCGGAACCTCAAGGCCGCTACAATTTGGCGGATCTCACGACCACGGCGAGCAAGAATGGCAGCGGCTACGTTCTGAATGGTCAAAAAGCGGTCGTCGTTGGCGCTCCGTGGGCGGACAAATTGATCGTCACCGCACGCACCAGCGGCGGCCAGCGCGACGACGGGGGCGTAACGGTATTCGTCGTCGATAAGAACTCGGAGGGTGTCAGCACCCGCGATTACCCGACCATCGATGGTTTGCGTGCATCGGAAATCACTTTTGAAAACGTGGCCGTGCCGGCGGAGAACGTCATCGGCGATGTAGATGGTGGTTTGCCGTTGGTGGAACAAGTGGTCGATGAAGGCATTGCAGCTCTGTGCGCCGAAGCGATCGGCGGCATGAAGGTGCTGAACGACACCACCGTCGAATACTGCAAAACCCGTAAACAGTTCGGGCAGCCTATCGGCAAGTTTCAGGTCCTTCAGCACCGCATGGTCGACATGTTCATGGCCTATGAACAGTCCGTGTCCATGACGTATATGGTCAACCTAAAGCTGGACGAAGGTGTCGACGAACGTAAAAAGGCGGCGTCGGGCGCCAAAGTTCAGATCGGTAAGGCCGGCCGCTTCATCGGTCAAAATGCCGTTCAGCTTCATGGCGGCATGGGCATGACCGATGAGTTGAATGTTGGGCACTACTTCAAGCGGCTCACTTTGATCGACACCCAGTTCGGTAATGTGGACCACCATCTGAAGCGCTACTCGACACTGAGCTAAGCGGTTTTTCTGTGCTCATTCCCGCGAACGCGGGAAGCTCAAAAAGAAACCGTGCGAGATTCCTGTTCGCGCTTGATCTATAGATACTTGGCCCATCCCACTCCCCCGTCCCAACCACCCGATCCAGGGTACCCTTGGGGTGGTTGGGACGGGGGAGTGGGATGGCTAAGCGGCCTATAACCGACCAAGCGCGACCGGGATGAGCGGATCTCTTTGCTCGGTTCGCCGGTTCTTGACGTGCGAACGCGCTACCTATTGGGCGCCAGCAGCAAACGGTTATTGAGGGTTTGAAGCGGCCGGGCGTTTTCGCCGACGGCGGCTTGAAAGCGCTTGGCCTGCCCCTCACCGATGGTGACCGGCGTTTCGAGCACATACCAATGCACGCCTTCGCTGCAGGGCGGGGTGGTGAGCGACCCCATATAGCGGAAATATTTTTTGCGCTTGGGCAAAAGGTCGGCCGCATTGATCATCACGTCTCGATAGATCTGCTCTGCACTTTCACGTGCCGGCATGCGCTTCCAAATTTTCTCTAAATGTACGTTGAAGGCGCCTACGTCCAGAAGCACGCCCACCACGGCGATTTGCCCATCTTTGGCGCGGTGGACAAAATGGACTTCCATCTCGGAGCGCACGCCGTTGAGTGTGTGCTCGCTGGGTGTATGGAAGTCAAAACTTAGCAGCTCGTAGACTTTGCTGCCGATCTTGATAGCGCTGCCCGGCTGGTAAGACACCTGCACGGTGTGGCCGGTGTGCGTGATGCTAAGGGGCGTTGCCCGATAGTCGAACAGTATCGGTTTGACTGTTGCTCCCTCGGACGGGACCAAGTCGATGGGGGATTGGCTGAGGCCATGGGTGCAAGCGCTGAATTTCGACGACAAACTGCCCCAGTGTTTGGGGCCTGTGTTTCCCGTATAGCCCCAGAATACCTTAGGGGCCTGCGGTTTAATCGCGGCGGGGGCGTTGCGGGCGGCCATTTGTGCTTTCTCCGCCGGTTCCGAACCGGCCAACGCAGGTGCCGCGCCCAGACCCATTGCGAGCATAATTGATGCCGCTAATGCCCGAAGGCACTGCTTTTTAATTCCTATACAGACCATCGCCTCACGCCCGAATTCTTGCGGGTTCGTCTTTTGCCGCGCTTTGCGCCCTTGGCATTGAGAATAGGGCAGGCGAGTTAATGCCGGTCTAGGAATTTTGCAGGCTTTGTAGGCACCGGCGAAAGCCTTTGTTTACCAAGAAAGCGGCCCGGGCGGCGGGCGCGGTGCCGCGAAATCCTTGACCGCTGTCGTCTTTTTGTTCCATGAGTGGCCGCCATGAGATTTCCCTTAGGAGACGCCACCGATGAGTAAAGAACTGCTGCTCGAAAAAGACGGCACCATTGCCACCCTAACCATTAACCGACCGGAGGCACGGAACCCCTTGGGGGCACCGGGCGACGGCGAGCTATTTGCAGCGGCGGCCGATGACATTAATCGCGACCGGAACATTCGGGCGGTTATCTTCACCGGCGCGGGCAAAGCCTTTTCGGCGGGCGGCAACCTGAAAGCCATGCGCGAGCGCGGGGCGGAGTTTGGCGGGTCGCCGGCGGTTATTCGTGAAAACTACCGCACCGGCATTCATAAAATCATTCGTTCGGTCTGGGGCATTGAGGTGCCTGTGGTGGCAGCCGTCAATGGACCGGCGATCGGGCTCGGTAACGATGTGGCCTGTTTGGCCGACACCCGCATTGCCTCGGACAAGGCGATCTTCGGGGCGACATTCCTCAAAATCGGTCTGGTGCCAGGGGATGGCGGGGCCTGGCTTCTGCCCAAAGTGATCGGTATGGCGCGGGCCTCGGAATTGTTTTTCACCGGCGACACGATCGATGCACCGACCGCGCTGGATTGGGGGCTGGTCAGCCGCATTGTGCCGCCGGAGAGTTTGATGGACGAAGCCCGTGCATTGGCCGAGAAAATGGCGCAGCAGCCGCCCGATGTCCTGCGTATGACGAAGCGGTTGTTGCGTGAGGGAATTGGCAGCTCGTTCGACACGGTGATGGAAATGTCCGCCAGCATGCAGGCATTGGCCCACCACACGGAAGACCACCACGAAGCGGTGGATGCCTTTTTCGAAAAACGCCCTGGCAATTATCAGGGCAAATAGGCGCAAATCGCCGGTATGGTTGACCTAATTTGCGTCCTTTTGGCGCGGATCTGCCGAGCCAGGTGCCGTAGAGTTTCTCTAGGGAAAGGGGCCTCAGGGCTGGCAGAGCGGCTTTGCCTGACCCCCCGAATGCCCTAAAATCGTATCCATACGATATTTTTTCCCATGAGGAGACGACCATGAAAGGCATTATTGCGACCATTCGCATCAAGCCGGGCACAGCCGCGGATTTTGAGAAAGTGTTCTTGGAGCTGCGCGCCGCCGTGCACGCCAACGAGCCCGGCAACAAACTGTACGATATTTTCCGGTCGGACGAAGAGAACGCCTACATGATCATGGAACAATATGTCGATCAGGACTCGATGGACGCACACGGCAAGTCGGAACATTTCCGCACGATCGGCGCCAAGATGGGGCCCTTCATGGCCGGCCCGCCGGAAATCAAACGGCTGGATATGGTCGAGTAGGAGCGGTTGATGGATCTAAGCTTTAGCAAAGAAGATGTCGCTTTTCGGGACGAAGTGCGTCAGTTCATTGACGAAAACCTGGACGCGGAAACCCGGCGCAAACTGTCGCTGAGCAAGAACGGCTATATCGACAAAGAAGGCCACCACAAGTGGCAGCGCGCGCTCTACGAAAAAGGGTGGGTCGCCCCTAACTGGCCGACAGAATATGGCGGGCCCGGCTGGACACCGGCACAGAAATATATTTTCGAAGTCGAATGCTCGAAAGTCGGTACACCGACCATCAGCGCCTTTGGTTTGAAGATGGTCGCGCCGGTGATCATGAAGTTCGGCAGCGAGGAACAAAAGGCGGAGCATCTGCCGAAAGTTCTGTCCTCGGAACGCTGGTGGTGCCAGGGCTATTCCGAACCTGGGTCCGGGTCGGATTTGGCGTCACTTCAGATGAAAGCCGAAGACAAGGGCGATCACTATCTGTGTAACGGCACAAAGATCTGGACCACAACTGCTCAGTGGGCGGATTGGATCTTCTGCTTGGTGCGCACATCGAACGATGGCAAGCCGCAAGAAGGCATTTCTTTCTTGTTGATCGACATGAACACGCCGGGTGTGGAAGTTCAGCCGATCGTGACGCTTGATGTGCCGGAGGCTGGGCTTCAGGAAATCAACCAAGTCTTCTTCACCGATGTGAAGGTACCCAAAGAAAACCGCATCGGCGAAGAAAACAAAGGCTGGACCTATGCCAAATACCTGCTTGAATTCGAGCGGGGCGGCGGCAGCTATGCCCCCAGCCTGCACAAGAGCCTGGCGAAAGTGAAGCGTATTGCCGGCGAACAAAACACCGACGGGCAGCGGCTCATCGATGATCCGGCATTCGTTTCCAAGATCATGGACATCGAAACCCAGATCACGGCGCTCGAATTCACGGAGCTGCGCATTCATGCGGCTCT
>JANQMY010000257.1 GCA_028279895.1 Alphaproteobacteria bacterium
TGGGGCTGGAGCAGGTCCCAAGGGTTTGGCTGTTCGCCAATTAAAGTGGTACGTGAGTTGGGTTCAGAACGTCGCGAGACAGTTCGGTCCCTATCTGCCGTGGGTGTAGGAGAATTGAGAGGATCTGTCCCTAGTACGAGAGGACCGGGATGGACGTACCTCTGGTGGACCTGTTGTGGCGCCAGCCGCAGTGCAGGGTAGCTATGTACGGACGGGATAACCGCTGAAAGCATCTAAGCGGGAAACCCACCTCGAAACGATTTCTCCCTTGAGAGCCGTGGAAGACGACCACGTTGATAGGCCGGGTGTGGAAGCGCAGCAATGCGTGGAGCTTACCGGTACTAATCGCTCGATTGGCTTGCTTGCTCTCATTAATCAATGCTCATTCTTTGTGGCGAGGCGCCACAATCCGAATGAACAGGATGAAAATGAACAAATGAAAATGAACATACGACCAGATAATCGCTTTTGATCTTCGCTTGCCTGGTGATTATAGCGGAGCGCCCCCACCCGATCCCATTCCGAACTCGGCCGTGAAAGGCTCCAGCGCCGATGGTACTGCATCTTACGGTGTGGGAGAGTAGGTCGTTGCCGGGCATGCCAAGATCAAAAGACGATACGAGACCCAAATCCCCTCTTTATGATTCCCTCAAGATGATTTCCTCAAAACGAGTGATTTCGCCAAGACGATCTGTCGTTTGAGCCGATCGTACGTCAGCGCGGCGGCGGTCGTCTGCCGCCATGCGGATGGCGGTGCGGATGCCGTCGGCCCTGTGGTCCGCGTTCTTCGGTGAACGAGCGGGACGGGTGCCCCTGAAGCAGCGCGGAATCACCGGCCAGTTGGCAGTGAGAAAATACGCGTAGGTTCCCTCCGGGAACTCGGGCGTGACCGTCTGGCGTCCGTTGCATTCGTCCAGATCCCCGAGACCGGACACATACTCATAGTCGGCAAGAAAGGTCCCGTCATAGCGCCCGCCAGGATCGCTGCTGCCGGATGGACGGTCTCCGCTTTTGACGCGATAACTCGACCGCAAATCCTTGATCCCCGATTTGGCATCCTTCGCCGCGGCGTAACCGTAACGCGTATAGATCGGAAAGCCGTCGGCCGCCCAGCCGATCAGCGGCGAGTGGGCCGCATCGCTCACCTTGAGTTTTTCCAGAAGAAGCGTGGGCAGGCCGTGATAATGGTACGCGCCGGTCGGCTGGACATGGGCGAAGTTGGCATCGAGGCCGAGACGGACGGCGCCTGAAAGCGCGGCATACTGCCATTTGCTGCCACGCCGGCCCTCGTACCACTCAGCAGCACCCGGATCGAACGGCACCCCGTCAACGGCAATCCCGAAATTGTGCAAGCCGAGCGGTGTGGTCCGGTTTGCCGGTTTCGGCTGTGCGGGCACATCGAACCGGTAGTTCTGAGGTGCAATCCGGTTCGGATTGCCGCTGTTGGGAAACGGGCCCGTATCATGGTCCGGAATCCCGTTGGCGCGAATGACGCGTCTCGCCCCTTCAACCGTTATTGTCACGTTGCTCGATGCGGGCGGTGCAACCGTCGCCGGCAACAGTGTCAGCTCGCCGCTCGACTGGGTGACCGTGTGATGGCGCGTCGGCGGCGGACCCTGGGCAAATGCGGGTTCGGAAAAGCCCACGATGGATGTCAGCGTGGCGCAGGCGCAGACGAGGCTCAGAACTCTATGCACGAGTGTTCCCCTCTTCGGTTCGGCGATAGCAAAGCGTACGAAATCCGGAACCGGCGTTCCAGCGGAACAAGCGCTGTGCGCAAGTTGGCACGTGTCA
>JANQMY010000260.1 GCA_028279895.1 Alphaproteobacteria bacterium
ATGATCATTTTTCACGGAAACATGATCATGCCCCAAAACGCTATGGGGATTCACCGTTGGTCGCGCGATCGGACGGTTAACCGGATTCCATCCCGGATCGGGTCCGGGACAGGCTTAACCTGATCGCGCTCTAATGGCGGTTTTCAGCATCTCTCGCGGCGAGAAATGCCGCAATCGCCGCAAGACTCGGCTCACGCTCCAGCAAGGGCACATGCCCGACCCCGGGGACCGTCAATGTCTCTAGTTTTCCGTGTACTGCCGACATCTTTTGCACGGTTTCATCCGAAAGAATGTCGCTGATGGCGCCCCGGATCACCAAGGTCGGAATTTGTCCGAGAGATTGAAAAAGCGCCCACGGATCGCCGGCCGCCGCGCCACCTTTGCGCATCGCGTCGCCGATCTTAGGATCATAAGCTGGCGCGGGCGCTCCCCTGTCGTCTTGATCAAATGTGCGACGTGCCATTTGCAACCAATCGTCGTCGGTGAACTCGGGATAAACGCCGTCATTGGCGGACTTCAACTGTGTG
This sequence comes from Alphaproteobacteria bacterium, assembly GCA_028279895.1. Classification (GTDB taxonomy): domain Bacteria; phylum Pseudomonadota; class Alphaproteobacteria; order JANQMY01; family JANQMY01; genus JANQMY01. The sequence continues at coordinate 528 of JANQMY010000260.1, forward strand.
ACGGCTTCTTCCCATGTTGCCGGCGGCCCCATCTTGCCCACATAGCTTGCAATGCGGGCAAGGCCCTTGGGGTCGATCTCGGGGCCAATATCGTTGAGTACCGCGCCGGCGACCGCGCCCGGGCGCGTCGGCCCTAACGCCATGGTCAACAGGCCGCCCAGGGACGTGCCGATAAACACGGCCTTATGCACATTCGCCGCCGCCATCAATGCAAGCACATCCCGCACATAAACCGGCGGCTGATAATTGTTCATATCCTCATCATACTGACTTTCGCCGCGGCCGCGCAGCTCGAAACAGATCACGCGCCGGGTCTCGGCCAGTTTTTCCGCCAAATCTTCAAAATCGCGCGCATTGCGCGTCAGGCCCGGCAGGCAGATGACCGGCAGCGTGTTGGCAAGCCGGTCTCCATAGTCGCGGTAATGAAGCTTCAAGCCGTCCTGGCTGGTAAAATACTCATCCCGATAGGCGAGCGTGGCCGTGTTCATTTCCGTTTTCCCTTCGATATTTTATGAGGCGTCACTCACCAGGCGCCACCGCGGGACCCCTATTCTTTTCAATCGCATCGAGTTCCCGGGCAACCGCCTGGGGCGAATTCGTGAACCGGGCCAGCAGGCTGTAGAACACCGGCACCACAAACAACGTGAAGAATGTCGCAAAAGCGACGCCGGCGAAAATAACAATGCCGATAGTATGGCGGCTGGCCGATCCCGCACCGGAGGCAAGCACCAGCGGCATCGCACCCACAGCGGTTGATAGGCCTGTCATGATGATCGGCCGCAAACGCGTTTCCGCCGCCCGCATCAACGCATCATACAGCTCATACCCTTCATCGCGCATTTGGTTCGCGAATTCGATGATCAAAATGCCGTTCTTCGCCGACAAGCCGATCAGAATGACAATGCCGATCTGACTGTAGATGTTGAGCGAGTTACCGGACACGTAGAGTCCCAACAGCGCGCCGGCGACGCCAATCGGTACCGTCAGCATAATGACCAAGGGATGGATAAAACTCTCGAACTGCGCCGCCAACACAAGAAACACAATGATGAGCGCGAGCCCGAAGGTAAAGAATATGGCGGAGCCGGAGGACTTAAAGGTCCTCGATTCACCTTGGTAGTCGATTGACGCCGAACTCGGTAACGATTCCTCTGCAACACGCTCCAAAAACGCCAACGCCTCGCCAAGTTCGAGTCCGGGCGCCAGAGACGCGCTGATCGTTACAGAACGGGTGCGATTGAAGCGCCGCAGGTCCGCTGCTCCGGCGCGATCCTCCAAGGTAACGAGATTGGCAAGCGGAATAAGCTCGCCCGTGCGTTCCGATCGAACATAGATGTTCGTCAGGTCATTCGGTTGCTGCCGGTCCTCGCGGCGCACCTGCAGAATGACATCGTATTCTTCGCCGCGGTCCTGATAGGTGGTCACCCGGCTCGACCCCAACATGGTGCTCAAGGTCCGCCCAATGGTCTCAACGGACACACCTAAATCCGATGCGCGTGTGCGATCGATTTCCACCCGCAACTGTGGTGTCTTTTCCTCCAGATCGGCCGCAAGCCCGACAAAGCCCGGATTCTGTGACGCCTGTTCAAGTACGATGTCGCGCCATTGAGCCAGTTCTTCGTACGACCCGCCCCCGATGACGAATTGGACCGGCCGGCTCGACTGCCCGCGACCGCCGAAACTGGAGCTCATGGTGGCAAACATACGCACGCCGGGCAGCGTTGCGAATTTGCCGTTAAGTTCGTTGATGAGTGCGAATGCCGAGCGGTCCCGATTATCCCAATGGTCGAGATTTATGATGACAAATCCGGTGCTGTAGTCCTCGGTGACCGAGAACGATCCGGGCACGCGCGCCAGCGCCCGCTGTATCTCGCCGCTTTCCGTATAAGGTCGAAGGATCTCTTCCACCTTATTCATCTGGGCCACGGAATAATCGAAGCTTGCACCCGGTGGGCCGGCCATGAACGCGAAGAACGATCCACGGTCTTCGCGGGGGGCCAATTCGGACGGCAGGGCTTGAAACAGCAAAACACTCAGGCCGATCGTACCCACCACGGTGGCAAGCGAGATGACCGGCGCATTGATCAGACGCTTCAGAAGCGAAATGTAGATAGCCTGGGCACGCTTGAAGAATTTGTCCGTGGCCTGCGTGAGCCTGCCCTTTTCGTGTTCTCCCTTCAGCAGTTTGGAGCACATCATCGGCGTGAGGCTCAACGCCACCAAGCTCGAAAATACCACCGCCGCCGTCACGGCCACCGCCAATTCCGAAAACAGCCGGCCAATATCGCCCGGCAAAAACATGATGGGCACGAATACGGAGATGATGACCGCGGTCGTGGCGATCACAGCAAAACCCACCTGGCGGGCCCCGCGAAACGCCGCAGCCAAGGGGGCTTCCCCGGCATCGATGCGCCGCTGCACGTTTTCCAACACAACAATGGAATCGTCGACCACCAAACCGATGGACAAGACCAGCGCCAACAGCGTGAGCAAGTTGATGGACAGACCAAGCGCGGCCAACACACTAAACGAGGCGATCAAACACACCGGTACCGTGACGGCGGGAATAAGCGCGGTGCGGATATTGCCCAAGAACAAATAGATGACCAAGATCACCAAGCCCATGGCGATGGACAGGGTGATGTACACCTCTTCGATGGCTTGCTCGATGAACAACGACGAATCGTAACTCTGATAAAGCCGCGTGCCTTCGGGTAAGATGGACTGCATGCGCACCAGTTCGGCTTTGACGGCCCGGGCCGTCGACAGAGTATTGGCGCGCGACTGCTTGACGATCCCAAGACCCACTTGGGGAACCCGGTTCCCCCGGAAGAAATAGCGTTCGTCTTCGGTTCCCACACGAACGTCGGCGACTTCGCCCAACCGAATGATGTGCCCATCCGCGCCGCGTGCTAAAGGCAGGCTCGCGAAATCCTCTCGTGTCTGGTAACCGCGTTCGAGCCGAACCGTAAAATCCCGGTCAGTGGATTCGATGGACCCCGCCGGCAGTTCAACATTTTCCCGGCGTAGCGCCACTTCGATGTCTTCGACCGTCAGGCCCCGGGCGGCCATGGCCTTGCGGTCCATCCATACCCGCATGGCGTAGCGCAATCCGCCCCCGCCCAGGCGCACAAGCGCCACGCCTTCGATCACCGAGAGGCGGTCCACCACATGGCGCTCTGCGAAGTCGCCCAGCTCCACATTGGTCATGGTATCGGACACCAGATTCAGCCACATTATGGCGCTGCTGTCCGCGTCGAACTTGCTGACTTCGGGCAAATCCGCATCATCCGGCAATTGGTCCGTGATCCTGGATACCGCGCTGCGCACATCGTTGGCAGCCGCTTCAATATCTCTGTCCAAGTGAAACTGGATCACCACATCCGACCGGCCATCCCGGCTGGTGGACGAGATCGTGTCGACCCCTTCCAAGCCACTGATCGAATCTTCGACCATCTGCGTGATGCGCGTTTCCACTACATTCGACGAAGCCCCGCGATAAATCGTCTCTACAGAAACAATCGGAGGGTCCACATCCGGCAATTCGCGTAACGGAAGCTGAAAAAAGGAAAGCACACCAAAGGCCACCAGCAACATGCTGATTACCGTGGCGAAAACTGGTCGCCGGACCGATATGTCAGACAGGATCATGACGCACCCGTCTCGCCGTCAACGTCGGCGGGCGTGCCGCCGCCCAACAGCTCGTCATTCTGAACATCCACCGTTTGCCCGTCGCGAATGCGGTGGGTACCTTGCGTCACCACCACATCGCCTTTGGTCACTCCTTCGTACACCTCAACGATCCCAGGACGGCGGCGGCCGATTTGGATTTCCCTTTGTTCGACGACTTGTTCGTCAGACACCACGAACACATATTTACGGTCCACGATTGGCACAACGGATTGCTCCGGGATCGCATAAGACGTGTGTATGTTGCTTTGCAGGTCGATCGTCAGCAGCATACCGGGCAGCAAGCGGCCATCTTCGTTTTCGATTTCAGCGCGCACCATGACGGAACGGGTAACGGGATCCACCCGCGTATCGATCGCCGCCACCACCCCGGTAAAGGTTTCACCCGGATAGGCTGCGCTCTTGGCCTCGATGTTCTGCGCTACTTTGAGCGCCGACAGAAAAGTTTCCGGGATGGAAAAATCCGCCTTGATGAGCGAGATGTCCGCCAATGTTGTGATCTGATCCCCCGGCTGGACAAGCGTGCCCGGGCTGATCAGCCGCAACCCCAGCACGCCGTCGAATGGGGCGAGGATCAGCTTATCGGCGAGCCGTGCCTTTAGGGCGTTCACCCGGGCAACCGCCGCATCCCGGTCGGCCAACAGCGGATCGAGGGTCGCTTTGGCAGCGGTCCCCCGTTCGACCAAACGCTCCGCCAAGCGGAATTCTTTTTCTGCGCCTTCCAGCTCGGCATACGCCTCGTCCAACTCGGCGGCTTCAATGCCGGCCGTCAGCTCCGCCAGAATGTCGCCTGCTTTCACACGAGCGCCGTCGGTGAAGTGAATCTTACGGACGATTTCCGTCGTCTTGGCGGTGACGGTTACGGACTCATTCGCTTGCGCCGTGCCGATCGCTTCAAGAACGTCGGCAAATTCCATTTCGGTGACGCGCGCCACTTCCACCGGAACGACGCGCGCACGGTTCGCCCCGTTGGAGCTGCCATTGCCACTCCACCAGTACAGGGCGGCGGCTGCCAGCGCGACAGTCCCAAGAATTACAGCAAGGCGAACGGCCAAAGTGTTGGACGCCAATTTTCTATCCGCCTGCTGATCGGTCATGGACGATATTATGCCTGGTTTCGAATGCCGGCCGCACGCTCATAGGTACGTGAAAAATTAATGAGCGACGACAAATGGCCGCAAATCGGCCGCAAATATCCCCGCTTGCGGATCTCCCCAAACACCGCATCGGACAAGGCATTGAATTTGTCTTCGTCGACAGCGGTAAAATTCGCAATCGGAACCGTTTCCTGCTGCGGTGTGGTGTATTCCGCGTGGCGTTCCGTCAACAGATCGTTTTCCTGCAGGAACTTCACGAAATTCTGAGTCGCCACATGCTGTTGGTGAAACGTCTTACAGAATTCCAAAGCGCGGTTGGTGAACGCTGTAGGTTGATTGTTCAAAAAGAAGGGCTGCTCGGCATGTTCGCCGATTACTTCATCTTCCATGTCGACCGCCAGCGCGAATTCCGGACCTTCGTCGCTGGTTTGAACGAAGATAAAGGGATAACGGCGCACATATTCCGGAATGTAATGGTCCCGCTCCCACACGCCTTTCTTGTTTACATATTGATTACCCTTGTCGCCCAAGCCCAGGACGGCAATCGGCACCACATCGTCTCCGGAGGTAAAGATCACCGGATAGTGTTTGGCGGCCATCTCGAATTCCGCACCGTTGACGGCAACGAACCCAGCCTCACGGGCAAAGCGATAGGTGCGCTTGGAGCCATTGACCCCCAAATTGCCATGCGCTTCCGGACGCAAGACCTGCGGATTGCGATAAAAGGGAGGTCCTTTTGCGGACTCTTGTTGGGGTGTTTCCTGTTCTGCCACGATGCCGTTCAACCTTTCCGGTATAATCTAGAGTAGTTAGGCGGTTTTATCAGCAGTCAGTCTTATTTCCTATAAGTCAATTTACGGTGACCGGGCGCACAGGCATTCGAAGCGACGCACCGCTTCTTGCGCGCCGAGAAGCGGGCTCGACAATACCGGCACCCCCAACTGACCGCACAATTCTGCCGCCGGGGCCATGGAGGCCTGTGTCAAAACGACCGCATCGTGATCTGACAAGTTGCTCTCAACGGCCTGAGCAATCCGGGCCGCATAGCGATCATGGTCTCCGGCTTCGAACAGCGGCCAGGCATCGTCAACCAGATGGGCATTGAGCCGCACGGCTTTGGCCAGTCCATCCGCAGCTTCGGAGAGCAGCGCGCATGTGGGACCGAGGGTCGATTTGACGCATGCGGCCACAAGAATGTTAGCCCCTATCCGTACCGCCTGCTCCGCCATGGGCCGGTCGATACGCAAAACCGGTACCTGCAGCCGCGCACCTTGGGCTTCCACCGCCGCGCCCAGGGTGGAACAGGTACACACCACCAGACCGGCACCGCCTTGCCGCAGCGTCTTCAACCCGTCCGCGAGCGCAACCTCCACCGCCGGCGTGACCTGACCCGCAGCCAGCGCTTTGGCCAGCAACTCCGGCTCGACCCGATGACACACCGGGAGATCCGGAGAAAACCCCTTCAGGATTGAGGTGAACAGCGCTTCGTTGGCAGGTGCAGTGTGGAGAAAGGCAAGGTGGACCATGGCCCAACACTCTAGCACGGCATGACATTGCAGATTTGACCGATTATGGTGCAACAAATTCGCGACATCACGTTTGACTCAGAGGTTTCCATGTCCGCCACCAAGAGCGCCGCCGCCGCGCCTGCCGCCTATGACGACAAGATCAAATCCGCCGCCTTCCGCTGGGAGGACCCGCTGGGCATTGAGGAGCAACTAACCGAAGAAGAGCGCCTGGTACGCGACAGTGCACGAGGATATGCCCAAGAAAAACTCATGACCCGGGTATTGGAGGCGAACCGGCAAGAAATATTCCACACCGAAATCATGCGGGAAATGGGCGAGATGGGATTGTTGGGCGTCACCATTCCGGAAGCCTATGGCGGCGCCGGACTGAGTCACGTGAGCTATGGCTTGGCGGCCCGCGAAGTCGAACGTGTCGATTCCGGCTACCGCTCCGCCATGAGCGTACAAAGCAGCCTCGTGATGCACCCGATTTACGCCTACGGCTCAGAGGAACACCGGCAGAAATATTTGCCCAAGCTTGCCTCCGGCGAGTTCGTCGGTTGTTTTGGCCTCACCGAACCCGACCACGGCTCCGACCCCGGCGGCATGAAAACCCGCGCCAAGAAAGTTGACGGCGGCTACCGGCTTACCGGCGCCAAAATGTGGATCACCAATGCGCCGATCGCCGACATCGCCGTCGTTTGGGCCAAGACCGACGACAATGTGATCCGCGGCTTCGTGGTCGAACGTGGCATGGACGGTTTTTCCACGCCGAAGATCGACGGCAAATTCTCCTTGCGTGCATCCATCACCGGCGAAATCGTTTTGGACGATGTGTTCGTGCCGGACGAAAATCTTCTGCCAAATGTAGAAGGCCTGTCCGGGCCATTCGGCTGCCTAAACAAAGCGCGCTACGGCATCAGTTGGGGCGCCATGGGCGCGGCGGAGTTCTGCTGGCATCAGGCCCGCACATATGTTCTGGAACGCAACCAGTTCGGCCGCCCGCTGGCCGCCAATCAGCTCATTCAGAAGAAACTCGCCGATATGCAAACAGAAATCACGCTCGGGCTTTTGGGGGCGCTGCAATTGGGCCGCCAGATCGATGCAGGCCAAGCGGCGGCACCGGCCATTTCGCTCATGAAACGGAACAATTGCGGCAAGGCGCTCGACATTGCGCGCATGGCCCGCGACATGCACGGCGGTAACGGCATCTCGGACGAGTACCATGTCATCCGTCACGTGATGAATTTGGAGACCGTCAATACATATGAAGGCACCCACGATGTGCATGCGCTGATCTTGGGCCGCGCGCAAACCGGCATACAAGCCTTTACGGCCTAAGTGGCGCTTATGACCGACGACATCCGACTGGAAAAAGACGGCGAGATTGCGCAGCTAATCCTGAACCGTCCAGACAAGAAAAATGCGCTCAACCGTGCCATGTGGGAAGCTATCCCATCGCTCATGAGCGACGCCGCACAAGACCGCGCGATCAAGCTGGTTGTGGTGCATGGCGGCACGGCCGGTGCTTTTGCCGCCGGTGCAGATATTTCGGAATTCGGCGCCAATGGCGGGGGCGCCGGCTATCGCGACACGGTGTTTGCGGCCATGCATGCAATCGGCGATTTTCCCAAGCCGGTCATCGCCATGATCTCCGGCCCATGCATCGGCGGGGGGTGCGGCATTGCCCTGGCCTGCGATTTCCGGTTTGCCGATGACACGGCGAAATTCGGCATTACACCCGCCAAGCTGGGCATTGCCTATGGGCTTTACGATACCAAGCGCGTGGTCGAAGCGGTGGGTGCGTCGAACGCCAAAGACATTTTGTTCACGGGGCGGATCTTTGGGTCGGAAGAGGCCAAGGGTATGGGGCTCATCGACCGGCTGGTGCCCAGCGAAGACCTTAAGCAGACCACCTGGGAATACGCCCAAATGATCTGCGCGAATTCACAATACTCCGTACGCGCCTCAAAAAAGACCATTCAGATGGTGTTGGACGGCGCAACCGACGATACACCGGAAACGTCGGCGCAGTTCGCCGATGCTTTCCTGGGCGAGGATTTTCGCGAAGGCACCAAAGCCTTCCTCGAAAAGCGTAAGCCGCAGTTCAAATTTTCCTGACGCTGCAGATCGCCGGACCGGCCATCTGTTCGACGGCTTGTCCGGCAAATGACTATGCGGAAAACGCCCCCGCAAAGTTTAAACTGAACAATGGGCAATCCCGGAGCGGGCTCAGTGCAGTTTTGCTTGGAAGAATGCCAGTGTTTTGGTCAACGCACCGTCATCCAGATGTTCCGTCAACGTCGAGTGCCCGTTGCCGGGGATCTCCGCGCCGTCGAAACTGTCCCCGAACTCGGCGCGAATGCGTTCGAACTTGGCGCGCGGGCAAATCGAGTCCTTCTCATAGCGAAACCCGATGATCGAGCCGGGCCCCTTGGCTGCCGCGGCTTTTTTGGCGGCCTCCAGCTGGACATCGTCCATCGCCAACTCCTTTCCCCCGGCAAGGGGCAGCGAAGGCTGGCACGCCACGGGCGCCATAACCTCCGGATCGGCCACGAGGGACAAGGCAAAATTCCCGGTGAGGCACATACCGATCAACCCCACCCCTTTACCGCCTTGTTGCGCCAACGCATAACGGCATAAGGCGCGAATCCAATCGGTGATGGGGCCCATCCCGCGGCGCGAGAACACATGGATTTCCCGGCTGAGGCAAACCGAAACCATGTTGCTGGCCATATCGACGGATTCAGGCTTGCCGAAAAGCAGCGGCATGTACACCGCATATCCTTCCTTGATCAAACGATCCCCCAGCTCCCGGCATTCGACCGACATGCCGGGCAGTTCGTGCAGCAATACGACGCCCGGACCGTCGCCCCCTTTGTAAAGCCAACGGGAGATGCCGTCATGATCGAAGGGGGTTGGGTCTTGCCATCCGGAAATCGAACGCGGTTTTGGCGACATGGGCTTATTCCGTCCGTTGACTGATTTTCGAGAAGAGGAAGTCGGCGGCTTGTTTGGGCGTGCGGCTGTCGATATCCACCTGCTTGTTGGCTTCGCGCATCAAATCATCGTCGATTTGGTTGATCAACGGTGCCAGCGACGCGATAAGGCCAGGTTTGTCAGCCGCGTCAGGAGATAACAGCAAAATCGCGTCATAGGGCGGAAACGCCTGTCGCTCATCCGACAAGATCACCAAATCGAATGCGCTGATGCGCCCGTCCGTCGTGTAGGCAGAAATCACGTCCACATTGCGATCCCGCACGGCGCCATACATGAATGTGGAGTCCATGCTTTGCGTGCGGAACCGTCCCAAATCATAGGCATCGCGCACACGGATCCATTCATTACGTGCGAAAAACTCCGGATCGCCGCCGATGATCAAATTTCTTTCATGGGCTTTCAAATCGGCAATGGACCGAATGCCCAACTCAGCCGCCCGGTCCCGGCGCATGGCAAACCCATAGGCATTTTCGAAGCCGAGCCGACCAAGCGTCAGAATGCCATGCTGGCTCCGTAGATATTCGGCCATTTCGATGAACATGGCGGTGCGTTCGGCCGGGTCTTCCCGCTGCATGATCGTCGCCCAAATCGTGCCGGTATAATCCACATAGACATCGACCGTGTTGTTACGCAGCGCATCGAACACAATGGTCGAGCCCAAATTGTCGAGGTTTTCGACAAACGCGCCATCGGCTTCGAGCTTCGCCGTGATCACATCGGCCAGAATGAATTGTTCGGTAAAGGTTTTTGTCCCGATGCGGATCGTCTGCCCCTGCAATCCGGCCGGTGGCGCCTCCTCCGACGCGGTGGAACCTGTCACCACAACGGGCGCGGGCCGCGCAAGGGTGTCGACGACCGATGGGCCGATACCCCCTACAAAGATGACCGCGAGCCCTGCACCGGCCATGAGCGCCAGAGACCGGTTGCGTTCTTGCGCGCTTTTTTCGAGCAGGCGCACAAGCTGATCCAAAACGATCGCCAACAACGCCGCAAACACACATCCGAAAATAACGGAGAGCCAATTTCGGGTCTGCAAGCCGGCAAAAATATAGTTGCCCAAGCTCTGGGCCCCTACCGGCGTGGACAGCGTTGCGATCCCCACCACCCAAACCGTCGCGGTTCGCACCCCGGCGATAATGACGGGCGCCGCCAGTGGCAGCTCCACTTGCCATAAGCGCTGGCGGTCGGTCATACCCACCCCCCGTGCAGCCTCGATCATGGCGGGATCGACTTCCTGCAGGCCCGTTACCGTATTCCGCAGGACCGGCAGAATGCTGTAGAGCGTAAGGGCCACAAAGGCGGGGCCAAATCCGATCGTGCCGCCCAACAGCGGCACCATCAGCGCAAGCAACGCCATGCTTGGGATTGTCTGGATCAGCGCCGCCACATTGACAATGGCGGCCCCCACTCGTTCCGCCCGTGCCGCCCATACGCCCAGCGGCACGCTGAGCGAAATGCCGATCAGCAAGGCCGACAATGACAACACCAAATGCCCGGCCAAAAAGTCAGGAAGCTCCGCTATGCGTTCGGCAAGATTGGCATTCATTGTGCCGCCCCGCTTGCCTGGACCAAATTCTCCAACTGGTCGGCTTGCCGTTTGGGGGTAGAGATAAGCTCTTCCACATAGGGATCTGCCGGATGATTCATGAGCGCGTCGGGCGCACCCTCTTGCACAATTTTGCCCGCTTTCATGACAATGATGCGGTCGGCCAGCAACAAAGCTTCCGTCATGTCATGGGTGACCAATACGGTGGTCAACGTCAGCCGGTTGTGAATATCGCGAAAATCTTGCTGCAACCGGTCCCGTGTCAGCGGATCGAGCGCACCGAAGGGTTCATCCAACAGGATCACCGAAGGACCCGCCGCCAATGCCCGCGCGAAACCTACCCTTTGTTGCTGCCCGCCCGACAGCTCGCGCGGATAGCGGTTGCGGAATTCCTCCGGAGGCAGATGAACCAGATCCAGCAATTCATCCACACGCGACGTAATCCGCTGTGCCCCCCATTGCAACAGCTTCGGGGTCACGCCAATGTTTTCTGCCACGGTCATATGGGGAAACAACCCGACGCCCTGAAAAGCGTACCCCATCATACGGCGGAGAACCGCCGGATCGATGGTGGCCACATCCGTGCCGTCCAAGAGAATCCGCCCCGCACTCGGTTCGATGAGGCGATTAATCATTTTGAGCGTGGTGGTTTTTCCGCAGCCGGATTCTCCCAACAATGCCACCAGCTCGCCTGCCGCCACAGCAAAAGAGACATCGTCGACCGCGGTAACCGTCCCCGGATAGGTCTTGCTCGCCTTTTCGATGGATAAACGCACGGTGCCCCGCTGAATCTCGTTAGCGGGCAGTCTACCGAGTTTTCAGACGGAACCCAAATGGCGGGACCGCGCCGTGCACCGCATCAGGTCGTGGGCGGGGGTGGCCGGCGAATACGCGGTCCTAGCGCGCGCAGCACTTCGGATGCATCGAATGCTTTGACATTCCGATCGTCTTTGGTGCCCTTGAACATCACAATGTCCGCATACGCTGTATATTGGCTGATCGGTCGCGTGGTGGTCGTGACCGTCCCGCCATATCCGCCGTACCGGCGATGGTAGGGGAACCGGTGGTAGTAGAAGCCATAACCGGGAAAGTCATCGAATGTGCTGCGATAATATGTGTCCTTGTCCGTCGCCCGCGTTTCGATGATGAAAAAATCGTAGCCTTCTTGAACGGTCAATTCCGCCGCCCGGTAGAGCAGATAGTTCTCAACTGTTTCCCGGGTGGTGAGCGAGTTGCCCGCAAACTTCACACGATAGCGGTTTTTTTCCAGCCGGGTTTCGGAATAGCCAAATCCGCGGTTGTCGGCGCCCCCATAGGGTGTGGGTGCACCACAGGCCGCCACGGCGAAGGCCAAGGCGGCCAGCGCAATCCACCGAGCCGCTGCACCCCTCATTGTCGGAACATGCGATATTGTGTTCATGGTTCTATCTCGCATTCAATTGGCGCACTGCAATTGTCCAGCGCGCGCATTAATCACCCAGCCGCTATCGTTTGAAGAATAGTCCGGTGTCACACATCCGGCAAGCACAGCGCCGGATAGGGTTCAGCTATCAACCGCTATATTTAACACTGCATCCATAGGGCTGCGTGACGGGCACCGACACCGCTTGCCCCGCCGCCAGTTCACCCAGCGCCTGGGTAACGTGGTTTGTCGCCGCAGGAATGTCCACCGGATTGCTAGACCGTTTGCTGTCGATGGCGCCCATATATTGCAGCACGCCCGCTTCATCGATGATGTACATATGCGGCGTAGTCTTGGCCTCGTATAAACGGCCGATCGTGCCGTCCTCGTCCAGCACTACGGCGGTTGGTGCGGCGCCGCGGCTTTCGCTGAGGCCCTTCGCTTCCTCACCGCTCACATGTCCCTGCTTGCCCGGGGCCGACGAAATGACCGTTAACCAAACGGCCCCTTGCTCCGCCGCTTGTTCCTGCATCACCTGCATGTTGCGTTCGCTGTCGTCATAGTGCTTCCGCACATAGGGACAATCGTGATTGGTCCATTCCAAGATGACCTTTTGCCCGCGAAAAGCACTAAGGTCGACCGCGTTACCGTTGGAGTCCGTCCCTTCAAATTGGGGCGACTCCAGCCCGACCTGCGGGCCTTGATCGGCAGCGTCAGCGATACCGGAAGGTGATGCGGTCAGCGCCAATCCGGCGGCTGCACACATTGTCAGTGCCAAGAATGTTGAACGCGTGGGAAGGATGGTCATGCGTTGCCCTTTCTCGTTAAGAAGATTTGTGGTCACAGACGCTCTATGGCATCAAGAACGATCCCCTCGGTCAGCAATTGGGGGAGCAGATACGGGTCCTTACCGGAACTCGGCTTTGGGTAAACTATATAAAGCGGCACCCCGGCGCGGCCATATTCGGCAAGCTTTTTGGCAATCGCCTCGTCGCGCAAGGTCCAGTCGCCGACCAAATAAGCCACGTTGCGAGAGGTCATCGCGTCGTAGAAGGTTTGGGTAAAGGCCACGCTTTCATTGGCCTTGCAGGTAATGCACCAATCGGCCGTCAAATTGACAAAGACCGCTTGGTCTTGCGCGCGCAGCTCTTCCAAGCGGGCTTGGCTGAACGCTTGGGCTTGCTCCGGCATTTTGACCGTTGCCCCCGTGGCAGATGCCTGCGGCGGCGTCCAATCGATCACCGCAAGGGCGCCGACAACCGCCAAGAGAGCAAGTGTCCGGCCGGT
>JANQMY010000287.1 GCA_028279895.1 Alphaproteobacteria bacterium
GTCGACGGTGGGCCCTGCCTCGAAGTCGAGCTGGGTGTTGTCGCGCACCGTGATCACACCGGTCGCCGGATCGATCTCGAACGGCCCCGTGGTTACCGGATTGCCCGAGCCGTCGACGATCTCGTAACTGACCGTATCCGAGCTGTCGGCATCGGTCGCCAGCGCCGTGATGCCCACCTCGGTGCCGTTGGCCACACTCTCGGAGACGGTGTTCGCGTCAGTATCCGCATCGCTCACGGCACTGATCGACGCCTCGCTCGTGTCATCCGTCAGGTTGACGGTGAAGGTGGCGGTATTGGACGAGCCATCCGTGGACGTGGCCCGGACGATGACATCCACGGTGGGGCCGGCCTCGAAGTCGAGCTGGGTGTTATCCCGCACCGTGATCACACCGGTTGCCGGGTCGATCTCGAACGGCCCCGTGGTCACCGGATTGCCCGAGCCGTCGACAATCTCATATGACACCGTGTCGGATGTGTCCGCATCGGTGGCCAATGCCGTGATGCCCACTTCCGTGCCGTTGGCGACGGATTCAGAGACGGTGTTGGCGTCCGTGTCGGAATCGCTCACCGCACTGATCGACGACTCGCTGGTATCGTCGGTCAGACTGACCGTGAAGGTGGCGGTGTTACTGGAGCCGTCCGTCGTCGACGTCGCCCGGACGATCACATCGACGGTGGGCCCCGCCTCGAAGTCGAGCTGGGTGTTATCCCGCACCGTGATCACGCCGGTTGCCGGATCGATCTCGAACGGCCCCGTGGTCACCGGGTTGCCCGAGCCGTCGACGATCTCATAACTCACCGTGTCGGATGTGTCCGCATCGGTGGCAAGCGCCGTAATGCCGACCTCGGTCCCATTGGCCACGCTCTCCGAGACCGTATTGGCGTCCGTGTCGCTGTCCGAGACGACAGATACAGAGGATTCCGACGTATCGTCCGTCAGGTTCACCGTGAAGGTGGCGGTATTGGACGAGCCGTCCGTGGAGGTCGCCCGGACAATCACATCGACCGTGGGGCCTGTTTCATAGTCCAACAGACTACTATCACGGACCGTAACAATGCCCGACACAGGATCGATTCCAAAAGGACCGTTGGTGACGACAGCTCCCCCAGCATCTACCAACGCATATGAAACAGAATCACCAGAATCCGCATCGGTCGCCAAAGCGACAATGCCGATAGGCGTGCCCGCCAATGCAGATTCGGAAACTGCAACTTGGCTACCGCTGTTTGAGACGCCACTGACTGACGAGTTCGAGACCGCTGTCGACGGCGCCGCCGTATCAGCAGATTGCGAACTCCGCGCCAGAACGTCATCGAAAGCGTCTATCCCGGTAAAGTCAGCTCCCGGAGAAAAGGGGGAGAACGACGCTGAAGCAACTTGAAACTCGCCTTGCCCAGCTGCCACAAATGTCAGCGGTTGACCACCGTCGCCGGCGTTACCCCCCGGCCCAGACACCCTGGGGCCAGCGGAGGCGACCGACTGCACGGAACTCGACGGACCTGTCCCCCCATCGGAACCGGCAACCGGCACGTTACCTTGCGAGATGCCGGTGTCATTGGCAGGATTGTTCTCAGGGGATCGTTCGCCGCCGTTTTCCGGGGAACCGCCGCCAAAACCTTGTGACGCGGAAGAAGGCCCACCCTGCCCTTTTTCATTGCCAAGCGCGCCGGTTTGCTCCGTGCGCGAACTTCCCAGATGCAAGTTCTCGTGCGCGACTTCCTGGGTGCGCGTTTCCTGCAAACCATAGTCACCGTCAAGCACCTCTTCGGGTTTTCCCAAAGACGCCTCTTTGACTTTCAGATTGGTTGCTTCCTCACCCGCCCGGGCGGCTTGATCCTTGCCCAGGGACTCCTGATCACTCCGGCGATCGCCGTCATCGTTTGACATGCGCTTACCCAGCCCAACTGTGTACAAACTTCTTTTGGTACTTGATAAGCGTTTCTAAGTAACAAAGGTAAATAGACGTCTAAAACAAAATAAAATTCGCAGCCTTTTTGGTTCTACTTGTACTTATACTTTAAGTGCATTTGATTAAATTTTGAACGAACCGGGTAACAGACCACAAACACCCTACAAAACTGCCAATTTGAGGTTGATGGCTGGTTTACCAAGCCGAAAGGAAAACAAAGTAAAAATGCGAATATCGCCGTAATAACGGCCGACGCGACACATAAGGGGCGATCCGCGTGATCCAGTTTGGCAGTCTTTCTCCACCAGCCGGGTGGCGCAGAACTGATGTCATTGTGACATCTCTATGCATCAACCTGCTGGCGCTCGCGCTGCCCATCCTCATCCTGCAAGTTTACGACCGCATCATCCCAAATGCTTCGTTGTCCACCATGAGTTTTCTGGTCGTGGGTGTATGCCTGGCCATCGGCCTGGAAGTCGCACTGCGCGTCGTCCGTGCAGGAATTATTAACGAAATCGGCGCGCGCTATGAACATCGCACGAGTCTCGATGCTTTCGAGCACCTGTTGCGTTCTAATCTGAGCGCCTATGAAAAAGAGACCCCGGCCGCCTATTTGGAAGGCATGAAGGGTGTGTCCGCCATCCGCGATTTCTATTTCGGGCAGGTCGCGCTGTTGTTGGTCGACTTGCCATTCGTCCTCATATTCTTGGCGCTGATTTGGTTCATCGCGGGTCCCCTGGTGGCCATTCCGATCGCCTTGCTGGCGGGTTTGGTGGTCGTGTCCGCCTGGGTCGGAAACCGTTTGAAGGACACCCTCGAAAAGCGCATCGAAACAGACAAACGCCGTTACGATTTCCTGATCGAATTGTTGGGCGGCATCCACACCGTCAAGTCGATGGCAATGGAATTCGTCATGCTGCGCCGCTATGAGCGGCTGCAGGGCAAGTCCGCCGAAATGGTCTGCGAGCTGAGCCGCCTCAATGCCATCGGGCAAAGCGTCAGTTCCGCCTTTTCCCAAGCAACCATCGTCTGTGTGGTCGGTATCGGGTGTCTGTTGGTGGTCAACCAGACGATGACCATGGGCGGTTTGGCGGCCTGCACCATGTTGTCCGGCCGCGTGCTTCAACCGATCCTGAAAACCATCGGCATTTGGAACAAATTTCAGGCCATCCAATTGGCCGAAAGCCGCTATGCCCATCTGATGGAACTGCCCCAGGAACAGACCGGCATTCGCGAAGAAATCGACATCACCAACGGCCGGATCGAACTCAAAGATGTCACCTTCGGATATGGAGACGACGGCGCACCGCTCTTCGAAAATCTCAATCTGTCCGTTGCCGGCGGCGAGATGATCGGCATCACGGGGGGCAATAGCTGCGGTAAATCGACCCTGCTGCACATCATGATGGGGCTGGTGCAGCCCACAAGCGGCCGCGTTTTGATCGACGACCGGGATTTGACCGCCTACGACACAGCCTATCTTCGATCCCAGATCGGATTGATCCCGCAAATCGGAGAGCTCTTTAACGGATCGCTGATCGAGAACCTTTCCATGTTCCAAGACGGGCCCCAGAAGGAGCGCGCGCTTGAAATTGCCGAAAAAATTCAGCTTACGAATTTTGTCGCCCGCTTGCCCAATGGCTTGGACACAAAAGTCGGGGAAGGGTCCGTTAACAATTTCCCCAAAGGCGTTCAGCAACGTATCGTCTTCGCGCGGGCTTTGAACACGGACCCGAAGATTGTCCTGTTCGACAACGCGAACACGGGCATGGACATGCAAAGCGACAAGGACGTCACCCAAACGCTTTGTGAGATGAAGGGAAAACGCACGCTGATCGTGGTCAGCCATCGTCCGTCTTTGCTGGCGCATTGCGACGCCATTTACGAGATCCGAAACAAGGGGCTGACAAAGGTAAAACTTAAGCGGCCTCCTCAATCTCAAGCCCCCCAAATCGAAAAACCGGCGCGGGCGGTCCAGCACTTAGGGAAAACCGCATGAGCGCCCAAGCCGCCCACAGCGCCGGACAAGAACAACCGCCGATCCTCGACATTAAGGACGGCGACAGTTTCAGTGCGGCCTCGCCTTTTGCCGCGACCCTGATGCCGCTGCTGAAAGCGCTGCGGTGGCAAGGCGATCTGCGCGACGTAGCCGAAGCCATTCCGCACTTCACCAACAGTTTCGATTTGGTCGATCTGCGCAACGTCTTGGTTTTGATCGGTTATGAAAGCAGCCCGCACCGAATTGGCTTGTCGCAAATCGACGCCCGGTTGTGCCCTTGTCTTTTCGTCGAGGACGAAGACCAGCAAAACGCCTTTGTGGTGCTCGAACGCGATGAAGATACGCTCACCGTTATCGATCAGGGCGAACAGTACGAAATAGAGCTGACCGACGATAAACGGCGCGGCACCGCGTATTTCTTTACACAGATCGATCCCACGACCCAGTTTGGTGCCCAATCCGTCAGTTGGTTTCACCGCACCCTGATCCGGTTTCGGCAAATCATCTTTCACCTGCTGCTGATGACGCTGATGATCAATCTGCTGTCGGCGACGGTCCCTATCTTCGTGATGACGGTTTACGACAAGGTCATCGGCAATGGATCCGTAAGTACACTGCCTTATCTGATCGTCGGCATTCTCGTGGTATTGGGGGCCGATTTGGTGCTGCGCACCTTGAAAGCCCAGCTTTTGGGGATTACGGCGGGACGCATCGACTACCTGTTGGGGTCGGAAACGCTGAGCCGCATATTGTCCCTGCCGCCCGCCTTTACGGAACGCTCCAGCGTCAGTGCCCAGATCTCGCGCATCCGCGAATTCGAATCCGTGCGCGACTTTTTTACCGGTCCCTTGGCTCAAACCGTATTGGATCTGCCGTTTAGCCTGTTGTTCATCGCGATCATCGCCTTGCTGGCCGGCCCCATCGCCCTTGTTCCCGTGGTGATGATTGTCGTTTTGCTGGTGTTCGGTGCGATCTACATGCCGCGCACTCAGTATCTTAACAAAGAGGCCGCCAAAGCCTCGATCCGGCGCCAGTCCTTCTTGATTGAAGCAACGCAAAACCTGCGGACCATCAAAGCATCCGCTGCCGAGCAGATCTGGCGCGAGCGCTTCCGCCTGTTGTCGTCCCAGACCGTCGCCACCCAGTTGCAGTCCGCCCAACGCTCCGCGACCATGCAGACCGTTACCCAGGCCATGACCACCATCTCGGCCGTCGCCGTTCTCGGTTTCGGCGTGTTGTCGGTTTTGGCGGGCAGCATGACCATCGGTGCGCTGATCGCTACCATGGCCTTGGTGTGGCGCGTTTTGTCGCCGTTCCACGCCGCTTTCCTTGCCTATACGCGGTTCGACGACATCACCCGCTCGGTTGGCCAAATTAACCAACTGATGACCATGAAGCCGGAACGGCAGATCGACCGCTCTTCCCTGCTGTCGCGCGATTTCGACGGCAAGATCGACTTCAACCGCGTTAGCTTCCGCTATTCCGCCGACACGGGTCCGGCTTTGATCGGCGCGCAATTCACCGCCGAAGCCGGCGAGTTTTTGAGTGTTATCGGCCCCAATGGTTCCGGCAAGTCCACAATCTTGAAGCTGATTGTCGGCCTTTATCAGCCGCAAGGCGGTGCCATCACCATTGACGGCTTGGATCTGCGCCAGGCCGATCCGGTCGCCTTGCGCCGGCAGATTGCGTATGTGCCCCAGGGCGTCGACCTCTTTTACGGCACCATCGCACAAAACCTGCGCCTGGCCGACCCGACCGCCACCGATGAGCGTTTGGTCGAAGTGACGAAGAAAACCGGTGCGTGGGACATCATCAAAGACCTGCCCGACGGGATGAACACCCGTGTGGGGGACTCCCTCATTAAGCAATTGCCAACAGGTTTTACCCAAAGGTTGATCATTTCCCGCGCATTGGTGCGCGACGCGAAGATCCTGTTGCTGGACGAGCCCGCAACCTCGCTCGATCATGAGGGCGATAAGCAGCTCATGGAGCTTCTCGGTAACCTTAAAGGTAAAATTACCATTGTCATGGTAAGTCATCGGCCAAGTCACATTAAGCTTGCAGACAAGGTCATCGTGCTGCATCGGGGGTTCATCGAGTACACAGGCCCAGGCGACCAGGCGCTTGCCTTCGCCAGTGTCCTGCAGCCATAAAAAACGGGGTGGTGACCAGCGCATATGCTGCAAAAGTTCAAAGAGGCGAAGGATCTGACGGCCCATCAACCGGCCCAGTCGCGCTTTCTTGTGCAATCGATCGAGCTCGAGGAAACCGAGCCGCCGCACATCCTCAGCACCGCGAGTTTTGTTATGTGCGCCATTGTGTTCTTGGCGCTCATTTGGGCTGCGTTCACGGAAGTGGACCAAGTGGCGACGGCCACCGGTCAAATCACGCCGGCGGGCTCCATTCAGGCGGTGCAACACTTGGAAGGCGGCATCGTCGAAGAAATTCTGGTCCGCGACGGCGACATCGTCACCCAAGGGACCACACTGATCCGTTTGTCTCCGATCGACGCCCAGGCCGAACTCGACCAATTGCGCGTCCGTGCCGCGAAAACCGCCTTGGAGCTCGAACGCAATCGCGCCTTGATCGACGGGCGCCAGCCCGATTTCGACAGCCAGGTGGAAGGTTTCCTGACCCTGAAACTCGATCAAACGGCCTTGCATAAAACTCAAGTCAAAAACACGGCCAGCCAGCGTGCCGTGTTCGATGCGCAGCTCGAGCAGCAAGTTGCCGACCGGCGCCGGCTGACCAATCGCCTGGCCGCGATCGAAAAGGACAAGGAGCTTCTGGATCAGGAATTGGCCACACGTCAAAAACTCTTCGACGACGGCTTGACCACGCGTTTGGCTTTGTTGGACATCCAGCGCCAGCACGCACAGGCCGCTGTCGACATCAAGGAAACTTTCGATCAACTCCGCCGCGCCGAAGAAGCGGTGGTGGAAGCCGAAACTCGCGTCGTCGAATTCGAGAATAAGACGCAGACGGACGTTCTGTCGCAGATCGGCGAGCTTGCAGGCGAATTGGCCGAAACGCGCGAATCCATCAAGCGGGCCGAAGCCCGCGCGTTGCGGTCCGAAATCCGCGCGCCGATCGACGGCATCGTGAAGGGCCTGGCCATCAGTGCGCTGAATGCGGTGGTACAGCCGGGCCAAACACTTTTGGAGATCGTGCCCACCGGCGATAGCCTGGTGGTCGAAGCCCAATTGCCGCCGGAATTCGTCGGGCAGGTCTATGTGGGCCAGGAAGTGGATGTGCGCGTTAATTCCTACGACTTCGCCACTTTCGGCAGCATCCGCGGCACGCTCGACCGGATTTCCGCGTCCACATTTCAGACGGAACAGGGCGATCTTTACTACCGCGCCATTGTCGGTCTGGAAAAAACCCATATGGGCGACAATCCCGACCAGCACCATGTGCTGCCCGGCATGACCGTTCAGGCCAACATCATCACGGGCCAGAAGTCGATCCTGGATTACCTGCTGAAGCCGGTCTATCGCGGCTTCTCTCAGTCGTTTTCGGAAAAATAGTCTTTGTACGACTATTTTTGACAAACTAAGCCAACAAAAGCAGCGGTCATCCCGGACACACCGCAGCATCTTCGATGATGCGGTGTTGAGCCGGGCTCTCAATCCACTTGCTCTACTGGAA
>JANQMY010000291.1 GCA_028279895.1 Alphaproteobacteria bacterium
AACCGCCCAACCTGATTGCCGACGATCTGGACCACTTCGGTCTGATCGCGCTGGAATTTCCCGTGTACAAAGATGGCCGGGCCTATTCCTACGCCCGCCGTTTGCGCGACGAGATGGGCTTCAAAGGCGAAGTGCGCGCCGTGGGCAATGTGTTGCGGGATCAATTCCTATTCATGCTGCGTTGTGGCTTCGACGCGTTCGAAATTCAAAAAGAAAAAGACGTCGCGGCGTGGAAAGACGCGCTGGCCGAGATGTCCGTCTTCTATCAGCCTGCCGCCGATACGCGCACGCCGGTGCTGTCTCTCCGACAGCGTAAACTGGCCGCAAAGCAAAACGGCTAAACGCTCTACGTTAACTGTCCGATGTAAAGCCGCGTGTTGTAAGCGAAGGTCACCTCGCCCGCTTCAGCATGCGCCTTGAAGATGCGCGTGATGTCTGCCATCAGCGGCTCGTAAAGCGGATCGTCCGGCAGCGGCGCATAAGAGGTGGACCGCAGCCGTCCCAACAACCCGTCCAGATCCAGCCGTTGAGGATTCTCGAAGGTCTCCAAATCGAACCCGCCCGGCCCGAAGAAACGCGCAAGGTCTTCGTCCCCCGTTCGATGGGAATGAGAATGGGTGGTGTGATTGGGACATATGGTGAGCGCTTGTTCATAGGCCGCACCGAACGGCGTCGTGATGTCCCGCTCGTTCCAAACAAGCACCACATATCCCCCCGGCTTTAGAATGCGGCGAAACTCGGCGCCCGTGGCATCGGGGTCCATCCAATGAAAGGCTTGCGCCACCGTGACCGCATCCACGGACTGGGTAACCAAGCCGGTCGCTTCGCCGGTACCGGGCAGCACCAAAGCACCGGACTGGCCGCTCAGCGTGTCTTCGGCCTGGGCGCGCATATCGTCATTAGGCTCCACCGAAATAACGGTGCACCCCCGATCGAGCAGCAAAGATGAAAAGATGCCCGTTCCGGCCCCCACATCGGCCACCATTGTCCCGGCCTGCAGAGGGACACGTTGCGCAATCGCATCCAGCGCGCCTGGCGGGTAGGAGGGGCGATATCTCACATAGTCTTCGCTGCGGCCGGTGAACTTTTGAACGGTTTCGAGAGCCATGGAATATGCGACCGCGCGTTGTGGATGACAGTTGAGGGATAGCATTGCCCTGCGATAAAATCATCATCCACCGCTTTTAGTAGACCGAGAGATGACCGACACCGCCCTGCCCACGCGCCACCCGATTTCGCCCCTGCAATGGATCGTCGAATTCTTTTTGACCGTATCCCTTCTGCTGTTCGTGGCGGGCCTGTTGTTGCCGGCACTGGCGATCACATCCATCGGCCTCCTGCAGCAGGAATATTCCATCGTCGAGGGCATTCAGCGCTTCTTCAACAACGGCCAAGAGCTGATTGGGGCCGTGGTTCTGTTTTTCTCGGTCATTCTGCCATTAGCGAAAATTGCCACCGGCTTTCTCGCCTTGCGCCATTGGAACCACTATGGCCAGGCCGCGAGGCGTACTTTGGGCGTGCTGGCCTTCATCTCCAAATGGTCCATGGCGGATGTTTTCGTGCTGGCGCTGACAATTTTGATCATCAACGGTCAATTGACTACGTCTGCAGATCTACGTCCCGGCGTGGCGTTTTTCACGGCCGGTGTTCTGTTGTCGTCGGTATGCATGCTGGGCATCAACTGGATCGTCCGGCGGCCCGAAACCGCTTGATCCCCGTTAAAGAAACTGCGCACAGAGTGCGCTTCCCTTTTCCCGGAAAAAGTGCTAACTAGCGCATGCTCGTGTTTCGTTGAAACACGAGCATGCGCAGAATCTTTGTTGCGCGCGATCAGACGGTTAACCGGTTCCCACCCATCCGGTCGAGCCGGAGGGCATGCTTAACCTGATCGCGCTTGGTGCGCCGTTTTTGGTGTATATCAGCGCGTCCGCGGTCTTCCGGCGGCGACACGTCGATTAGAGCCGTTTTGGTTTTCTTTGAAACGCAAAACGGCTCCAGATTCTTTATTTTGCGCGTTTCCGCCAATAGACTTTGGGCGCTGAACCGGATTCCACTTCACCTGGAAACGCTGTAAGGAGAGTAGAAGTAGTATGAGTTTCGTGCCCGCCACATCGGTTTCCGAGCTGCGATGGTTCAACAGCGTCGAACATGTGCTTGAGACGCTGCGCCCGAATGCCGCCACCTATCTGGTGAGGCCGAAGCATATCCAGGCCAAAGTCACCGAGTTTTTGCGGAGGTTCCCTGGGTGGACGCTCTATGCGGTCAAGTGCAACCCGGCGACCGCCGTGCTCGATCCGCTTTACGCGGCGGGCATCCGCGATTTCGATGTCGCCTCTCTTGAAGAAATCGACCTGATCCGGACGCGCTATCCGGATGCCTCCGCCTATGTGATGGCGCCGTTTCAGCCGGTGGGTACGTATGAAACCGCCTACCGCGAATATGGCATTCGGGATTTTGCGGTGGACACGGAAGATGCTCTGGAGGCGATCTTCGACGAAACCGGCGCAACCGACCTCACGCTTTATGTGCGGCTCGATACCGACAATGACGACGCCATGTTCGATTTGTCGAGCAAGTTCGGCGCCGACCGCCGCACCGCGATCCGCCTGCTTCAGAAGATCGCCGCGCGCGGTGCGCTGCCTGCCCTGACCTTCCATGTGGGATCTCAATGCGAAGACCCGGCAGCGTTTACGCGCTCCGGCGCCCTGTGCGAGGAAATCACACGCGAAGCGAATGTCCGTATCAAGACGGTCGATGTGGGCGGCGGCTTCCCATGCCCCTATCCCGGCGGCGACACGCCGCCGTTAGATACGTATTTCGAAGCGATTGCGGCATTCCGCGAAAAGGATGTGTTTGGCCCCGCCGTCGAACTGTTTGCAGAACCGGGGCGTGCCCTGGTGGCGGAAGGCGTGTCGCTGGTTACTCAAGTCATTCTGCGCAAAGGACAGCAGCTCTATCTGAATGACGGTGCCTATGGATCGTTTATGGAACGCAACTTGGAAGGAGCAAAAATCAACTATCCGGTCCGCGCGTTCCGCCAATTGGATGACGGTTCGATCATGGAAATCGACAGCCCCAATGCGGACTACACGGTTTTTGGGCCCACCTGCGATTCCTGCGACAAGCTGAACGACCCCATTGGCTTACCGGCCGGACTGCAGCGGGGCGACTGGATCGAATTCGGCATGATGGGCGCTTACAGCAATGCCTACGCCTCGAATTTCAACGGTTATCGCCCGAAGCACTTCATCGGCATCGGCGATCCGGCGGACCTCGAAGCCGGTGCCGTGGTCGCCATCTGACAAAAGCATCTTTGCCTTAGAAGCCTGCATGGTAAGCTGAGCACACCCTCCACGGCAGAGAGAACATCGATGAGCTTGCACCAGGACATGCCGCCCTGGCCCTTCGTGCCCAGCGGCATCACCGTAGAAATTGCGCGCGCGGAAGGCTGCTTCCTGTACACCAAAGACGGTCACGCCATCCTCGACGCAGCAGGCGGCGCCATCGTGGCCAATATCGGACATGGACGCGCGGAGGTGGCGGACGCGGTCGCGGCCAGCATGCGCCAGCAGAACTATGTGGTGCCCCCCTTCGCCACCGATGACCGGCTGGGTCTGGTGGAGCGGCTGCAAAAAAACTGGCTGCCGGATCATTTGCCGCGCGTGCATCTTTCGAGCGGCGGTTCCGAAGCGGTGGACGTGGCCTTGCGCCTGGCGCGGCTGTATCACGTCAATCGCGGCGAGCCCGGCCGCTACAAAATGATCGGCCGCGACATCTCCTATCACGGCACCACTGTCGCCACCTTGGCCGTGGGCGGTCACGAATCCCGCCGAAAGGGGCTGGAAGCCATGTGGACTCAAACGCCGCTGGCGCCCACCCCCTACCCGCTGCGCCATCACGAACGGGGCGGCGGCGATTGCGGCGACGCCTGCGCTCAAGCCCTGGAAGACATTATTCTAGCAGAAGGTCCCGAAACCGTGGCGGCCTTCATCGCCGAGCCCATCATCGGCTCCAGTGGGGGTGCCATCGTCCCGCCGGACAATTATTGGCCGAAAGTCGAAGAGATTTGCCGGCGACACGGTGTGCTGATCATCGCCGACGAAGTGATGACGGGTTTTGGCCGCACCGGCACCCGCTTTGCCTTCGAGCATTGGAACGTCAAAGCCGATATCATGGTGTCGGGCAAAGGCTTGACGGCCGGCTATGCGCCATTGGTCGGCGTTTACGCCACGCAAGACATGGTGGATGTGTTCGCAGAAAAAAACCAAGCGCTCATGTTCTACACCTATGGCGGACATTCCGCCGCCTGCGCCGCCTCCAACGCCGTGCTCGACATTATGGAACGCGAGCAACTGGTTGAGCGCGTTCAAAAGATGGAGCGGGTCGTGGAAGAGCGGTTCCGGCCGCTGTCGCAACATCCTCATGTGGCGGAAGTGCGCGGCCGTGGCCTGTTGTGGTCGGTCGAAGTGGTCAAGGACCGCGACACGCTGGAGCCATTTGCCGTGGAAGACAACATCACGAACAAAATCGTCGGTGCGGGCATGGCCAATGGCGCCTTCTTCTACCCCGGCGGCACGGGCCCCGTGCGGGATATCATCACATTAGGACCGCCCTACGTCATCACCGACGGCGAAGTCGATCAGATGGTCAGCATACTGGAGAAGTCGATCGATGCCGCGGTCGCCCGCGCGCACTAAATCCTCCGTACCGTGAAAATTTTAATAAGTCGACTTTAGCTAAACTTCTCATGAAACCGTGAGAGATTTAGCTAATAATCCCATCGTTTTTTTACACTTTTAAGCCATCGTTTACGGGTTTACACATTCCCCGTTTCACGAAGCAAATGGCTTGAAATTATGACCTCAGCACCGAGCCGTCTGAACGCCCTCTTGAGCTTGGCCAAGGAACCGTCCAGCGAAAAACGCCGCGAATTGCTGCGGGGCATCACCGATGTGTTCCTTGAGTCGACGTCTGAATTCAACACCAGCCAGGCCGAAAACTTCGGTGTGATTGCCGGACAAATCGCCCGCGATTTTGAGATGAGCGTCCGCAAGGAACTGGCCGAACGCCTGGCCTGTGTGCCCGAGGCGCCGCGCAATCTCATTTCTCAGCTCGCGAATGATGAAATCGGCGTGGCGGAATCCGTGCTCAGCCAAAGCGGCGTGCTGCATGATGCCGACCTGATCGCCATCGTACGCCTGCAAAGCCAAGAGCACCTGGCGGCCATTTGCGAGCGGGAAAATATTAGCGAAAACGTCACAGACGAATTGGTTCAGCGCGGTGACGACCAGGTTTTCCTAAAACTCGTTTCGAATGAAGGCGCGGCGATTTCCCGCCAGTCCATGGAGACCATCGTCGAACGTTCGGAAAAGAACAAAGCGCTCCAAGCACCCATCATCCGTCGACAGGACCTGCCGCCCGATCTCATGAACGAGATGTTCTTCTTTGTGTCCTCCAAACTCAGAAGCTACATCCTGGACCGGAATAAGGGCCTTGATCCGCAGCTTGTCGACGAAGCCATCCAGCGCACCACCGACAGCCTTTCCGAAGATATGGAATCTTCCGAGCGCAAGCTCACCCGCGCGCAGCAATATGTGGACCAAGCCGCTCAACGCCATGACTTGAACGAGTCGTTCCTGGTGCGCATGGTCCGTGAAAAGAAAATTAGAGAGTTCATTTGCGCTTTTTCCCGATTGACCGGGATAGACGAACGGTCCGCCAATCGCGTGTTAAGCGACCCGACGGGCGAAGCCATCGCCATTGCCTGCAAGGCCAGCCAGTTCGATCGCTCCACCTTCTCGACGATTATCCTGCTGATGGATAAAGGCCAGTTGCGCAACCTCAACAACACCAATGTTCTACTGCGCATCTACGACAAAATCGACACGGAAACGGCCCAGCGCGTGATGCGGTTCTGGCGCGTGCGCAAGATGACCTTGTCGGACAAGGAATCCATCGCGGCGTAGGGATTACTTCGGGGTCATCCCGGGTGCTTCGCGCTCGGGATGACGGCAAGGACATGGCGGTCGCGACCTGCGAAGGCGGCGCTTGAATAAAATCGAGTACCGGAGTCGACAATCCACCCAAAGAAAAAGCGCCGGCCAACTCCTTGCGGATGTTTGGACCGGCGCTTGTAACTCCCTTTGCCTTTGCGCGGGATCACCTGTTTCGGCTGAAACCGCGCCCTCGACAATCGCGCGGCGACGGGATTTCGTCGCTTTTTCGTTTTGGTCATGTCATCGCTCCATTCTATCGCTCCAAAACGGTTTCGGGTGTTGCCGGCGCCGTCGGCGGCACGAACGGTTCGGGCCGGTCCTGCGGCGGTAGGCTTTCTACATATAGGGACTGGCTTGGGAAAGCGAAACCGGTGCCCGCCCCTTCCACAATGTCCTTGATGCGGTAGGCGAGTTCTTCCTTCAATGCCAGCCATTCGCCCCATACCGTAGTTTTGGTGAAGCAATAGACCATGATGTCGATCGACGAGTCGTTAAACTTGTCGATCCGGACAAAGGTGGACACCTCCGGCGGCTTGGCAAATTCGTCGTGGGACAGGATGAAGTCTTCGATTTGATCCCGGATGAGCTTGAGTTGCTCCTTGGTGGTGCGGTACTCCACACCCAATTTCCAATAGATCCGGCGGTGGGTCATCTTGGTGAAGTTGACCACCGCATCGTCCGACAGTTTGGCATTCGGCACATACACCTCGGCCTTGTCGAACTGGCGCACCAGGGTCGAGCGAAAGCCGATATTTTCCACCGTACCTTCCACCACGCCGTCCACCTTGATCCAGTCGCCCGGCGAAAAGCGCCGCTCGACGATGATCGAAATACCGGCGATCAAGTTTTTGAACATGTCCTGTGCGCCAAGCGCGATGGCCACACCGAACAGGCCGGCACCGGCGATCAGCGGCGCCACTTGAATGCCCCACACTTCCAAAATGGCTGCACTGCCGATCAGCACAAAGATGACCTTAAGGGCGCGCACCAGCCAATTGGTCAACGGCCGGGTCAAAATATGCTCGAATTTCGAGAGGGCCCGGGCGAAGGGGTCGGTGATCTTGTAGAGCCCCCAGAAGATGATGAAGGTGACCAGCGAGATCACCAGGTTCTGCACCAGCGTGGCGGCGGTGCCGTCGAGTCCAAGGGTTTGTCCCGCGAAAAATACCCCAAAAGCAATGGGGATCAGCTTGAAGGGTTCGGCCAACGCCTCAAGAATCAGATCGTCATATTCCGTCTGAGTGCGCCGCGCCAGCACTTTGAGTTCGTAGATCAAGAAACGTGCGATCAAAGACCGCAAGACGAAGAAGAAGAACAAGACGCCAATGCCGATAACCAGCCGGCCGACGCTAATGCCCAGCACCGTGTCTTGCCAGACCTCCAGAACGATCATCCAAAATTCGTTAAGCGTTTCCATGACGTTCCTGTAAAGCTAGCTGGTGCGTTCCCGGGTCGCTTCGAAGCGGATGTCCGGAAACTTCTCTGCTGCATAATTAAGTTCCCATGCGCCCTTGGCAAGGAACACGGGCGCACCGTCGCGATCCTCCGCCATGGACCCTTTGTTGCGGTCCACGAACGCTTTCACATCGGCTGCATTGTCCGCATACACCCAGCGGGCCGTGTCGAAGGGCGCCGGCTCCAGCCCCACATCGATGCCGTATTCCGCCGCGATGCGTTCCTTCAGCACTTCCAGCTGCAATTGACCCACCACACCGATGATCCATTGCGCCCCGATCATCGGACGGAAGACTTGGGTCACCCCCTCTTCCGCCAGGCTTTCCAGGGCCCGCCGAAGGTGCTTCAGCTTCATGGGATCGTCCAGCCGGACCCGCTGCAAGATTTCCGGCGCGAAATTGGGAATGCCGGTAAATTGCAGGTCTTCGCCTTCCGTCAGCGTATCGCCGACCCGCAGCACCCCATGGTTCGGAATGCCGATAATGTCGGCGGGATAGGCTTCTTCGACCAGCTCGCGGTTTTGCGCAAAAAACAGAATGGGGTTGTGGACGCCGATGGTTTTCCCCGTACCGATCTGGTTGAGCTTCATGCCGCGGCGAAACTTGCCGGAGCAGAGCCGCATAAAGGCCACCCGGTCGCGGTGGTTGGGGTCCATATTGGCCTGCACCTTGAAGACGAAGCCGGACACTTTGGACTCATCCGGTTCGACGGTCCGGGTGGTCGCCGCCTGCGCGCGCGGCGGCGGGGCCCAGTTACGCACCCCGTCCAACAGCTCCTTGACCGCGAAATTGCGCAGCGCACTGCCAAAAAAGACGGGGGTCAGATGACCTTCCCGATAGGCCCGCAAATCGAAGGACGGACACGCCTCGCGCACCAGTTCCACATTCTCGAACAGTTCCTCGCGCTCATCGTCTTCCAGCACGTCGGCCACCGCATTGTGTCCCACGCGCTCGCTGCCGTTTTCCGTGTAAGAAACGAACTCGTCCGAGCGCAGATCGAAACAGCCTTTAAACCGCGCGCCCATGCCGGCGGGCCACATCACGGGCGCCGTGTCCAATGCCAGTTGATCCGCCACTTCTTCAATCAAGTCGAAGGGGTCGCGGGCTTCGCGGTCGAATTTGTTGACGAAGGTAATAATGGGAATGTCCCGCAGACGGCACACCTCGAAAAGCTTGCGGGTTTGGGATTCGATGCCCTTCGCCGCATCGATGACCATGACCGCGGAATCCGCAGCCGTCAGCGTGCGGTAGGTATCCTCGCTGAAATCTTCGTGGCCGGGCGTATCCAACAGGTTGAACGTGACGTCTTCATATTCGAAGGTCATGACCGCAGTGGTCACCGAAATCCCCCGCTGCTGTTCGATCTTCATCCAATCCGACCGAGCACGCCGATTGTCCCCCCGCGCCTTGACTTGACCGGCCAGCCGGATCGCGCCGCCCAAAAGCAGCAGATGCTCGGTCAGCGTGGTCTTGCCCGCGTCCGGGTGCGAAATAATCGCAAAGGTGCGCCGTGGCTGCGGCCCGGCCGATTTGGCGGCGGCCGCATCCGGCGCCGCGGTTTGAGCAATACTCACAAACTTCTCCTGTATTGGATCCGCCGCCGGGGACGGGACCACCGCTCAGTCGGCATGGACGGGCTCATCGAGGAAGTGGCGCCCCTCTCGGTCTTCCACTTCGATGACCCACAAATCCGGATCAAACTTGATTTGCTGCTCCACATAGCGTTCGGCCGCTGTTTCTTCAACCGGGTCCGGGCCTGTCGCCCGGCGCCAAATGACAGCCCCGTCGAGATCCCGCGACCGCGCCAGCACGGCAAAACCGCCATTCAGATGGTTGGGCTTAATGAGAACGACGCCCGCTTCCCGGTTTCCGCGGCGGACCACGAACGCAGCGCCGCCACTGCCTTGGCACCGGCGCATATAGGCTTTGACCCAGAAATCGGTCTGAAGGCGCGGTTCGCGTTCCATGAATCCCATTCTGCCTGATGCGCTCAGGAGCCCATATTGTCGGCAATGTCCGGTTTTATGGTGAAGAGAGTGTTAACTTGTTAAATCGGAAATCTTCTTTTTGTCTAGATATTTAAAATTAAGTATTTGGGATTTACTTGAAAGAAATAGCAAAGCGTTAAAGTCCTCAGTGCAGGTTGAGGTATCAGTTTATAATGTTTGTGTTTCGTGCGTTGTTCTGGCTCGGCATGGCCGTGGTCTTTGTGCCGGTGGATTATTTTGAGGCCGCTCAGACCAGGTTTTACGAGATTGCTCCCGTCGTTTTGAACGAAGTGGGTGAGCAACTTGCGACGACGATTCTCGACCTCACGGACACCTGCGCCGACCGGCCGGACATTTGCGACGCCGCTAAAGATCTGTTTACCGCCACCTCCCAGCCGGAACCGAATACCGGAAACACGACGGTCGTGCCAACCGTCCACGACGAGCGCATCTAGAGCATTTCCGAGCCATATTGAAGCAGTTCTGTTGCCAAGCGGTGAGTGTCTCCGCTAGGCGCGGTCCGAAACGCGATGTCGGGCATCCACCCTCCGCAGCGGCAGCGCCGCTGCTGCGGAGGAGACGGGTCGGGTGAGGACCGCAACGACGCGGACGCTCACCGCTTGGCAACCCGAAGGGACGGGCGTCCTAGAGACGCCCAATGACCGAAAAACGCGCGTTAATGGGCTCGCCAACGGTCGCCTGATGGGTGCTGTGCGCATTCGGGAAGTACAGTGTGTCCGTCAGGTTCTCGATGTTGACCTGCACGCGAATATCGTCCGTGACGTCATAGTACGCAGCCGCATCAACACGGGTATAGCTCGGCAGTGTTGCGGTTGATCCATCCGTGATCAAAGACTCATCCTGATAGATCACACCCAATCCCACACCAATTTTATCCGTAACCTGATAGCTGCCCCAGAATGACACCATATGTTCCGGTATCTCACGCGGAACCTCTCCGGAAGCGGTTTCGCCATCAAGGTAACTGTAACCGCCTGAGAAAAAGAGACGGTCTGTGACTTGCCCTTGAAGCTGAAGCTCAAATCCCTCGACCTCCAGTCCTCTCACTTCAAATGCTTCACCCGTAACGTTGTCTCTGTCAGCCCGCGTTTGTTCATTCTGGAAATAGGCCGCTGTAAAGCTCATTGTGGGCGTAAAGTCCCATTTCACGCCAAATTCTTTGTTTTCAAAGACGTCCGGATCAAGTTGGTTGGCGTCGCCGTTAATACTCGCAAACTGCTCACCGCTGCGTGGCAAGAATGATCTGCTGTAGCTGGCGTAGATGGAAAGGTTTTCCACTGGTTTGACAATGACGCCCCCTCGCGGAGAAAACTCTTCATCCGTTCGGCTTCGAATTTCAGAGGCGACAATGTTGTTGACCTCGATGTCAAAACTATCGAACCTGACACCACCGACAAGGTCCAACCATTCCGTAACTTCGATCTGATCTTGGATGTAGGCGGAAAAAACATTAATGGTGACGCGGGTATCGTCGTTGAGATCCACTGTGTAGTCATTCGTCGTCGTGACACCCGATGAGTTGACGCCGACGCCTCCCCTCAGATTAAGAGGGCGCATAATCGTAAAGGTCTCGTTGTCATCCGAGGTCGTGTCCCAGAATGCATTGAAACGAAACTGATCGGACGAGGTGTTGATGTATTCCCCGCCTACGATCAACGTATGACCGATGCTGGCGGTTTCGAAATCGCCAACCAGATTTCCGGACAAGATCAGGTTTTGACGGTCTGTTGCGTCAATATATCCATCAAGTGTCACGACATCCGGCGTGGCGGCCTGATTGTACCCTGACGCATAGAAGTTCTGGTACAGCTTGTCGTAGTCGCCGTAAAATACGCCGAAATTACCCTTCAAAAAATCCGTGAATTCGTGCTGCAGCGAGGCGCGAATGAGATGCGCTTCAAGTTCATGAAAGTTCTCTTCCTCATCGCCAAAGACGATATCTTGGAATGCTTCCACTGGACGCCCATCCGTACCCGTTGGAATACCGCGATCGATAAACCGCTCATGATTGATATACTCATAGGAGATATCCAGCGTGGTCGATGAGCCGATCTCGAGCCTGGCGGTAGGGTTCACACCAAACCGATCCCCATCATAGAAGTCTCTGTGATTGTTCAAGTTCTCGTACATCGCATTGATGCGGATCGCGGCATTGTCGCTGACAGCGTAGTTGCCATCCAACTCAAAGCCAAATTCGCCAAAAGTATCAACACCCGCTTTGTATCCCAAGAACGCCTCGCCAATTTCGCCCTTCTTTGTCACGCGATTAAGAATGCCGCCCGTGCCGCCGCGTCCGAACAAAAGCGCATTCGGGCCGCGCAGGATTTCCACCTGCTCCAAATTGTACAGGGGACGGTAATACTGAACGTCATCGCGGTAGCCATCGATGTAGAAATCAGCCGTCGAGCGCACGCCCCGAAACACAACCGCGTCCCGGTGGCCTTCGCCTTGCGATGTGTTTACGCCTGGCGTGTAGTCAATAATTTGACCAATGCTGGTGAACCCCCGTTCATCAATTTGGTCGGACGTGAAAATCGACAGACTTTGCGGCACGTCGATGACGGGTGTCGGTGTTTTCACGGCATTGAGCTGATCTTGCTGAAGAACCCTGCCCTCCACCAGAATTTCATCGCGATTCGCATCGTCCGCGCCCTGAGCCATCACCAAAGGCACGGCAAGCGTGAGTGACAGCGCAGTGGCGCTCATGAGTTGCAGATATAAGCGTGTCATTGGTCGGATTTACCCCCGATGTTTTCCCCAAAAAGACCGACGCGGCGATAGCCTGTGTTCTCACGTTTGCAAATGAGAATGCGTCGCAATGGCTCTTAACCAAAAACGGAGATGAGAGTCAATTGCATTCATGTCACATTTCTTCAATAAAACGCCGAACTCCAAAAAAAACGCAGAGAGCGTGGCAAGAAGGCCATTCGGTTCATGAATGTTCTCAGCGCCTAAAGTCCATTTGGGGCGAATTTTCCGAATCGCCGGGCGGAGGACAGATTCAAAGCCGGCGGTATGTGACGGACACAATGACGGATCTTCCACGGCGCCCCACAGGCTGACCTAAAAACGCTCTATTCGAATGGAAAGAAATACGATCCGACGACTGACGACTTCGATCCCCTACAACTCCATCCCTACCCGCACCGTCGCTTCTCTGCATTGGAGGTCGGGGAAAAATTCATTCTGCCGTCGCGGACGGTCACGGATGCCCACTTCTCCGCGTTCCAAGCGCTGAGCGGCGACAATCATCCGATCCATTACGACCGGCCTTACTGCGCCTCTCAAGGACATCACGACTTGCTCGCCCACGGCCTGCAAGTCCTGTGTTTTACGGCATCCGGTGCAGGCAGTTTTCCTCATGTGATCGGGAACAGTCTGATCGCGTTTTGCCGAACTGACCGCCCGGTTCAAAGGAGCCGTTTACGCGAACGACACGCTGTACCCCAGTCTGAAAGTTGTCGAAAAGAAACCTCAGCGCACAACGGGTGTACTGATCATGTCGGCAACCGTCCACAACCAGGACCGGCAGCCGGTCTTGGACGGAGAGCAGAAATATTTATTGAAGCTTGATTGATGGGGTTAAGACGGGCTGTCGCTCACCACGCAAAACCCCTCCCAATCGCCGGCACCCGTGGTTTGGTCGCGCGACCAACCGGCCGTGCCGGTAAAGTGGGTGCCGTTCTCTGACAGTTTGAGCGCAAGTCCGCCGGACCCGAATTCTGTCGACCAATGGCCACGTAACTGGTCTTGACGTATGCGGCCGACAATAATGCCCGGCTTGGCACCGCGGCTCCGCCGATAGGTGCCGGTCACTTTGTTGCCGCGCACGGACAACCAGATGTCACCCGATTTTTTCGATTGCCAATGTCCGCTAAAGCCATCGCACCCCAAATGCTCGGCGCTTTCCACCCGCAACGGCATTTCACCGATTTGTGTGCCCCCAAGAACCGGACCGGCGAAAATCCGCACGCGGTACTGGCCCGGCACCGTGGGTACTTCGAGCATCACCTCGGTTTCCCGCGGCGCTTCGGTTTCGTGTTCGACGATCGCTTCCAAATCACGGCGGCGGAGCGGTCCATTGCGATCTTGGCGCACGGTCAACTGCAGGCTGTTGTCCCGATAGATCCCAATCCAGCTGCCGCCCGCTGCATAGCACATATTGTTGCCGCCCCGAGCCCGGACCGACATGGCTTCACCAGGGCGATAAACATCATACTCACCCGTGAGGCGCACTGGTGGGCTGTCTTCCAATGACAACGCCACCAGCCGGTCACGCAGCTTCACCACCTTGTCGCGCAGTTCATGGTCCGTTGCGCCGTCATATGGGTTCTTGTCCGCAGGTGACACCCGGGTCTGGGGCTGCTCGCCGACCGTGCAGCCCCCGCGCATGCCACAAAAGTCAAACCGCGCCAGCGCGTGGCGAATTTTGGTCGCCGCGTCTTGGGCTTGACGGCTGTCCAGTCGGGTACAAGCCGAAATAGGCCCCGGCGCGGTCAGGGAAGTTTGCCAATCAGGCTTTTCTTCCAAACGGTTGAGCACGGCGGTGATGCGCGCCATATAGAGCATGGTTTCACCGATTGCATCACCGAGCCCTTGCCAGGCGCGATAGATGTCGATTTGCCCTTCCCGCGACAGATTGGCTGAAAACTCGATCAGCCCCACATGTTCCCGCTGGGTTTCGCGCAAGGTGCCTAACGCGTCGGTCACATTGCCCAGCACAATCGCCAAGGTGCGAATGCGCCATAGGCCCTCGGATAAGCCGTCGTAAGGCAATGCCGTTTCCGCCGCTGCGTAATCAATATCGTCGGCCAACCGGTGTATGTGGCGTTGCCGCCACTTCAACCATTCTTCCAAATCGGCAAGGCCCCGGGTCTGCCCAGGGGGTTCATGGATCAAGCTGGCGAGTTTCTGAAACTCTGCAGCGATCGTGAAGGTTTGATCGCGTGCAGACCTGCGAAACGCCCGCATCATACGCGCCATGGCGGCGTGCTCATCGTCGTCGACCTGATCCGATGCGGCGGCAAGCTGGCCGCGTTGATCCAGCATAGACGCAAGTTGCTCAAGCTCATTATACAAAGGTGCTTTGTCGTCGCACCGCATGAGGGGGCAGGACATCCCCTCGCATTCCTGGCTGCGCGCGAGAACCACCCGCGCAAGTCCGCGGATTTCACCGTAGACGGATAAATGATCTACTTCCGCCTCCGTGTCCGAACACTCGCCCAGAGTGCCCGACGAAACCTCGGCCATTTGGGGCACTCTGCATAGCTGCTCTTTGGTGCACGCGACACGCCAGGCCGCCAAACGCCGGGCAAATCCCAAAGACAAAGCGTCGTCGGAGCGCGCGAACCTTTTGGTCAGCGTGTCGAGGGCCTGGCAGGCATTGCATGAGACCGGCGTCGACAGAATGCCTTCGAACTGCGCGCGATCGACAGGCCGCGAGGTGGACAGCAGGGCCGTAGACCCCCCAGCCGCGAGAAAGGCAAGGCCAAGGGCGCCGGCCAATACGCCCACGGCTCCCAAACTTGCCCACGCAAACCCCACCTTCATCGTTCGTCTCCGGGTCCCCGGCGCCCTGCCCGCTCTACGTCGACGTCACGCGGGGTGTGGATCACCCAACCCCGCCTATATGAACTAGTATAAGGAGAAATAAAGATCCGTGAACCAATCAGATGTGGGACAGAGGGCTAGCCAGCCCCATTGACGCGCTGCTGCTGGCGCGAAATCGCATCCACCTTCGCCGCAGCCAAATACAGATCGAACCCGAGGATCTTATCGACCGTCTCACCGTCGGAAGACAGCGGCAAACGCAGCCAAAAGACAAACAGATTGCCCTTGTCCCGCCAGGTAACCGGGGCCACCCCCTGCGCAGGCCGCTTCTGGGTAACCACCCGGTGATGGGCTTGCTGCCAATAGGGTTGATGTTCGCCGAAATCGATTTCCGACAGGCGTTTGCCCGTGATTTCCTCGTCCAACACGTCGCGAATGCCGGTGCCGGCCAGACGCACTTGGCACTCGCCATCGTCCAGCACATCGTAAAGCAGGACAGTCGGCAGATGCTTTTTGAGGCGCGCAGGGTCGATATCGGCCCGGCATGGCAAAGCCCCCCCGTGCCGCTGGGCCAGCCAGTAGTCATAGACGTCTTTTTGGTCGGCCAGGACGAGCTGGCGCCGAAACGTCATGGGCCAATGATCAATCGGCGCGTCCGCCATGCTCCGCCCTCCTTCGGTGAAAGGTACAGGCCACGGTCACATCCGACCCAAGAGTCGGACGCGTTCTCGCAAAGACGTGCCAGTCATTATCAAACATGGCTCAATGAACTCTTCGCCGATACTTGACGGCGTCAAATAGCTGGGCGTGTTTTACTAGCCTGTCGCTTCTGCCAGCTTCTTTTTCTTAGGCCGGCCTTTTTGACCCAACCCCATTTCTTTAGCCAAAGCAGAGCGCGCTTCCGCATAACGCGGCGCTACCATCGGATAGTCTTTCGGCAACCCCCACTTTGCCCGGTATTCATCCGGAGAAAGATTGTAATGGGTGCGCAAATGGCGCTTTAGCGACTTGAACTTCTTACCGTCCTCAAGACAAATCAAGTAATCGGGCATAATCGATTTCTTGATATTGATGGCAGGACGGCGTGGTTCGGGCGCTACGGCAGCATCCGAATTGCGTGTGGCGGAATTGAGGGCCGAATAAACTTGCTGAATCAGCCCCGGCAGTTCCTGAGCGCCGATGGTGTTGTTACCCACATATGCGGAGACGATTTCCGCCGTCATATCGACTAAGTCGGCCTTATTGTCCATAAGAATATCCCCAATTGGCGACCCTTGTTTTTATATATTTTATGGTTACTAACCCAAATAATCAAGACGCCTTTGCTTTTATACAGCAGTTTTGGACAAGTGTTCAAGCAGTTACTTAGTTTTTTTGTTAACCTCTATTAACGAAAACCAGCCGATGAGTTTTACGAATATATGCCGATCATTTGTGCATTGTCATAACTGCGATTTTGTTGCTTTGCAGCACTGGACGCGGCAAGTATAGCGACAGTGTTATTTCATCGAACATGGCTGATGATATGTGTTTGTCGCATTCCGGCGCTCCCACATGGTCAACAGGATGAAGTGCAAGAATAGCGCGACGACCAATACACCAAGATCGAGCAAATCGATGGTCGTCGACGGGTCGTAGAGTACCGACGGCACATTAAAATCGCCCGCCGCATAACCAACAATCGAAAAACTGAAGATATTGTTGGCCAAGTGGAAGCCGACCGCCTGCTCGAGCCCGCTGCTGCGCAAGACCAGGAAAGTAATGTAAAGACCAACAAGGATGTAAATCGCCAAAGCGATGTATCCGCCGGCGTCGATCTCGGGATTGCCCAAATGCAGAAGCCCAAACAACGTACCGGGTACGAGCAGCCGGATCAGATACAGGCGCGTCACTACGCCCACCGCCTGCAGAAGATACCCCCGGACGATCACTTCCTCCGCCAACACTTGAAACGTGGTCAGGACCAGCATAAACGGTAAGAACAGGAAGAAAGCCTGCGGCTGCATCACATATCCGAGAGAACCGGGGAAGGCGAAATACTGGATGGTCGTCGATGCCGTGAGTAAGAACGCCAAAATCAGGAAGCTGCGCCAAAACTCGCCATAGCGGAACCGGTCGAAAGCAGTAAGGAAGGTCCGCCAAGGCCGTTTGTGAATCCACGGAAAAAAGATGCGGGCCGTGATCAGAAACACAATCACTGACGACATCAGCAGGACGAACTCCAGCAGGGCATCTCGAACTGCCCCGGCCGTCGAGAAATCCTTGACCGGCATCATGACCAAGCCGCCGAGATCCGAGGGGGTAAGCAAAGAGAGCCCCATGAAGATCACGCGAATGAGGACGTACCCGGTCCCCAGGAACAGGCTGAAAGACAGCAGATAGCGCCACCAGGCGTTCTTACCGGCGCGGGCGAGATCGGCGAAGTCGCAATAGGCGCCTTCCTCAACGGCGGTCTGCTGCAAATCCCCCTCCCCCTTGGAACAACGATGCGTCCGTACACTTAA
>JANQMY010000369.1 GCA_028279895.1 Alphaproteobacteria bacterium
GCCGGCCATTACGAAGTGGAATACGACAACGTCACCGTGCCCGAAGAAAATCTGTTGGGCGGTCGCGGCCAGGGCTTCCGCATTGCGCAACAGCGTCTCGGCCCCGGGCGGATCTTCCATTGCATGCGCTGGCTGGGGCAAGCCCAGCGGGCCTTCGACATTATGTGCGCGCGGTTGCATAACCGCACGGCGTTCGGCGAGCCGCTGGCCAAGAAACAGATGTTGCAGCGCTATGTGTTCGAAAGTGCGGCCGAGATCCAGGCATCCCGCCATCTGACGTTGGATGCGGCGAAGAAGATCGATAGCGGCGACGATGCGCGTATCGAAATCGGTCTGATCAAAGTGGTGGGCGCGGAGATGCTGCACAATGTCATCGACCGGGCGGTGCAGGTGCACGGCGCCCAAGGGCTGACGCCCGATACGCCGCTCGACGTGATGTATCGTCATGCACGCGAAGCGCGGATTTATGACGGGCCGGACGAAGTGCATATCCAGCAGGTCTCGCGCCGCCTCCTGAAGACGTACCAGGACAATGGTCCGGGCTTCGATTTCGGCGAACGCGACGCGTTAGTATCGAGTTAGATTTGGGGTGCGCGTTAGATTCGGCGGATCGTCAAAAGCGTGACCGGGATCACACATCGTTCCCGGCCTCACGGATCGGCGGTGCGGTCTGTAACCGGCGTCACATGGTCAACATCCGTTTCTCCCCATCTTAAGGGCGCGAGCCTTACGGGAGAGAGACCATGTTGAGCCAGATGATTTTGTTTCGCAGCAAAATGGAAAAGGGCCGGGACGAAACCCGGTGCGCGCGTCATTACCGGAACGATGGGGGTCCGCGCGGCCACCGTCCCCGTCGGCCCGTGCTGTCCTGGGCGGCGTTTTGGCGCGAAGCCTGCTGAAACCGACCAAACTGCGCTTATTGATGTGGTGACCGCGGGGAAATAGTGGTTTTAGGCCGTTTCCGACCTACATTGGGTCGATGAAAAAAGAAACGTCATTGCGAGGAGCATAGGCGACGACGCAATCCAGAACTGCATATTGAGGGTTTGCTGCTCTGGATCGCCGCGCGGGCTTAAACCCGCTCGCGATGACGATTCAGGTATTCTCGGAAACACGTCAGCCTGCCGTGAAACCAGCGATCACAACCCGTCACGGCGGATCAATCATTCTCCAACGAAAGCCGCCCGCGATATTGGGCCGGGGTTACGCCCATCACCTTTGAAAAGGTTGTCGTGAAATGACTCTGGCTGCCGAAGCCCGTTTCGATGGCTATTCTTTGGGCGGATAGATTTGTCGACTCAAGTAACCGCCGTGCCGATTCCACCCGTTTCTTAATGACGTATTTGTGGGGCGAGACGCCCATCTGCGTCCGAAAGACTTGTGCGAAGTAAGACGGTTTCATGTCTGCGATTTCCGCAAGGTCCTTGATGCTCAAATCTTCGGAATAGTGTTCGGAGACGAAGCGCAGAACATCTTGCAGTTGGGCGAAGTTGGCCGACTTGATGCAAGGGGGCGGCGTCGTTTGCAGCTGAGGCGTGCGGTCGATTTGCATCAGGTGAACCTCAAAGAAGTCGAGGAGTTTCCGCCGATAGACCGCCGCATCGTTGTCCACGTGGTTTTCGAAGGATCGCCGGAGCTGCTGCAACAATTCGCGGATGAAAGGGGACTCGATCCCTATTCGAGTGCCTCCTTCGAACAGCGAGGACCGCGAGAACACAGTACTTCCTTTGTTCGCCTCGGAGGGGCCCGAAAGACAAAAGGTCAAAATTTCGACTTCGCCATTGGCTTGCCAATGCCCGATGGCATCGGCGATGGGGGCCACCGTGAGGTCGCCGGGGATAGAATATTCTTTGCTCCAATCCTTATTGTCGACCTTGAAGCGCACACATGGCTTGCCGCCAAGGTGGATGATCAATAGGGGGCTCGAGACTGGGCGCACCGAATATTCGCCGATGAAATAGCGCCAATGGGCGAGGCAGTAATGGGTGGTGGTGGACGACGCATACATCACCGATAACGGCTCGCAGTTCAGATCGACAGCCAAGCTGTTTAGCGTTTTGCACTCGTCAATGCGCATCTCCGACCCCAGTCAATTCTCTTGTTCTTTTGTATGACTAGTAAACTGGTGCGCAACTATGGCGCGCTTTCAATATTCTA
Source organism: Alphaproteobacteria bacterium (assembly GCA_028279895.1). Classification (GTDB taxonomy): domain Bacteria; phylum Pseudomonadota; class Alphaproteobacteria; order JANQMY01; family JANQMY01; genus JANQMY01. Next base: position 2,158 of record JANQMY010000369.1, read on the forward strand.
GGCAAATCGTTTCAAAAAACGCTGCCAAGATTCCCGGTCCCGCCGAAAAATCCCTGATTCCCTGCGCTGGCTTCGTGATCGATGTTTTTCGAAAAACTTCGCGATGTTTGCTGACCACTCGCTATCCGTGCCGCCGCTAACATTCGAGAACAAACAAAACAGTCCCTTGGGGGGAAGCCATGAACAAACTGCTATTGGGCACGGCCACGTCAGTGCTCGCTTTCGCATTCACGTCTCAAAGTTTCGCGCAGCTCGACGAAATTGTCGTCACCGCCACCAAGCGGGAAGCCGGTATCCAAGATGTGCCGATTGCCGTGACAGCCTTTAGCGGCCAGCAATTGCAACGTGTGGGAATCAATGACGTCAGTGCGTTACAGACGATTTCACCCACGTTCAATCTGAATAGTTCCGATACGGAGTCGCAGGGCACCACGATGCGGATTCGAGGTGTCGGCACGACCGGCAACAATATTGGCCTCGAGAGCGCCGTCGGTGTGTTTGTTGACGGGGTGTATCTGAGCCGTCCGGGCGTTGCGCTTTCCGAATTCATCGATATCGACCAGGTCGAGGTGTTGCGCGGCCCGCAAGGCACCTTGTTCGGCCGCAATACCTCGGCGGGCGCGCTGAACATCAAAACCAAGGCGCCTCTGCTTTCGGAGATCGAAGCGTGGGGCAACGTGACCTACGGCAACCGGGATCAGATTGCGATTCAAGCCGGGGCTAATTTGCCGGTTATCAACGATAAGGTCGCGGTTCGCGTGGCCGGTGCGTGGCGCGAACGTGATGCGTTTCAGGAAAACGTTTCCGTCGGCGATGACGGGCAATCGGTCGACCGTTACATCGTGCGCGGTCAGGCGCTTTGGCAGATTAACGAAAACGCCAGTCTCCGGATCATCGGCGATTATTCCGATGCGGATAATAATTCAAGCGGCGGTATCATTATTGAAGAGACGCCCTTGGTGGCGGCAGGTGCTTTCGCTGCCGCGGGGTTGTCCGGGCCCGCGGGTGTGTTTGCCTCCGGCGTCGATGCTTTTGAGAACCGTACACTGACAAGCAATGGACCGCACCGGAACCCCTATGAGCAATGGGGTATTTCGGGCGAGCTGAATTGGGAGATCGGACCGGTCAATATGACCTATATCGGCGCCTATCGAGATTTTCGGGCGGATGGTGCGCCAACCGATACGGATTTTACGTCGTTAGATATCTTTGTCGTTGACCGGCGTTTGGATGACATCGAAACCCAGACCCATGAATTGCGCTTCCAAGGCACGCTCGGCAATCTCGATTGGCTGGTCGGCGGGTTCTACGGCAAGGAAGACATCGTCGAAGACGCGATTCTGTCCAACGGGGCCGACGCTACGGAAAATGCATCCGCCAATCTGTTCTTCGGTGCGATTATTCCGACCTTCAGCACCTTGCCGGGGGCGACACAGGCGGCAATCAGCGGGATTCCTCTCGCGACAGGCGGCACCTATGGCGACGTGCTGACGGCGGCCGACCCGGCCCTTGCCTTCGCCGGCGGTGTGGACTCGGATGGGGCGTTTGCAAACAACCTCTTCGAGCAGAATGGCCGCTCTTGGGCGATCTTCACACACAATACCTACACGCTGAGTGACGTGTTCGAGGTGGTCGGCGGCCTGCGTTACATCCGCGAGGAAAAAGATGGCCGGTACCGGCAATTGGACGCGTCCAATCAGGCCTGTACCAATGCCAGGCTCAACACCGGTTCCCTGGCCGCGGGGCTTGGGGTGACAAACCCGCTCTTTCCGCTGTTTGCGGCAAGCGGCGCGTTCACCTGTTTCCCATTTGCCGAAGCGGTGACGGGCCTTCCCGGTGCCCCTGAAGAGTTCGATGAAGAGTTTGCCGACAATGCCATCACGGGCACGGTCAAACTTGCGGTGAACTTCAATGAAGACATCAACGGCTATTTCAGCTTTACCCACGGCTACAAAACCGGTGGCTTTAATCTGGACGTGACCGCGGCCATCGGCGGGGCGAGCCCTCAATTCCAGGCGGAAACCGTCAATGCCTACGAAGTCGGCCTCAAATCCGATCTGTTCAACAACCGGGTGCGGGCGAACGTCGCCTTGTTCCATCAGGTGATGGACGATTTCCAAGTTCTGGAATTCACGGGCGTTCAGTTCCAAACGTTCAACGTGGCGGAAGCGATGAGCACCGGCGCCGAGTTCGAGTTGCTGGCAAATCCGTTCGACGGGCTGAACCTCTTGGCGAGCGTCGCTTATGCGGATGCACGGTATCCGGACGATTGCGATGGCGGCAGCGGCATTCCTCAGGTGACGTCGTTGTGTGGCTCTCGCCTTACCAATGCGGCCTTGTGGACGGGTGTCGTCGGCATCGGATATGACACGGCCATCCCCAATACGAACTTAACGGCCTTCATCAACACCAATGTGCGCGTCGAATCGCGGCGCCGTACAAGCACACAGCCGGTTGATGTGGACACCCTCGTGCCGCTGGCGTTCGACTTTCAGGAAGGCAATACGAAGGTCAATCTGCGGGCGGGCATCAGCCATGCGGAAGGGCGCTATGCCATCGAGGTTTGGGGTGACAACGTCACGGACAAGCAGACGCGCAACGTGACCTTCAATACACCGCTGCGCGGTATCGGCGCCTTCGGGACGGCTTCGCGCGGCGCGTTTACGGAGGCCCCGCGGACATTCGGCGTCACGGTGCGCGCCCGGTACTAGACCCGATCCGTCTCCTCCCACACTCCCACGCTCCCTCATATGGGCCCCGCCTTCCCGGCGGGGCTTTTTTTGTGTGCGGCCTGGATCTATGCCTTGCGATGGCACACCACCGGCAGCCAGCTATATCCGTGAACGAATGAATTGGCGACGAAGCTGGGTTCGTCGATCACTTCCACATGCTCAAACCGCTCCAGCAGCTCTTCCCACAAGACGCGCAGCTGAAGCTCGGCGAGCCGGTTGCCCACGCATCGATGGATGCCGAAGCCGAACGAAACGTGATTGCGGGCCTGTTTGCGGTCGATGATCAGGCGGTTCGGGTCTTCCTCCCAGAACGTTTCGTCGCGATTGGCCGAGATGTACCACATGGCGATCTGATCGCCCTTCTTGATCGTTTTGCCGTGCAGGGGCACATCTTCCAGCGCCGTGCGGCGCATATAGGAAAGCGGCGTCTGCCACCGGATCATCTCGCACACCATATTCGGGATCAGGCTCGGATCCGCTTTCAGCTTGGCGTATTCGTCCGGAAACTTATTAAGGGCATAGAGCCCGCCGGACATGGAATTGCGGGTGGTGTCGTTGCCGCCGACAATCAGCAGAAGGACATTCCCCAGCAACTCCTGCATGTTCATATTGCGCGTGGCCGGTCCATGGGCCAGCAAGCTCATTAAATCGCGGCCGGGTTCGGCCGATTTGCGGTCGTCGAAAATGCGGGAAAACGTGTTGAGGCATTCTCCCAATTCTTGAAGCCATTGGTCCCGCCCGCCGGGGCAAATGTCCCGGTCGAACGGATTGGTGGTCACATCCGACCAACGGGTGAGCTGCCGCCGCTGCTCTTGCGGAAAATTGAACAGCGTGGCCAGCATCATGGCGGTCAATTCGATGGACACCGTGTCGACCCAATCGAACGGCTGCCCGTCGGGCAGACTGTCCAGCACCGTCTGGGTGCGTTGCCGGATGAGCGGTTCATAGTCGCGCAGCATGTCAGGCGCGACGCCGGGTTGGACCGTTTTGCGTTGGATGGAATGAACGGGCTCGTCCGCCGTGATGAAGCTGGTGCCGTCAAAACCATCCGTCGGCGGACCCAATATGATTC
>JANQMY010000433.1 GCA_028279895.1 Alphaproteobacteria bacterium
GTCGGCTTCCGCTGCGTCAAGGCGGCCCGCGCCGTCTTGCGGTGAGGCCGTCTATCGCTATGATTTAACGGCAGAGGAAACGGCCACAAAAACAAGAAGACGAAGCACATGACCATGGCGGTAGAAGTCGATCCCGCGACCGGGCTCAAGAAATTCAACACCCGCGCGGCCAAAGCCAGCGAGAAGATTGCGGGCTCGGGCTATGCGGTTCTTCACGACGACACGCTTAAAACCTTGCCGGGGCCGCCGGCGGGGGCCGTCTTCAACGCGGAAGAACAGGCCAAATACCGCGCCTTCAAGGAGGCGCGCGCGGGTGCGGCGGATTACATGCCCATGGAAGGGCAGTTCCGCAGATATCTGGAAGATGTCTATTCGGAACCGCCGGTGGCACGCGATCCGCTCACGGACGATTGTGAGATCCTCTGCGTGGGGGCGGGCTTTGCCGGTCTGCTGCTGTGGCACCAATTGCGCCAAGCGGGCTTTGAAGACGTGCGCTTCTGCGAGAAGGGCGGCGATGTGGGCGGCACCTGGTATTGGAACCGCTATCCCGGCATCGCCTGCGATGTGGAAGCCTATAGCTATCTGCCGCTGCTGGAGGAGATGGGATACGTCCCCGCGATGAAGTTCGCCAGCGGTTTCGAGATCATGGAATATTGCCAGGACATGGCCACCAAGTTCGGCTTCTATGACAAATGCCTGTTCCACACCACCGTGGAAAAAACCGAATGGGACGAAGCCGCCGGCCGTTGGACGGTGCACACGGACAGGGGCGACGCCATGCGGGCGCGCTATGTGGTATTGGCGAACGGCATTTTGACCACGCCGAAACTGGCGCGCATTGACGGCATGGAAAGTTATCAAGGCGACTCCTTCCACACCTCGCGCTGGCGCTATGACGTCGACCTCAAGGACAAGACCGTCGGCATTATCGGCACGGGCGCCACGGCGGTGCAGGTGATTCCCGAAATCGCCAAGGTGGTGAAGGAACTTTACGTCTTTCAGCGCACCCCGTCTTCCGTGGACGTGCGGGATCAGCGCGAAACGACCCAAGAGGAACGCGACGAATGGGCGAACGAACCGGGCTGGGCGCGGGCCCGCCGCGCGCGCTTCTCCAAGATTTCGTCCGGGCGCACCGCCATCAAGGCCAATGACGACTACCTGTCCGGCAAGGTGAAGGATTTCAAAACCGACCGGAAAGAACACGCAACCAAGCTTTCCATGGAAGAGCTGGTGCAAAAGCAGCTCAACACCAATTTCCGCATCATGGAGCAGATCCGCGCGCGGGTGGACGCCATTGTGGAAGACCCGAAAACGGCGGCGGCCTTGAAGCCCTATTACCCGTATGGCTGCAAGCGGCCCACCTTCCACGACGAATTTCTGCCCACCTTCAATTTGCCCCATGTGCATTTGGTGGATACGGCACCGCGCGGTGTCCAGAAGATCAATGAACGCGGCGTGGTGCATGAGGGCCGGGAATATCCGCTCGACGTGCTGATCTATGCCACCGGCTTCGATTGGATGGCCACCGCGTCCTTCAACATGATCAAAGGGCGCAATGGCCGCAGCCTGAGCGAGAAGTGGCAGACCGAGGGCACCAAGACATTTCTGGGCGTGCACAGCCACGGCTTTCCCAACCTGTTCATCGTCACCGGTCCGCAAGGGGGCGGCGGCAGCTTTAATTTCACGGACGCGATTGTGCAGCACACGGAATATATCGTTTGGCTGTTGGACACCATGCGCGGCAAGGGCGACGCCATCGTCGATGTGAAGAAAGAGCCGGAAGAGGAATATGCGGTGCACTGTGCCAAGGCCGATTCGGTCACCCGGCCCTTGCGCGACTGCATCACCTATTATAACGGCCACGGCGAAGCGGAACCGGGCAGCTTGGCCTATTATGGCGGCGGCCAATGGCACAAGCGCCGCATTGCCGCCCAAGGGTCGATGGCGCCTTACGTCTTCGAGAAGCCGCGGAACGGCGCGTCGAAATAGGCTTCGATAAAAACGTAAATCTAATCTGAGTGTGTAAAGGCCCGCAGCTTCGCGCTCTAACGCGCGGCCGTTACCACCTGCCGCACACCAGGTCTGCGTTACGGGCGCTTCCCATGCCAGGCAGACAACAGTTCTGCGTAGGCCCGGCAAACCGCGTCATAGTCGAACGGGGCGGCCGCGACGCCGGACACGATGTCGACGAGGCCGTCCGCAAAGCCATGATAACCGGCCAGAATGCCGCTCCAATGGATCCCCGGCCCGCCGGGCTGGAATGCGGTGTGTTCAGGCGCCTCGGGCAGCAGCCTTGCGGCATCGGTCGTCGCCTCAAGCTGATCGGTGAGCCGAAACAGGCATCCGCCGGCGCCGCCGTGAACGTCAAATCGAAGAAAGGCGTTAACGGCACCGTCGGGTGTAAAGACGATGCGGCGGGGACGAACATATTCCGCCACCGTGCCGGCCCACCCGTCTTCGAAGTCGAAACGCCCGCCCGCCGAAACCTCATGCGCCGTCGGCATGAACCACTGGGCCAAACCTTTCTTGGTCGCGATGAATTCCCAAAGTGTTTCGGGCGTCACGGATAGCGGGCGTTCGAACATCACCCTGCCCTGACCCACAAGGCGTGCGGCACCCTTCAGTTCTACTGCCATGGCGTTTTGATCTTTCATTGGGTCCGCCGCCCGTTGCGAGCGGCGGGTTCGTTAAACCGGTGCCGACAGGTTCTTCAATTCTTGAGCATACTCCGCAAGCGCCTGCTGGCCCACGGGGGTGAGTGTATAAATGCCCACGGCTTCGCGCTCGAACCAACCGTAATGGTCGTCCGCCATGATCCGCCGCGCGTTTTCCACCTCCGTCGCCTTGGCCACCTCAGACGCTTTGGTGGGGCCATTTTCCGCCAGCAGTTTCAGGCAGCGCAGGGCATCCTGGCGGTACGCGGTGATCAGGCCGGTGCGCTTCGCCCCGCCGCCATTATTGGGGTCGCCCACGCGGCGGGCGAATTCCTTCAGCAGGCGTTCTTTCTTGTCCTTAGATTTGCGCGGCCGGTAGGGCGCCGGGTCCAGATGGATTTCCGTAAACCCATCTTTCATCCGTACCGTGATCAAGCCCAGCCCCAATCGCCGGCACAGTTTGGTGTTGTTTAAAAGCGCTTTGTACGCCGCCGCCCCGGTTTGCCGTGGCACGGCCACATAAACCGCATCGGTGACCGATTGGCGCTCTATCGCCTGGTGAAACAGGGCAAGGGAAACGCCGGTCTTCAGCTCGATGATCACGGGGTCTTCATCGCCCCGCACGGCCACCACATCCGCGTCGCCCACTTCGCCCTTCACCTCATAGCCCTGACCCTCCAGCAGGGCTTTAATGGGCGGGTATAAATCAATTTCGCGAATCGGTTTGGCAGCCATGCGGACAGCATTGTCGGATTCGGGCGGGTGTTCAATTGGCGTGTGTTTTCTTAGGGAAATATTTTCAAGCGTGTGCTAGTCTTTACTTATGAGCAGCACGACAGATGACAAAGGCGACCAGAAACCGTCACTTGAGGAGCTCCTATCCCCTGGGCCCGAAAGCAACGACCCTGACTATTTAGCTTGGAAGAAAGCCAAGATCGAGCGTGCTCTAGAGCAAGCGAAGGCACATCCCGAAAAACGCATTCCTCAGAAGGAAATCTGGAAAAAGTTCGACTTGGAATGAACATCAATTTCTCGCCCGACGCCGAGAATGATCTTGATGCCATTTTCGACTTTATCGCCAATGATGATCCGCATGCGGCGGATCTTGCCATCGCGCGAATTCTTCAAGCAATCTCGATCTTAGAATCATTTCCCTTGGTCGGTGATTGTGCTGACAAACGAGCTAAAGACGAGTGGGGTGCACCATGCCTTTTTTTGAACGCGGCGACGCGAAGATTTATTATGAAGTCACGGGCGAGGGCCCGGCCGTGCTGTTGATCGCGCCGGGCGGCATGCGGTCGGCCATGTCTTTTTGGGAACAAACGCCCTGGAACCCGATCGAACAGCTTTCCGGGCGCTTCCGGGTGGTGGCCATGGATCAGCGCAATGCGGGCCAGTCCACGGCGCCGGTGTCGGCCGCCGATGGCTGGCATACATATACCGCCGACCAGCTCGGGCTGATGGATCATTTGGGCATCGACAAATTCCACGCCGCCGGCATGTGCATCGGCGGGCCCTATTGCTGCGGCCTCATCCAAGCGGCGCCGGACCGGGTGCTCTCCGCCACATTGTTTCAAACCATCGGGCGCGACGACAACCGGCAAGCCTTTTACGACATGTATGACGGCTGGGCCGACGCGCTGAAAGAAAGCCACGGCGAAGCGCAAGAGGCCGACTGGGCGGGCTTGCGCGAAAACATGTATGGCGGCGACAAAGTGCTCTTCAATGTGGACGAAGCATTCCTGCGCGGTTGCGAAACGCCGCTGCTCGTACTTCTCGGTAACGATCTCTATCACCCAGAATCAAGTTCACGCCTGGTCGCCGACCTCGCCCCCAACACCACCCTGATCGAAGAGTGGAAAGAAGGCTCCGCCCGCGACCACGCTATGGCCCAGTTCGAAGCCTTCCTAGCGGCGCATAGTTCGTAGACGGATATATGACGCGTTGTGTCATTCACCGGCTCGACCGGTGAATCTAGGCTGAAGGCTCAATCGTTATCGAAACTCACGACTGGATCCCGGATCTGCACCGCAGCGCTCGTGCGCTGCAGTGCGTCCGGGATGACGCTATTGGCTAGCGCGTCCGGTCGAGACTTTTGCTACTCCCGCGCTTCTTTGGCCTCCGGGCCCATTGCGGATTTGATGCTGAAATTGATGAAGTAACGGCCGGCGAAGACCGTCAGAATGCTGATGAACAGCAGCACGGCCATTACGATGCCTTTGACTTCGGGCGTGTTCGCAAGGGTTTCCTCCGGCATGGTGCCGAGCGAAAAGATCAGCACGACCTGCGCAAAGGAAATGGCATAGGTGATGAGCCCGGCGCCGAACCCGAACATCCAGGCGGCGCCCGGTTCCAGTTTCCCGCCGCCCCGTTTTGCGTGTAGCTGTCCGGCCAACAGAATGGCCAAGATCACCGTGATGCCGGCGGCGCCCTTCCCCTCGTAATTCAACAGCCCCGCCACAAACGCGATGGCGATGGCGACCGCAACAAAAAGCCAGGCGAAGTCGATGAGCAATCGGGACATGGGCGGCCTCTCTGGAGTGATTGGTGGCCTAACGCTAACGCACAAAGCTAAACAGGCCGTTTAACTTTGGGTTGCAGCCGCTCCTGCACAGGACAAAAAGGCGAAGACCGGCGCGACGGTGCCTCCGCTCTGTGTTATGATCGGCCCGTGAGGGCGGCGTGGCCGCAGGGGCTGTCTGAAACCCACGGGGGTGGCAGGACGCGTTTGCGATGGAAATTGCTGGGCCGGAAGTTGCTGACAACGCGGGTTCGCGTTCTTCATGCAATTGCTGCAACACCTCTCACTTCGTCATCCCCCGGCGAGCAAGGCACTTCTATGTGAAGAATAGAAGTGCCTACCGATACTTGTTGGACACGTTTCCAGACGGTGAACCGGTTCCCACTTCACCTGGGAGCGTTTTAGCGAGTCCGGGGGATCCAAGCAGCCTTTCTAAGCCCAATCATAATTGTGGATTACCCGGGCGCGCCGCCGACCTGTCGTCGGCTTGCCGGGTAATGACGCAATTGCTTGGGATGACTTATTTGGACGTTGGTATCAGGGGCTCCCGCACACACCGCTCATTTTCGTGCCCGTGTCCGGCTCTTGGCCAACGCGAGCGTAAACCGCAGCGGGAATCTGGGGACAACATGCGGGAGATCCCGGTTCGCGCCGGTCGCGCGACCGGGATGAGTGGAGAGGGGGAGCGGGTGGCCGGGAACCACAAACATTGGATCTACCCCATGCGCCCATCTATTTTTGCACCGATATGCGCATGGCGTTTTACATTTGGCCGCAGCCATAACCTTGCCGGTGATTGCCGTCATTACCTCGGCTCGGCGCGGGCGGCGCGCGGCAAGGGGCATGGAAAATCCTTGGGCGGTAATAGGATCGGCACGGTTTGTCGCACCTGGCTTGGGTTTTGTTGCGCCCGCGAAAGCAGTGTGTTACGTAACCGCGCAGCGTGCAGACGGGGCCGTCGATCCCTTCGGCATGTCCGCCAAAAGCTCAATAAATTCAATATCTTGACGGCAACGGGGTGCTCGCCGCCGTCAAGCAATCAAAGGCAGCACTTTCGTGGCAGGTGAAGAACCCATCGTCGCTGGAATGGCCGGACGTTACGCAACGGCCCTGTTCGATTTGGCGCGGGACTCCAACGCGCTCGATCCCGTCGCCAAAGACTTGGCGGCCCTTCGCGAGTTGATCCAAGGCAGCGACGACTTGCGCCGCCTGGTGCGCAGCCCGGTCTTTTCGGCCGAGGAACAGACCGGCGCGATGAACGCCATTCTCGACCGGCTGTCGGTGCATGAGCTGACGCGCAAATTCGTTGGCCTGGTGGCCAAGAACCGGCGCCTTTTCGCGCTTCAGGATATGACGCGCGCCTACGCCACGCTGTTGGCCAAGCATCGCGGTGAAATGACGGCCACCGTCACCTCGGCCCATCCGCTGACGGATGAACAAGTCAGCGCGCTCAAAGCCACGCTCAAACAAAGTTTCAAGCTGGACGTCAACCTGACCACCGATGTGGACCCTCACTTGATGGGCGGCCTGGTGGTGAAGGTGGGCAGCCGCATGATCGACACGTCCCTTAAAACCAAACTGGACAATCTCCAACTCGCCATGAAAGAGGCCTAAGCCCATGGATATTCAGGCCGCGGAAATTTCCGCCATTCTCAAAGACCAAATCAAAGACTTCGGCACGGAAGCAGAGGTCTCCGAAATCGGCCAGGTGCTGTCGGTCGGCGACGGGATCGCCCGTGTCTACGGCCTCGACAATGTACAGGCCGGCGAGATGGTGGAATTCCCCGAAGGCATTCGGGGCATGGCGCTGAACCTGGAAACCGACAATGTGGGCGTCGTGATTTTCGGGTCGGACAAAGCCATTAAGGAAGGCGCCACTGTCAAGCGGACCGGCGCCATCGTGGAAGTGCCGGTGGGCAAAGGGTTGCTGGGCCGTGTGGTCGACCCGCTGGGCAATCCGCTGGACGGCAAGGGGCCCATCGAAGCGACGGAGCGCCGCCGGGTGGACGTGAAGGCGCCGGGCATCATCCCGCGGAAATCCGTGCACGAACCGATGCAGTCGGGCTTGAAGGCCATCGATAGTTTGATCCCGGTGGGCCGCGGCCAACGGGAGCTGATCATTGGCGACCGCCAGACCGGCAAGACGGCGATCGCCATCGACACCATCATCAACCAGGCCACGGTCAATAAATCCGGCGATGAAAGCGAAAAGCTGTATTGCATTTACGTGGCTTGCGGTCAGCGCCGGTCGAGCGTCGCCCAGCTCGTGAAGACGCTGGAAGACTACGGCGCCATGGAATATTCCATCGTCGTGGCCGCCACCGCGTCCGATCCGGCACCGCTGCAATTCTTGGCGCCGTTCGGCGGATGTGCCATGGGCGAATACTTCCGCGACAATGGCATGCATTCGCTGATCATCTATGACGATCTGTCGAAGCAGGCCGTGGCCTACCGTCAGATGTCTCTTTTGCTGCGCCGTCCGCCGGGACGTGAAGCGTTCCCGGGCGATGTGTTCTATCTGCACAGCCGCTTGCTCGAACGCGCCGCGAAGATGAACGAAGATCACGGTGCCGGATCGCTGACGGCACTGCCGGTGATCGAAACCCAAGCGAACGACGTGTCGGCCTATATTCCGACAAATGTGATCTCCATTACCGACGGTCAGATCTTCTTGGAAACCGAACTCTTCTTCCAAGGCATTCGGCCGGCGCTCAATGTGGGGATCTCGGTGAGCCGCGTGGGCTCGTCGGCCCAGGTGAAGGCCATGAAACAGGTGGCCGGTTCCATCAAGCTGGAATTGGCCCAGTACCGTGAGATGGCGGCGTTTGCCCAGTTCGGGTCGGACCTGGACGCGTCGACCCAACGTTTGCTCAACCGGGGTGAAAAACTGACGGAGCTGTTGAAGCAGCCGCAATATTCGCCGATGCCGGTGGAAGAACAAGTGGTCAGCATCTTTTCAGGGGTGAACGGCTTTCTCGATGATCTGCCGACGTCCGATATCGGGCGTTTCGAAGGCGATCTGTTGCGTTTCATGCGCGATAAACACGCCGACATTCTGGAAACGCTGCGCACCGAAAAAGCCATCAGCGACGACACCGAAGGCAAGCTGAAAGCGGCCCTCGAAACCTTCGCCAAATCCTTCAGCTAAGCGAGGCCTTCGGGACCGGTTAAGGACATCACCCCATGCCCAATCTCAAAGAGCTGAAGAACCGCATCGCCAGCGTGACCTCGACTCAGAAGATCACCAAGGCCATGCAGCTTGTGGCGGCCGCGAAGCTGCGCCGCGCGCAAGAAGCAGCGGAAGCAGCACGGCCCTATGCGGAACGGATGGATGCGGTGCTCGCCAATCTGTCCCAAGGCATGATCGGCAATCCCGGGGCGCCCAGGCTGTTCCAAGGAACCGGCGCGGACCAAACCCATTTGTTGATCGTGGTGACGGCGGAACGCGGTCTGTGCGGCGGGTTCAACTCCTACATTGCCCGTTTGGCGCGTCAGCATGCGGATCAATTGATTGCGTCTGGCAAAACGGTCAAGATTTTGTGCATCGGGCGAAAAGGCTATGATGCGCTGAAGCGCCTCTATGAGCCGAACATCGAAGAAACGATTACGCTGGGGCATCTTAAATCCGTCAGCTTCGCCGATGTGCAGCCCATCTCCAAAAAGGTGCTGGATTGGTTCGACGATGGCGCCTTCGATGTCTGCACCTTGTTCTATTCCCGCTTCAAGAATGTGGTGACCCAGGTTCCCACGCAGCAGCAATTGATTCCGGCCACCGTACCGGAAGGCGTTGAGACGGCTGACTTGGACGGTGCCATTTACGAGTATGAGCCCGAAGAAGACGAGATTTTGGAAGATTTGTTGCCGCGCAATTTGACGGTTCAGATTTACCGGGCCTTGCTGGAAAACGCGGCCGGGGAACAAGGCGCCCGTATGAGCGCCATGGACAATGCGACCCGCAACGCGGGAGACATGATCGATGATCTGACGCTGGTTTATAACCGGACGCGTCAGGCGATCATCACCAAGGAATTGATAGAAATTATCTCCGGTGCCGAAGCCCTGTAGGGCCGGCGCGTTTTTACGAAACTGTGCAAAACGGAAGGTAAAACAGGCGAAGGATAGGAAAAACCATAGCTGAGTAGAGCGGGAAAGGTCTTTGTTTGATCTTGATGACGGGCCAGGCCTGCCCTCTCCCCCTTCCCAACCACCCCTAGGGTAACTTGTCGGGTGGTTGGGAAGGGGGAGAGGGCAGGCCAAGTAAGATCAACAAAGAGAGGGACGCCGGCCTTGCGACAAAGGCAAGTAGCGACAGGGGGGAGCCATGAGTTGGCTTCGACGCGCCTTTGAGCGTTTGAAACAGGTGGTCATTGAGACTGCCCAGTTTCTGACCGGCTTACGGCGTCCCGGCATGCTTCTACTGCCGCCCGCGCGGCGTAAAGCTTTGTTGGGATCCCGATTCTTCGGTCGGAACACGGCGAAACAGTTAAAGAACCGGGCCGGCATGACGCTGGACCTGAAAGCAAAGGATATTACGGGGCAGCAGGGCGCCCGTCTGGATAGTGGCACTTCGAGGAATGAAAACATGAGCACGAATGTTGTTGGCCAAGTAACGCAGGTGATCGGCGCTGTCGTCGACGTTCAATTTCAAGGCCATTTGCCGGCCATTCTGAATGCGCTGGAATGCGAAAACCAAGGTCAGCGTTTGGTGCTGGAAGTGGCGCAGCATCTGGGTGAATCCACGGTGCGGACCATCGCCATGGACTCTACGGAAGGCCTTGTGCGCGGCCAGGAGGTGAAGGACACGGGCGAACCGATTAAGGTGCCGGTGGGACCGGAATGTCTGGGCCGCATCATGAATGTGATCGGCGAACCGGTGGACGAAGCCGGGCCGATCTCGACCGCGCAGACCCGCGCGATCCACCAAGAAGCGCCTGCATTCGAAGATCAGTCCACGGAATCGGAAGTGCTGGTGACCGGCATTAAAGTTGTGGATCTGCTCGCGCCGTATGCCCGTGGCGGTAAGATCGGCCTGTTTGGCGGCGCCGGCGTGGGTAAGACGGTGCTTATTCAGGAACTCATCAACAACATCGCGAAATCGTACGGTGGGTACTCGGTGTTTGCCGGGGTGGGCGAACGGACCCGCGAAGGCAACGACCTGTATCACGAGATGATCGAATCCGGCGTGAACAAAGCGGGCGGTGCCGAAGGCTCCAAGGCCGCGCTGATCTACGGCCAGATGAACGAACCGCCAGGCGCGCGTGCCCGTGTGGCGTTGACCGGTCTGTCCGTGGCCGAATATTTCCGCGATGAAGAAGGCCAGGACGTGTTGTTCTTCGTGGACAATATTTTCCGCTTCACTCAGGCCGGTTCGGAAGTGTCCGCGCTGTTGGGCCGTATTCCTTCCGCTGTGGGGTATCAGCCGACCCTGGCCACGGATATGGGGACGCTGCAGGAGCGCATCACCACCACGAACAAAGGATCGATCACCTCGGTGCAGGCCATTTACGTGCCGGCCGATGACTTGACCGACCCGGCGCCGGCCACCTCTTTTGCCCACTTGGATGCCACGACGGTGCTGTCGCGGTCGATTTCGGAAAAAGGCATTTACCCGGCTGTGGACCCGCTCGATTCCACGTCGCGGATCTTGGACCCGCGGATTGTGGGTGAAGACCATTACCGCGTCGCGCGTCAGGTGCAGGAAATCCTGCAGCGCTACAAGGCCCTGCAAGATATTATCGCCATTTTGGGCATGGACGAGCTGTCTGAAGAAGACAAACTGACTGTGGCCCGCGCCCGGAAGATCGAGCGCTTCTTGAGCCAGCCCTTCTTCGTAGCCACGGTCTTCACCGGCTTCGATGGCAAGCTGGTGGATTTGCAAGACACCATCAAGAGTTTCGATGCGGTGTGTAAGGGCGAATACGACCATCTGCCGGAAGCGGCTTTCTACATGGTGGGCGGCATCGACGAAGCGGTCGAAAAGGCGGAGCGTTTGGCCGCCGAAGCGGCTTAAGCCGGTCCGTAAGAAGGAGCGTTCGTTGCCATGGCAGACAAGCTACATTTCGACCTGGTGTCGCCTGACCGGCTGCTGATGTCGGAAGAGGTGGACATGGTGCTGGTGCCCGGTTCGGAAGGCGATTTCGGCGTGTTGCCGGCCCATGCGCCGTTCATGTCGACCTTGAAGCCGGGCGTGGTCGAAGTGACCGGCGCCGGCGAGGGCGACGCGCGCATTTTCGTGCGGGGCGGTTTTGCGGAAGTCACGCCTCGGGGGCTCACGGTGCTGGCCGAGGAAGCGATCCCGCTGGCGGAACTCGATGTGGCGCAGCTCGATCAGAAGATCAAAGATGCCGAGGAAGATGTGGCCGATGCCCGGGACGATCAGAGCCGGGATGCCGCCCAATTGACCTTGGATCAACTGCGCCAAATACGCGAAAGCTTATAGGCAAACGCGATCATACCGGTCACTTGCGAGGCGGGCCGGTTTTTCACTATAACCAGGCTCCCGAGAGGGGTGGGGAGTTGGCGCGCGAACGAGGCACCACATGAAGCCCGGTTGGACATTGGATGACGTCGATTGGGGGGCCTTTGACCCCTCCAAGGTGGACCCCAACCTGCTGCGCGTGATCAAGGCGTCGGCCATGATCGAATTCAACGCGCCGGACTATGTCACCTATCTGAAAAATGTCTTCCATGACGACGACCTGATGAAAGAGGCCGCCGAAAAATGGGGGCTGGAAGAAGAGCAGCATGGCCGGGCGCTCGGCCGCTGGGTGCAGCTTGCTGATCCCGGCTACGATTTCGACGACGCGTTCCGCCGTTTTCAGGAGGGGTATTCGCTGCCGCTGGATACGGACCAGTCGGTCCGCGGCTCCCGCGCGGCGGAGCTGGTCGCGCGCTGCATCGTGGAAAGCGGCACAACGTCGTTTTACAGCGCCGTGAAGGACGCAACCGACGAGCCGGTGCTGAAACAGGTTGCGGGCTTTATCGCCGGTGACGAAATGCGCCACTACAAATTGTTCTGGGATCACTTCAACCGGATTGACGGGCCGCGGATTGCGTCCTTCCGCGAACGGCTGTCGGTGGCGCTCGGGCGTATCCGGGAAGCCGACGGCGACGATGAAATGGGCTTTGCCTATTACTGCGCCAACACAAAGCCCGGCGCAGCCGCATTCGATCAGAAGCTCTATGGCGGGTCGTATGAATATTACGCCAAGGGGCTTTACCGGCCGCCGCATATCAACCGGCTCGTGTCCATGACCGCAAAGGCGGTGGGCGTAAACCCGCAATCCTTCCTGATACGGACGGTATCGAAACTGACCTGCTATCTGTTTCAGCGCCGCTTGCGTAGTTTGGCCTGGGTGGCGGATTAGCGCGCTTCGAGCAGGTGCGCGAAGGCGGCCGTCACCTCTTCATAGAGGGGTTTTTTGAACGGCACGATCATGTCGATCACTTCCGCCGGCGTTGCCCCTTGCCAGGCATCGAATTCTGGATCATCCGTATCGAGATCAATTTCGCTTTCACTGCCCGAGAGGCGCATGGCAAACCAGCGTTGCTTCTGACCGCGAAATTTGCCTTTAAGCGCAACGCCGATCAGGGGTTCCGGCAAATCGTAGGTGAACCAGCGATCGGCTTCTTCGAGCAGTTTTGCCGTTTGGACACTGGTTTCCTCACGCAATTCGCGGAACGCCGCATCTAAGGCCTCCTCGCCTTTGTCGATGCCGCCCTGCGGCATTTGCCAGGCTTCGACAGATTGGTCTCTTCTCCGTGCAATGAAGATTTTGTTGTCCGCGTTGAGAAGCATGATCCCAACGCAAGGCCGGTATGGCAGATCCACCCGCGATACTCCGAAAACTGCGAATTTCTATTCGGCGATAATGGCGGAGACAGGCGCCAACACCAAGCCTTTTTCCTCAAGCGTTGCGGCCCATTCCACCACCGTGTTGATGGTGACCGGATAAGGCAATGCGCCGACGCCCAAAGCCACGCCGTTCGCCCGCGCCACTTCTTCAAGTTCGAGAAGCTTGATTTCAATGCCGGTGCGCGACGGCCGCACATCGATCGTGCGGTCGGCCAGCGCAAAATCCACCGCAACATCGCGTGCGACGGCGGCAGCGACGCTGCGCTGGGAGGAACCGTCATCGATAAAGAACAGGCCGTATTTCTCCACGGTTTCGATGACCGGCTTGAGCGATTCCGGCGTTGAGGTGAACTTGGCGCCCAGATAATTCGACACGCCTGCATAGCCGGTTACCCGGCTCAGCAACCAGTCCAGATCGTCCAGATTCTTCCGCACCGGCTGCGAGGTGAGCAGCGTGTGATGGCCCGGATCGTTCTGTGGATAGTCGAATGGCTCCATGGGCAGCTGCAGCATGATTTCGTGGCCGGCCGCGCGGGCTTGGTTCACGTAAAGCTGAAGTTCGTCCGGGTAAGGCGCAAAGGACAGCGTCACTTCCGGCGGTAGCCTCTTGATCGCCAATTCGGTGGCCGTCTTGCTGAGGCCCATCCCGCCGATCATGAGCGCAATTTTCGGCCGACCTTTTGGATCGTCGAAGGGCCGGGCATAGACCGTGGACGGGCGGCGGCCGTCCTCGCCGATTTGCGGCAGCGGGCCAAACCGGCCCTTATTGATCAGGGCCGGATCCGGTACCGGTGGCAGGGCGCCGGTTGCGGCGTCGATGATCACATCTTTGCTGTCCGCGGCGTCGGCCTGAATAGCATCCGCCGTAAGATCCGCGGTGTCGGGCATGGCGTCTTCTACAGATGGGGCGGTGTCTGCGGCGGTTTCGTTGTCACCGCTGCCGGTCAGCGTTTCGGCCCCCTCAAGGGCGACGAGAACGATTTGTCGGGCGCCGTTCGGGTTGCCGAAAATCCAGAGGAATAGGGTTAACAGAACGATGATGGTGAGGAAGGCGATCCATGCGATAACCAACGGCGCGCGCCACAGCGGGGCGCTGCCATTGTTGGCATCGTCATAGTCATACTGTGAGCCGCGATCTGCCATGTCACCAATCTAGATGGCCCGCCGTTATCTGCCGGCAAGACAAAAAGGCCGACACACTGCCGGCCGCCCCAAAGCGTAACGCCTAAGATCACACCAAAACGAGGTTAACCGATTGCTGAAAGAATGACACAAAACCCGCTTTTTTCGTTAATTCGGCAGTTTGTCGCTGGCCGTCGCAATCCCGCGCAGCAAATCCAGCGCATAGGATAACTGGACGTCTTCAGCCCCTTCACCAATCGGGCCGGCTTGAAGCTCTGTTTTTTCCTCTTCCTCGCCGATCAAATGCCCGGGCAGATCCGCTTCGCTCTGGATCGAATAGTCTTGATCGGGATCTGCCGGTTGGCGAATTTCGATATCGGGATCGATGCCTTTAGCCTGAATAGACCGGCCCGACGGCGTGTAATAGCGTGCTGTGGTCAACCGAATGGCGCCCTGTACGCCCCCGCCGATGGGGATGATGGTTTGAACGCTGCCTTTGCCGAACGACCGCGTTCCCAGCACAACAGCCCGCCGGTGATCCTGCAACGCGCCCGCTACAATTTCCGATGCGGAGGCCGACCCGCCATTGACCAATACAATGATCGGCTTGCCGTCCACCATATCGCCGGACCGGGCATTGTAGCGTTGGGTATCTTGCTTATGACGGCCCCGCGTGGAGACAATCTCGCCTTTTTCAAGAAACGCATCGGAGACAGCGATGGCTTGATCCAGCAATCCACCCGGATTGTTGCGTAGGTCAATCACCCAACCGGCCAGATCATCGCCCAGTTCCCGCTTGAGGGAGGAGACCGCCTTGTTTAAGCCGCTACCGGTTTGCTCGTTGAAGGTGGTGACACGGATGTAGCCGACATTGCCTTCAGTTCGCGATCGGACGGAGCGAATGCGAATAATGTCGCGGGTAATGCTTACTTTGAACGGTTTCGCCACATTCTTACGCTGGATGGTCAGCGTGATGGGCGTGCCGACCGGCCCGCGCATGCGATCTACGGCCTCATTCAGGGTCAGCCCCAATATCGGTTCGTCGTCCAAATGAGTAATCAAATCGCCCGACTGCACGCCGGCCTTGGAGGCGGGCGTTTCGTCAATCGGCGCCACCACTTTGACCAAACCGTCTTCCATGGTTACTTCGATGCCCAGACCGCCAAACTCGCCGCGGGTCTGTACTTGCATGTCGCGGTAATTTTTGGCGTTCAGATAGCTCGAATGGGGATCGAGCGACGACAGCATGCCGTTGATGGCGGAATCGATAAGTTCGCTGTCTTCCACCGGCTCCACATAATCGGCGCGCACACGCTCAAACACATCACCAAACAGGTTGAGCTGGCGGTAGGTTTCCGAGCTGGCGCTTTCGGCCGCCATGGGAAGGGCAAGCAAGGCTGCTCCAGCAATAAAAGCCGACAACGCACCGGCCGTTGCGCCGGCGACAAACATCTTATTCATCTAACCTTTTGCCTTCCCTTCACGCGCTGCCATCCATGGAACGGGATTAAACGGCTTCCCGTCCTTCCGGAACTCGACATACAAATTTAAAGCGTCGCTTGCGGGGCCGTCTACCCCGCCGGAACCCATCACACCGACCGGTTCACCTGCCAACAAGCGCTGGCCAACAACCCCATCAATTCTATCCATACCTGCCAATAGTATATGATAACCGTCGCCTGCTTCTATGATTAAAAGCTGGCCGTATCCCAAGAACGGCCCAGCGAAAACGATCGTGCCATCAAAGGGCGCAACAACCTGCGCTCTTGCGCGCGTCGCGTATCTTACGCCCTTAGAAGGTGTGCCAGTATCTTCTGATTCGCCGAAAGATTGCCGGACAAAACCGGATACGGGCTGTTTAAGCGTCCCTTTAGCCTGAGCGAATCGGCGTATCGCAGCGCTCGCATAGGCCTCTTGCAAGGGCGGTAGCGCCCGCTGTTCATCGTCTGCGGCGTCCGGAACAGATGTGGGGGGTTTTTGCCGCGGGATCAAGCTCGCCCGCTGGCGACTCAGTCTTTGCAACAGCGTCCTCAAATCTCGCGCTTCCGCGGCCAAGGCAGCGATTTCGCGCCGCTCCTGCTCCGCTTGCGACACCTTGGATTGCCGTTTTTCGGAGAGTTCCGCCAGCAGCGCCTCCAGGGCGACGCGTTCTTCGGCCAGCTTTTCCGTTGCGTCGATCTCTTCTTCCCGCTGGCTTTCGATATCGCTGCGCAACGCGGCCAATTTCGTCAGGTCGTCGCTCAAGGCATCAGCTTCGGCCTGAAGTTCGGGGATAAGCGACGACAACAGCATGGCCGTGCGGGCCGCTTTGACCGCATCGTCCGGTTCGATGGCAAGTGCCGGCGGCCTGTTCATCTCAAGGGCTTGCAAAGCTGCCAGGAGATCGCCCATCGCTTCTTCTCTTTCCAGCAACTGGCGCACCAAAAGGCTCTGTTGGGCCAGCATGCCGACAATTCTCCGCTCGATGTCCGACAGCCTGTCTTCTGCCGTTTGCACGGTTTCCGCCGCATCGACCAGCCTCTTCTGGAGTTCTTCTTCTTCTCGCCGAAGCGAAAGTGCCTCTTGATCGAGCTTTTGGGTGCGTAGGCGGCGTTCTTGCAGCTCGGATTCGAGGGTCTCAAGATCCGCTTCGTTGGGTGGTTGGGCTTGTGCTTGGGCGGTTGGGGCGGCCAGCCCAAGGGTGGCGGCCGCAATCAAGGCCGTCAGTAACAACGTATGCGGAGTATTACGCCGAGATGCGGGCATTTGTTTGCTGTTTCTTTTCCGCCTTGGCGAGCAAGGACTTGCCGGTCATCTCTGCGGGTTGATCCAGCGCCAAAAGTTCCAGCACGGTCGGTGCGATGTCGCAAAGCCTGCCATCCTCCAAGGCCACTGGGTTGTCTTTGTCGGCTGCGACGTAGATCAACGGTACCGGGCCGTTGGTATGAGCGGTATGGGGTTCGCCGCTGGACGGGTCGCGCATGAGTTCGATATTGCCATGGTCGGCTGACACCAGCATGACACCGCCGGCTTTTTCAATCGCCTCTTGCAAGCGGCCTAAGCACGCATCAACCGTTTCGACGGCTTTTAGGGCGGCCGGAAAAATGCCGGTATGCCCCACCATGTCCGGATTGGCGTAGTTGACGACGATCAGGTCGAATTCGTTCGAATTGATGGCCGATACCAGCCGGTCGCTTACTTCGTGGGCGGACATTTCCGGTTTGAGGTCGTAAGTTTCCACTTTCGGGCTGGGCACAAGAATGCGTTCTTCGTTGTCGAAAACCGTTTCGCGTCCGCCATTCAAAAAGAAGGTGACATGGGCATATTTTTCCGTTTCGGCGATGCGTAACTGCCGTAAGCCGTGGCGGGCGACCACTTCGCCCAGCGTATCGACCAGGTTGATCGGCGGGAATAGAGGTTCCATGAACGGTGCCAGCTCGTCGGCATAGGCGACCAGGCCCTTGGCGGCGGCAAAATCGACGGTGCGAGCCCGGGCAAAGCCGTCAAAATGCGGGTCCAGCAGGGCTTTGAGGATTTGCCGTGCCCGGTCTGCCCGGAAATTGCCCATCAGAAGGCCGTCGCCGTCCGACATGCCGTGATAGCTCGCTGCCACAGCCGGGGTGAGGAATTCATCGGTTTCATTGCGATCATATGCTTGGGCGATGGCGTCCGTAGCGCTTTCGAAACGCGGACCTTGGCCGTCGACAATCGCGGCATAAGCCTTCTCGATCCGCTCCCACCTTTTGTCCCGGTCCATGCCGAAAAAGCGCCCGCCGAGTGTGGCGATCGTCGCGTTCGGAACAGGGGCGATGGCGGCCTCGAAGGCCCGCACGAATTCAAGAGCGCTTTTGGGGGGCGTGTCGCGCCCGTCCAGAAGAGCATGAATATGAACGGCAATGCCGGCTCGGCCGATAATCTCGGCGAGCTTTGCCAGATGATCCTGGTGGGAATGGACACCGCCGGGGGACAGCAGACCCATTAGATGAATCGCGCCGCCGGTCGGCCGTACCGACTCGATGAGCGCCACAAGCTCCGGGTTGTCGGCAAGTGCCCCGCTCGCCACGGCTTCATCAATGCGCGGCAAGTCCTGCAGGACCACGCGGCCCGACCCGATATTCATGTGGCCCACTTCAGAGTTTCCCATCTGGCCGTCCGGCAATCCCACCGCCAGGCCGGATGTGGCGAGTTGAGAGAGCGGGCAGTTGGCAACCAGGCGGTCGTAATTCGGCGTGTTGGCCAGGACGATCGCATTGTCGGTGGCCTCGTGGCGCCAGCCCCAGCCATCGAGGATGCACAACAAAACCGGTTTCTTTTGAGCAGTCATTCTTATGTCTTTCCGACTTATCGGTCCCTGGAGCCCCGTTTCGAACATATGGTGGCCGAACCGGTTCTATGAAACGAAATAGGGGCATTTTCAAGGTTAAGGCAACTCACAGGCGCCCACGATGGTAGGGATGACCGGCAAGGATGGTCGCGGCACGATAGATTTGCTCGGCGAGCAAGCCGCGCACCAGAAGATGGGGCCATGTCATCGGGCCCAAACTGAGTTGGAGCCGGCCGGCGCGCTTTACTTTGTCGTCATGCCCATCGGCCCCGCCAATCAGAAAAACCATGTCCGACATGCCGTCGTCGCGTTGACGGCCTATCATCTGGGCGAATTGTTCGCTGGAGAATTGGCGGCCCGTTTCATCTAGGGAGACGACAAAGCTTCCTTGCGGGACTTTGTTAAGTAGTGCGGCGCCTTCCGCATCGCGCGACCCTAGTTTTTTCGGGATCACTTCCTCAAGTATCAGGGGGCTGAGACCGATATTGCGCGCCGATTTGTCGACCCGCTCGGCATAATGATCGTAAAGCGCCTTTTCCGGCCCGGCGCTCCACCGGCCGATGCTGATCATGTGCAGCCGCATGGTGGCCGCTCCCGGCGACGTTACGCGTGGGCGGCGACAGGTTCCATGGGCACGTCCGCCGACCACATCTTCTCGATGTTGTAGAACTCTCGAACTTCCGGCCGGAAGATGTGCACGATGACATCGCCGGCATCGATCAACACCCAATCGCAGCTCGGCAAGCCCTCTACTTTGGCGCTGCCAAAGCCACCGTCTTTCAGATTTCTGAGAAGATGATCGGCGACCGCCCCCACATGCCGTTGTGACCGGCCGCTGGCGACCACCATGTGATCTGCGATGGACGTTTTTCCGGCAAGGCCGATGGATACGATATTCTCAGCCTTGTCGTCGTCGAGCGATTTCAGGATTGTTGACAATAAGTCCGTATCTGCCGTCTGGCTCGTTTCCGTACTCAGTTGCTGCTCCTCCTCATGCCCACTAGAGGCCGTTGCGTTGGGGGAGCACACCCGGCTGATCGTTCTCAAATTGAGTCATTCGGTGTTTTGTGTGTCCCTCGCTCCAAGCTCGGCTGCGATCGACATGTGAGCACCAAAACTAGCTGTCCGACCGCCCCTAAATTATGCAAAAAATGCCGCGATTTGTCACGGCACTTGTGATCTTGCATCAAATTCAATGTGTTAGTCGGGCATGCCAGTTTCAAGGCGCGGCATTAACCATGCGACTCCAGGAAGTGGACGCTGAACAGCTCATTCGAGTCGGTCCAAATCCGCCCTTTTTTGAAACCTGCCTTCTCTGCCAAGGCGGTGAACTCGTCAACATGGTACTTATAAGAATTCTCGGTGTGGATGGTTTCGCCATCGTCGAAACTGAAGCGCCGATCGCCGATTCGTATGTCTTGGGCGCCGCACGATTTTAGGTGCATTTCGATGCGTCCGGCCTTTTCGTTGTAGTAGGCCAGATGCTCGAAGCCGTCCGGGTCCAGATCCGCATTCAGTTCGCGCTTCATGCGCCGAAGCAGGTTGAGATTGAATTTTGCGGTAACCCCTGTGGCGTCGTTATAGGCATCGTTTAAGATGTCAGGGTCTTTTTTGAGATCGACACCGATAAGAAACGCTCCCCCCGGCTCGAGCAGGCTATGGGCATTCCCTAGGAAGTCTTCCGCATCTTTCGGTTGGAAATTCCCGATGGTAGACCCCGGCAGGAAACCCAAGCGCCGTCCGTTGGGTGACTTCAGGCTTTCCGTAGACGGAAGAGGCATCTCCGCCGTGAAATCCGCGCAAATGGCGCCGACAGAGACATCGGGAAAGAGATGAGCGATCTTCTGGGCGGACTTTTTGAGGTGCTCTTTGGAGATATCGAGTGCCACATAATGCGCCGGATCTTTCAGCGACTCGAGTAAGCGGCGAATCTTTACGCTCGACCCGGAACCGAATTCGACGACGGTTGTTTCTTCTCCGGCCAATTCGGCAATCTCGTCGCTGATATCGTCCAGCAGTGCGATTTCCGTTCGGGTTGGGTAGTACTCTTTGGTTTCGCAGATCTGATCGAAAAGCTGCGAGCCGATTTCGTCATAAAAATATTTCGGCGAAATGGTCTTGGGTGTTGCGGATAGGCCTTCAATGGCGTCTTGCCGGAAATTCTCCGTAGGCGGCGCATAATCGTGGAAGAAGGTAAGACCTTCGGCAGTTTCGGCGCGAAATTTGGGGCGCGGTGCGGCAGCGGTGCGTTGGCGGGCAGGCATAAAATGCTTTCGAGATTTGAGGCTTAGATGTCTTTGGCCAGTCGAATCCCGGAAAACTGCCAGCGCGCGGCAGGCGGGAAGAAGTTGCGGTAAGTGGGGCGCATATGACCCGGCGGCGTGGCACAGCTGCCGCCTTTCAGCACGAGCTGACCGCTCATGAATTTGCCGTTGTACTCGCCGACAGCGCCTTCCGCCGCGCAAAACCCCGGATAGGGGCTGTAGGCGCTTTGGCTCCATTCCCAGACGTCGCCATAAATCTGCAGCAGCTTGTTGTTGTCGTTCGTTTCGACCGGGCTTGGGTGTAGATGCTCCGTCGTCAGAAAGTTGCCGGCGACGTCTTGGCTGCGGGCAGCGAGTTCCAGCTCCGCCTCAGAGGGCAAGCGTGCGCCCGTCCAGGCCGCGAAGGCGGCGGCTTCGTAAAAGCTGACATGAGTCACCGGAAGGTGCGGGTTGAGCTTCTTGGCGCCGTGAAGCGTAAATTCGGTCCATTCACCGTCTTGCTCCGACCAGTAAAGCGGAGCCTGCCAGCCGCCCTCCTTCAGGTCGGCCCAACCATCCGACAACCATAGATGCGGTGTCCGGTAGCCGCCATCTTCGATGAATTCAAGATATTCGCCATTGGTCACCGGCCGGTTCGCCAGCGCGAACGGCCTGACCAACTGATCATGACGCGGTCCTTCGCAATCGAACGCAAAGGCGGTGCCTTCATGTCCAATCTTAAAGATGCCGCCCTCGAAATTGATGAAGTTCAGCGGGGCCGACTTGCGGAACACTTTCGGCTTGACGCCGTAAGCGGCCGGTTTGAGAGGGTTCCAGGAGAGGACATGCTTGATGTCCGTAAGGGTAAGTTCCTGATGTTGCTGTTCGTGGTGGACCCCCAGTTCGATCAATGGCGCTATTTGGGTCCAAAGGTCGTCGGAACTATCCGTAATCAGGCGTTCCATGGCCGCGTCCACATGGCGCCGATAATCCTCGATTTCGCCAACGGTGGGACGGGACAGAAGACCGCGTTCAGGGCGCGGAAATTGCGCGCCCACCGCGTTGTAGTAGGAATTGAAGAGATATTCGAACGCGTCATGAAACGGCCGGTACTCTGTGACATTGGGTTTCAGCAAGAAGGTTTCGAAGAACCAGGTGGTGTGCGCCATGTGCCATTTGGTGGGGCTGACATCCGGCATGGTTTGGATAACCATATCCTCCGTACTCAGAGGATCTGCGAGGGTCATGGACAATGAACGTGTGGTGCGAAACGCGTCGAGAAGTGTGTCCCGCTTCACAGGAGGCAGCGGGTCGGCATGTGCCGGACCCGATTGGGCCAGATCCCGGGATATCTGTGTGGCCATGATCGTCGTGCCCGGATCTGGGCGTCCTCTTGTTCGCGATTGTCGAAAGGCGCCTGATAGTTTTCGCCTATCTCATCAGATTACGCAACCCTGTCGCGGAGATGGGATTGAGTTGTGCATGCAACATCACCCATGCCGGCGGCTTCATGGTCGGCAGCATTGCGGCCTCGTCTTCCGAGATGCGCGCTTGATCGAATGTCTGCGCGGCCTTGCCCAGTTGCGCTTTCAGTCCATATCCGGGGCGGTCAATGACGGCGACGGGTACGGTGCGCATGATTTCCTGCCAGCCATACCATCGCGGTAATTGAATCATGTTGTCGGCCCCCATCAACCAGACGAAATAGACGTGGGGGTATACGGTGCAAAGATGCACCAATGTGTCGCGCGTATAATGCGTGCCGAGAACACGCTCAATGTCGGTCACATGAATGCGTGGGTGGTTGGCGATTTTGCGCGCACCTTCCAGCCGTTGCGAAAGGCCGGCCATGCCTTCCGTCGCCTTTAACGGGTTTTGCGGCGACACCATCCACCACACGCGGTCGAGTTTAAGCCTCGCCAATGCCGTCAGACTGATGTCGCGGTGACCGCTATGGGCAGGATTGAATGATCCGCCCAGCAGGCCGATGCGCATGCCTTTCGCCAGCCAGGGGCGTTGCAGAGGAAGCTTCATAAGGCGCAGGTGACGTCTCTAAGGCCGCGTTTGGCCGGTGCCCCGCACCACATATTTAAAGCTGGTGAGCTGTTCCACCCCCACCGGACCACGGGCATGAAGTTTGCCGGTGCCGATGCCGATCTCGGCGCCCATGCCGAATTCGCCGCGATCGGCAAATTGGGTGGAGGCAGTGTGCATGACGATGGCACTGTCGACATTTCGCAGGAACTGATCCGCGGTGGCCTGGTTCTCC
>JANQMY010000452.1 GCA_028279895.1 Alphaproteobacteria bacterium
CGGCTACGACGACGGTCTGGTTTCGGCCATTGCTATCTGCCAAATGCTCGACCGCAATCCCAGCAAAACCATGGCGGATTTGCGGGACGACCTGCCCAAGACCTGGGGGTCGCCCACCATGTCGCCCCACTGCCCCGACGACAAGAAATACGGTGTGGTCGAGCAGGTCACGGGAATTTATCAGGATGCTCAGAATAGCGGCGAGAGCGTCGCCGGTCAAAAAATCCGTGAGCTGATTACCGTCAATGGCGTGCGCGTGGTTTTGGAAGACGGGACCTGGGGCCTGGTGCGGGCTTCATCAAATGTGCCGGGCCTGGTGATCGTGGTGGAAAGCCCCACCTCGGAAAACAACATGCGCGCCATGTTTGCCGACATTGACGGGCGCCTGTCCAAAATCCCGGATGTGGGCGAGTACGATCAGAAGATCTAGCGCTAACCGCGCGCCCGATAAGTCGGGACGTCTTGCGGGGGCAGCCAAACTGCCTTTGGCGCCGGACCGCTTTGCCAAAACACGTCGATCGGAATGCCGCCGCGCGGATACCAATAACCGCCGATGCGCAGCCATTTCGGTTCCACCTCCGACATAATGCGGCGTCCGATCATCACCGTGCAATCTTCATGAAATGCCCCGTGATTGCGGAACGAGTGCAAGAAGAGCTTTAGAGATTTTGACTCGAGCAACCAGTCGTCCGGCACATAATCGATCACCAGATGAGCAAAATCCGGCTGCCCCGTCACCGGGCAGATGGAGGTGAACTCCGGGCAGGTAAACCGCGTCACATAGATTTCACCGCGTTGCGGGTTCGGCACCCGTTCCAACACCGCTTCCTCCGGCGAAGCCGCCATGGACACGTTCTGTCCAAGTTGGGTGAGGCCTTCCTTATCGACCGCCATAAGTCTTTCTCCAGTTACACGCCCAAAACATCCCAAAACATCCGTAAAGAGGTGAGCGCCAGAAATACGGCAAAGGCACGGCGCAGATTGAGGGTGTCCAGACTATGCGCCAACCGCACCCCAAGAGGCGCCGCCAAGACGGTGGCCGGCACGATCAGCGCAAACCCCAGTAAATTCACATAGCCCAGCGACCCTGGCGGCCGCAACGGCGCATCCCACCCCGCAATGATGAATCCCAGCGTGCCCGGCACCGCGATGATCAGACCAAGACCCGCTGCCGTGCCGACGGCCCGATGGATGGGCACGCCGAACAAGGTCATGGCCGTGACGCCAAACGTACCGCCGCCAATGCCCATCATGCTGCAGAAAAAGCCCATGGTCCCCACCATGGCTGTTTTGCCGCCGCCCGTCGGCAAACCGTCTCCCAAGCGCCATTCTTCGCGCGCGAAGGCCATGTTGAACGCCGCCAGCAGTGCGATTACCGCGAACACCAGTGTCAACGTCCAACCGGATGAAAAATCCGCCGCAATAGTGCCCAGTATCACCCCGCCCACAAGTGGCAGGGCCCAAGATCGCAAAATATCTTCGTCCACGGCCCCCTTTTGTCGATGGCTTAGTGTGGAGCGGATGGATGTGGGAATAATCGTCGCGAGCGACGTCCCCACCGCGACATGCATGCGCACCGACTCGTCGATGCCCAGCGCCGTCAGCAAATGGAACAACACCGGGACGATGACGATACCGCCGCCCACCCCCAACAAACCGGCCAGCACGCCCGCGATCACACCGGCCGTCAGGAGAGCAAGCGCGAAGAGAAGCAAAAATTGAAATTCGTAAGTGCCGTCCATAAACCGTGACCGATGATCAGGCGGGCACGGTTTGACCGTCCCGCTCGGAAGGCGACCGATCCTGACCGGCAGCAAGGACCGAGTCGAGCGCCATTCTTATCACATCGGTGTCTGCACCGGGCTTATGGGCATTTTCGCTAAGCGTGCGCCGCCACCTTCGCGCACCGGGCTGGCCGTTGAACAGCCCAAGAATATGGCGCGTCATGGCGTGAAGTGGGACGCCAGCCGCGAGGTTGCGGTCCACATAGGGCAAGAATTCTTCGACGATCCGGCGGCGCGTTTTGGGCAGCTCGTGCGCCCCAAAGAAGCGCTGATCGCACGAGGCGAGAACGTACGGGTTTTGGTAGGCCGCCCGCCCGAGCATCGCGCCATCCACGTAGTGAAGGTGCTGCGCCGCCGCCTCAAGGTCGGGGATGCCCCCATTGATGACGATCTCCAGATCCGCAAAACGCTGCTTCATGGCGTACACCAGCGGATAGTCCAGCGGCGGGATATCCCGGTTTTCTTTTGGGCTGAGACCTTCGAGCCAGGCTTTGCGGGCATGGACAATGACGGTGCGCACGCCCACCTCGGCCATCTGCTGAATGAAACGGGGCAATGTTTCTTCCACCTGTTGATCGTCGATACCCAGACGGCACTTGACGGTTACCGGCACAGCGGTTGCCGTGGCCATGGCGGCAATACACCGCGCCACCAAATCCGGCTCTTCCATCAAGCACGCGCCAAATCGGCCGGACTGCACCCGGTCCGACGGACAGCCCACATTGAGGTTGATTTCATCGTACCCCCAGTCGGCGCCAATCTTGGCACATTGGGCAAGCGCGGCAGGGTCGCTGCCCCCCAATTGGAGTGCGACCGGATGTTCCGCATCGTCGAAGCCCAATAACCTGTCGCGGTCGCCGTGCAGCATCGCGCCGACCGTGATCATTTCCGTGTACAGGCGAATGTGACACGAAATCAGACGCAGGAAATACCGCTCATGCCGGTCCGTCCACTCCATCATGGGAGCAACAGAGATATGCGGTATCATGCGGTCCAATTCGATCATGCTCTCAATCGCTTATACGGCAATCCACATTCGCCGTCTGACCTAAGCGTCTTCACGCCCGGCAATGGCGGCGTTGTTTGCGATACTGATTTTATTGCTTCAAATATTTAGTGTAACACATTGGTATTTCATACCTTCAACGCCCGGCATGTTGGGAACTCCGTGACTCAAAAATACCTCGCTGACTTTTCATTGGCCTTAATGAATCGTACCGGCGCGTATCACATTTCCAAAGAGATCGTCGATTCCTGCTGTGATAATTTTGAGGCCGTGCGTTACTGGCGGCTCTTTTGGCCGGGCGCAGCCGAAACGACGTTGATTCGGAAACTGTTGACGCGCGCCATGATGTTCGAAATCTCCCGGCTTGAAGCGAGCGACAGGTATCCGTGGCCCCAACCCGCCCGGTGCCGCAATCTGCCGACGGTTTTTTTCGATCCGCTTTATGTGCTTCGGGCGCCGCTTACTTCTCAAGACATTGTGCTGTGTCACGATGTGGGCCCGTTGAGCCATCGCAACTTGTTCGATCCACGCACCAGCGCGCTTTACGAAACGGCTTATGCGAAGATCAAAGCGGCAGCACCTGGCGTTGTGTTTGTCAGCAATGCGTCACGCGACGCATTTATTGAGCTGTTCGGCTCGGACTTCCGCTTCCTGCATACCATCCGCCTTTTTACCCGCCCCCAAGCCGTCGACGGCGCAGAGACGCCGCCTGATTTGCCGTTGACCGACTTTACGCTGTCCGTCGGCGCCCTAGAAACACGAAAGAACTACCCACGGATCATCGAAGCCTTCGACCGGAGTGGACTAGGCCGCCAAGGCTACGCCCATGTGATCTGCGGTCCACGCGGACACGGTCACGACGAAATCGCTGATGCGGCCGCCAATGTAGAAGGCGTACATATTCTGGGTCAGGTGGACGACCCCACATTGCGATGGCTCTATCGCCACGCCAAAGGGTTCGTCCTGCCGAGCTTGCTGGAAGGGTTTGGCGTTCCCGCCATCGAAGCGTCTTACGCCGGGCTGGTGCCGATTGTCAGCGCCAATACTGCTCAGGCCGAAGCTATCGGCAATCATGGCATCTGCGTCGATCCGCTCAACGTCAACGAGATTGCGGACGGGTTTCGCCGGTTGGCCGCGATGCCGGACGAGGAACGCAGCCAGCTAAGCCAAGCCGCGGCCCAATTCGCACGAGAGTGGACCGCGGATGATTTTCGATCCGCCTGGCGTGCCCTGCTCGACCGCAATGCGCCACCGATAGCATAATCACTAGCGCCGATAGGCTGGCGGTAAGTCGACGGGCGTAAGATCGAGGTAGCGGTCCCGCAATTTGGTTTGGCGGTTTTCCAATGACACCACGGTGCCGTTG
>JANQMY010000459.1 GCA_028279895.1 Alphaproteobacteria bacterium
CGGGGCCGCAGGTGGCGCGACTGGTTCTGACCGAGGAGGGCGACGAGGTCGCTGTTACCGGTAGTATCGCGCTGGTCCGGTTCGACGACAACATGGTGACCCGCGCAAGCTGCCATGCCCGTATCATTAATGAACTGACGCAGGCGGGAGCACAAGCGATCATCGGCTGTTCCCCACATCCATCGGGCGAGATCTATGGGCAAAACGTCATCCCGCCTTACAACCAAGTCCCGTGGCCGATTCCCGTTGCGATGATTGCGCCGCGCCACTGGCATATCTTGGAACAGGCGGCGCGAAGGCGATACGAAGTGGCATTCCAACTCTCTGGCCACGATAACCCAGCAAGCTATGCCCGGAACGTCATTGGGCGGTTGGCGCGCGGACCCCGCTGGATAATCGTCTCCACGCCGCAAAGTGGTTGGTTCCGATGCGGAGGCGAACGGGGGGCTGGCATAGCCCTGTTTCTCAAGCTCGCTGGTTGGGCCGCCAATAGTAAGCAAGACAACAGTTTTCTGTTTCTTTCAAACTCCGGTCACGAGATCGGACATATGGGCATTCACCACCTTTTCGAGGATGTCGCGCTGCCGCGGCCGGAAGTAACCGATTGTTGGGTGCATCTCGGCGCGTCGATCGCCTCGCTGCACTGGGAGGACAAGGACGGGGTTCTCATTCCCGACGGCCCGGAGCGAGACAGTTGGTTGTTCGGCTCCCAGGACATTCAGGCCCTGTTGGCAAAGGGGTTTCGGGAACTCGAGCACCTCACTCCAGAGATCTATAACCGGAAGCATGGAGAGATCAGGTGGATTCTGGAAAGGGGGTATTCAGCGTTCTCCCTCATGGGTCCGCACAAATTCTTCCATCTCAAGTCAGACGGGCCGGAAGGTGTTTGTCCGAACCTCCTGGAACAGATCGCCAAGGCGCTCATCGGGACACTCTCCAACGTCAGCGAAGCGCGCCCAAGCAGCCTTCCCGATCCGGAGCAAGGGACTCCCCTTCACCATTCCACCGGCACACCGGTTTAAAGGTCCGGGAAGGATCAACGGAGTTGCTTGCATAAGGCAGCAGAATCTTCTCGTCATCATGTCCGGCGACAAAGGAAAGGAAGCCGGCAATGAATCTCAGAGACAAGCTCACTGGCCCAAACGCTCTGGGCGGCATCTGGATTAACGACGGCTGGGTTACAGCCTGTGAGATGGCGGCTATGATCGGGTTCGACTTTGTCGTACTCGACCTGGAACACAGTCCCCACGGGCTTGACCGCGTGGTCGATACTTTGCGCGTCCTTGGCGGCACGGAGACTGCTTGCGTCGTCAGGCCAACCGGCAATGCCCCGCTCCTGCTCAAACGCCTGCTGGACGTGGGGGCGCAAAACCTCATGGTGCCGATGATCTCTACGGGCGCGGAGGCCAGGGCCATGGTCGCCGACTGCCGCTATCCACCAGCCGGCCGGCGCGGCTGCGCCTCGGCGGTGGTCCGTGCTTCAGGCTACGGACTCGATCCCGGCTATATCACCCATGCCAATGACGATCTCTTCCTGATGGCGCAAATCGAGACCGTCGAGGGCATCGTCAACGCTGGCGCCATCGCCGGGACCGACGGCATCGACATGATCTTCATCGGTCCCACCGACCTGTCCGGCAGCTTTGGGGAGATCGGCGCTTTCGACAGCTCCGCCTACCGCGACGCCGTCACGAAAGCAGAAGACGCGGCCCGGTGTGCCGGCAAGTTTCTCGGCTCCATGCCGGTACCGGGCCACGACGCAAAGACGCTTGTCAGGCGCGGCCACCGCCTTATCGCCGGTTCATCGGATCTGGTCCTGCTCAGGGACGGCATGAAAAACGCACTAGCGACTTTGCGCCAGGAATTGTCACCGGGCATGTAAGGTCCGGGGCCGCAGGCGCTGAACCCCTCGCGCACCCGTTTGGCATATCAACTTGGATTAATCCCGTTATTGTAAACGGATTTCCCGATCATCAAACCATCGACCTTGGCAACGATCGCCGCTGCATCGACGCCGCTGAATCGACGCCGCAGTGGCCGTGATGCGCGACCACGATGCCCCACATGGTGACCCTTCCTTGCAGAGTCGAGGAGCGGCCTAACGACGTCTTTTGGTTTAGGTTTTCTGAACAAGAGGTTAAGATATTTTTAAATATCTGGTTTTCATTGTATCGTACCATCTGGGGAGACGGGTCACGACCATTTACGTTTTTCTTCTACAATAGTGGATTTTCACAATATTTACAGAGTATCGCTAAATTTCAATTTAATTATTATATAATATTTATATCTCGAAATCCAAAAGAGATATTTGTCATTAAAATAAAGTAATCACTGCAGGTGAGAAATGGCCCGTTCGGACAACAATGGTGGCCGCCAGCGCAATGCGGATCCTCTGCCACGTCCCGACCCCGCATTTACCGGAAAGATCGGTCGAACGCGTGAGGAATCGGTGCCCGAACAGCCCAAGCGGACTATGGCATCGCCGAACTCACCAAACATCTTAGTCATCCTTCTCGATGATGTTGGATTTGCCCAGACGGGAACCTTTGGCGGCTTGACCCCAACACCGGCATTGGATCGGCTGGCCTCCGAGGGGCTGAGCTACAATACCTTCCATACTTGCGCGATCTGCACACCCACCCGAGCAGCCATCCTCACGGGTCGCAACGCACATTTGAGCGGAGGTGGAACCGCGGCCGAGATGACCATTGGTTTCCCCGGCCACAATTGCGCTTGGCCTAAAAGTGTGTGCTGTGTGGCCGAAATTTTGCGGCAGAACGGGTATGCAACGGCCGCCTTCGGTAAGTGGCACAATACGCCCAATTGGGAAACCGGCCCCAACGGGCCGTTCGATCGGTGGCCGAACGGTCAGGGGTTTGAGTATTTCTACGGTTTCAATAGCGGTGCGACGAATCAATGGGAGCCGACATTATTTGAGAATACGAGCCCGGTGATACATCATGAACCAAGGAAGGATTATCACCTGACGACCGAAATGGCCGACCGGTCAATATCGTGGATTCGAACGCTGCGTTCGGTCGATCCCGACAGGCCCTTCTTTTTGTGGTTTGCCACTGGCGCAACGCATGCGCCGCACCATGCGCCCAAGGATTGGATCAGCCGGTTCCGTGGACAATTCGATGAAGGTTGGGATCGCTATAGAGAAATCGCGTTTCA
>JANQMY010000532.1 GCA_028279895.1 Alphaproteobacteria bacterium
ATTGTCTTTTTCTACAGCCCCTCCGACATAGTGAAGAACGACATTGCTCCCCTTAAAACCATTCGCGTCGGCGGCTTGGTCGCTGATGACAGCGTAAAATACGGCGCCGAGAGCCGAGTTCAGTTTACGGTGACGGACGGGGCGGAAAGCGTTGTGGTGGCCTATGCCGGGGCGTTGCCCGATTTGTTTCGCGAAGGCCAAGGCGTTGTGGTCGAGGGTGCGTTTGACGAAAGCCGATTGTTCCAGGCGTCGAATGTCCTCGCGAAACATGACGAAAACTACATGCCGCCCGAGGTTGCCGAGGCCCTAAAGAAAGCGGGCACTTGGAAGGGCGATGAACAGGATGCAGACTATTCTAAGG
Organism: Alphaproteobacteria bacterium; assembly: GCA_028279895.1. Classification (GTDB taxonomy): domain Bacteria; phylum Pseudomonadota; class Alphaproteobacteria; order JANQMY01; family JANQMY01; genus JANQMY01. The sequence continues at coordinate 362 of JANQMY010000532.1, forward strand.
ATTATTAAGTGACTGCGGAACTCGGCCAATTCTTTCTGATCTTGGCACTTTGTGTGTCGCTGGTGCAATCGGCCGTGCCGCTTTACGGCGCCCACCACGGCATCTTGTCGTTGATGCGCGTGGGTGACCGCGCCGCACAGGCCCAACTGGTGCTTACCGCGGCGTCTTTCGCCTGCCTGACTTATCTTTATGTCGTCTCGGATTTTTCCGTGCAGAACGTGCTGATTAATTCGCACACGGAAAAACCGATGATTTACAAGATATCCGGTGTGTGGGGCAATCACGAAGGCTCAATGCTGCTCTGGTTGCTGATCCTGGCTCTGTTCGGCGCGCTTGTGTCCGTTTTCGGGCGTAATCTGCCTTTCGATTTCAAGGCCCGCGTGCTGGGTGTGCACGCGATCGTATCGACACTCTTCTTGTTGTTTGTGATTCTGACCTCCAATCCTTTCGCGCGGATTGTGCCGGCCCCATTGGAAGGGCAGGGCCTGAACCCGATCCTTCAGGATCCGGGCTTGGCGTTCCATCCGCCCTTTCTGTATCTCGGCTATGTGGGCTTTTCCATGGCCTACTCCTTCGCGGTGGCCGGCCTCATCGGCGGGGACATCAACTCGGCCTGGGCGCGCTGGGTGCGCCCGTGGACCTTGGCGGCCTGGGTGTCGCTGACCATCGGTATCGGCCTGGGAAGCTGGTGGGCCTATTACGAGTTGGGCTGGGGTGGCTGGTGGTTCTGGGACCCGGTTGAAAACGCGTCGTTCATGCCTTGGTTGTTGGGCACCGCTTTGTTGCATTCGGCCATTGTCGTGGAAAAGCGCAACACGCTGAAAGTCTGGACGATCTTTCTGGCGATCGCCACATTCGGGTTAAGTTTGATCGGAACCTTCTTGGTGCGGAGCGGTGTGTTGAGTTCGGTGCATGCTTTTGCCAACGATCCCGATCGCGGCCTGTTTATCTTGCTCATTTTGGTGGTGCTGGTTGGCGGTGCGCTGCTGCTCTTTGCTTGGCGGGCCCGCGAGTTTTCTTCCGGACAATTGTTTGCCACGGTCAGCCGTGAAAGCGGTCTTGTCCTCAACAATTTCCTGCTGACCGTTGCCGCAGCGACCGTCTTTGTGGGGACGCTCTATCCGCTCTTCATCGACGCGTTCGGTTTGGCCAAAGTGTCCGTGGGGCCGCCCTATTTCAACGGCACGTTTATCCCACTTATGATCCCGCTACTGCTGGCTGTTCCGATCGGTGCGGCTCTGTCGTGGAAAAGGGCGGATCTGGCCGGCGTTGTTCAGCGCCTCAAAGTGGTGATTGCGCTGAGTGTTGCGGTGGCACTAGGGCTTTTGGCATTAGGAGGGCTCGGTCAGGCCCTGGCTGCGCTTGGCTTCGGCATTGCCACATGGATGGTCCTTGGGTCCTATTTCGAACTGGCGCGCCGCACCAACCTGTTTCGCGTGCCCTGGGCCCGCTCGCTCGAGCTGTTGCGCACCACGCCGCGCACCATGCCCCAGCTTGCGCGCGG
>JANQMY010000554.1 GCA_028279895.1 Alphaproteobacteria bacterium
TGTTAACGTTTCGTTTTATGGAAAATACACCCAGAAAAAGTGTTTTGATGGTTCCGGCGAGTTTACATGGCTGGCCGTTGCCAATAAAGATCCGACGTCAGAAGTCCGGCACAATTTGGAAAGGGAGGGATTGGCGTGATCGAACTGGAGAAAGACGGGTCCATTTTCACCCTGACGATGAATGCGGGCGAAAATCGCTGGAATACGGCCTTTGTCCGCGAAATCGCCAAGGCGCTGGACGAGGTGGAGGCCTCAACGGGGCCTGCTGCGCTGATCACACGGTCTGTCGATGAAAAGTTCTTTTCCAACGGCCTGGACTTGGATTGGGTGCAAGCGCCTGACCTGCATCCGGAAGGCGGCGACCGGACGGTATTCGGCGATGAGTTTATGGCGCTGATGGGCCGCATCATCACCTTACCGCTGCCGACTATCTGCGCCATCAACGGTCATGCTTTCGGCGCCGGATTTATGATGGCCCTGTGTCACGATGTGCGCATTCAGCGGATCGACCGCGGCTTTGTCTGCGCCAATGAAATGCAGCTCGGACTGCCAATCCCGCTGCCGGAACTGGCTCTGTTCCGGCACAAACTACCTGCCAATGTGTTTTACGAAACCGTTCAGCTCGCCCGCCGCTGGACCGGCGAAGACGCGCTTGCAGCCGGCATCGTTCAGCATGCGGTGGAACTGGACAGTCTATTCCCGCTGGCGGAGAAATTGGCCGGGGAGCTGGCGCCCCTGGCGGCAAACCGCGATGTATTCGGTGGACAGAAAGAAAAGCTGTTCGGCAAATGCGCCATCCTCAATGCGGAACATGGCGCGGCGCATCTGCTCAAAAATGCTGATCAGTATAAAGCGTAGACTGTCTTCTTGCGCAAACGCCACAGCAGTGGCGTGAATCGGCACTGCCGTTGATTTACATCAATGGCGAGGGCGCGCCATGGGCGACACTTGATCCCAAATAGTCTTAAACCGCCGGCGGTCGTTCGGCGGATCGACGGGGATCATGGATACCGCGCAATTCTTCATTCAGCTTGCGGGCATACTGATTGCTGCGCGGCTGGCGGGCGAAGTCGCCGGCCGCTTTGGCGCGCCCTCGGTCATTGGCGAGTTATGCGCGGGGATCATTCTGGGGCCGAGCCTTTTGGGTTGGGTGCACCCCACCGAAACCATTCGATTGCTCGCTGAAATCGGCATCATCCTGCTGCTGTTCGAGGTGGGGCTGGAGACCGATGTGGGCCGCCTGGCCAAATCCGGCGGTCGGTCGGTGGTGGCCGCGCTGGGCGGTTTTATCATCCCTTTTATCGTGGGGTACGGCGCCAGCCGGTATTTGTTCGGGCACGATATTTTGCTGGCCCTGTTTATCGGCGGCACGCTGACCGCCACCAGCATCGGCGTGACCGTCCGTATCCTGCGGGATGTGGGGCGACAGAACAGTGCTGAAGGACAGATCGTCTTGGGCGCCGCGGTGATCGACGACATTCTCGGTGTCTTGCTGCTGGCCATGCTGTACGAGTTTTCGCGCACGGGCGATCTCAGCGGCGCGAATGTGGTGCGGCTCGCTTTCTTTATCGGCATCTTCTTCGTGCTCGCGCCGGTGATCGCCAAGGGCGTCTCGTTCATGCTGAGCCATTATCACAGCATGGCCCAGATGCCGGGATTGGTGGCCACGTCGATCGTGTCTCTGGTGCTGGTGTTTGCCTGGCTTGCACATGCCGTGGGGGCGCCGGAACTGCTGGGCGGTTTTTCGGCCGGCTTGGCCCTGTCACGGCGTTTCTTCCTGCCCTTCGGTGCCGCCCTGGCGCAAGACCGTCAGTTTTCGGATGAAATCGAACGGGACATGAAGCCTATCGTGCAACTGTTTACGCCGATCTTCTTCGTGACCGTCGGCTTGTCCCTCGACCTACGCGAAGTGGAATGGACCTCGCCTTTTATCTGGGTGTTCTCCCTGTCGGTGGGTTTTGCGGCGATCGCCGGAAAGATCGCGGGCGGCTTTTGCTTGGTGCGGGAACACTGGCTGGTGCGCTCGGCGGTGGGCATGGCCATGGTGCCGCGCGGTGAAGTGGGCTTGATCTTTGCCGAGTTGGGCCGGTCCGCCGGGATTTTGGACGGCGCCACCTATGCGGCCATGGTGCTGGTGATCGCCTATACGACTCTGTTCTCGCCCTTCTGGATCAAGATGTTCTACCGTATGTATGGCGACAGGCCCGCCTTGGCGGAGGTGCGCGATGTGGAAGGCGGGGAACCGCCCGGTGCCGAGGCGCGGCGTATCGATTAGATATCTTCCTTGTCCGTATACGGATCGGGCGCGGCGCCCGTCTCGCCCATTTTCTGAAGCGCCAATTGAGTGAGCAGGGGCCCCGAAAGCTCAAAGATGATCGTCGTGCTGATGGCGATGGAAATCAGCACATCGGCATAATCCGGAAAATGATTGGCGGCGACCAGCGCCATACCCAGTGCCACCCCTGCCTGAGGCGTCAATGCGAGGCCGATCCAGCGGCGTTGATCGTCCGGAATGCCGGCCATGGTGCCGCCGATCCAACCGCTTAACAACCGTGAGCCGAAGCGCAACGCCAAGTAAGCCGCGCCCAAAAGGCCGATCCCGGCAAGGGTGCTGTTCTTCGTGCTGGCCGGGGGCACCTTGCAGCTCAACACCCTTGCCGGG
>JANQMY010000573.1 GCA_028279895.1 Alphaproteobacteria bacterium
AAACGCTTGACCTTTTCCTCCGACATCAAGGACAGGCTGCTTTCGGCAATAAAGCGCATGCGCCGTTCCGGATCGCTTCGTTCGATCACGGACAAATAATCGTCGAACCGCACACCGAAATTCGGATCGTGCCACCCCACAATGGGCCGTTTGAATTTGGTTTGCAGGAATTTCAGGTCGTCGCTGATAACGTCGAAATCCAGGGGCTGGTATTTGACAACCGAGTCGATGCAAAAACTGCAGGTATACGGACAGCCCAGGCTGCCGATCATGGGCACGATCTTGAAGCTGGTGGCGGTTTTGGCCAGCGTCGCCTCGATGTATTTCCACCGCTGACGCACACCCGGCAGATCGACCGGTTGGCCTTTGGCGCTCATATAGCGGCCTATCGGGCGGTGTTGGGCGCAGTCCGCCAACACGTCAGCGATGAGCGATTTGTCCGTAAACCCCAACACGTAGTCGAAATAGCGCTGCGCATCTTCCGGATAACAGCGGGCATGGGGGCCGCCCAAGACCGTCACCACCCCGCGCTGTCGAAACATGTTGCTCATGGCGTAGGCGAGCTGCGCGCTTTGGGTAAACGCCCCGATGAAAAGGATGTCTAAGTCGTCCGGGAAATCGATCGTCAGGTTCTCGTAACCCGTGAAGCAGATGAAGTGCACCTGGTGGCCCGCTTCCTCGCACCACACGCCGACGGCTTGGGGCATGATGCTGGCTAAATTTCCATGCATCACCCGCCCATACAGCGTGGGTTTCGGGTTACGCGAGACGATGTCGAGTATGCCAATCTTGAGCTTCTTCGCGCCCGTCATACAGATCCCTTTATTTATGCTCCGCCGCCAACCTTGGGAGAGCTGACGGACGCAAACGATCGGGGTCCGGCCAGGGATCAGCGTGACGCCGACCCTAGCCGATCCGCGGGGAAACACCTAACGGAAACTTGGAATGATGCTAAACTTTAAGAAAACAGGTTAATTGATTTGCGAATGACGCTAATCACGCTTACCGGGTGATGCTGCGGATTCTTTGATGGCCGCGCCGGTAACGCGAAAAACCGGATTCCACTTTTTCGCCCGGCGCTCTAACCGTGGCTTAGCGGGCAATCATGGCTTGGGCGATTGCCGTGCCGCTGTCAAACGCCGCTTCGACACGAGCGCCAAGACACCAATCGCCGCCGATGAACAGCGACTGATCTTCCGTACAAAGAGAAGGCGTGCCCAATGGTGCCGTGGTCATGGCGTACCGCCACCGATGCGCGACAGAATAGGACGGGGTGGGGACGGAGCTTCTCAACCGCTCATGGAACAAGGCCGTGAGTTCTCCAGCGACATCATCTGCCGCGCGCTCCAAATTCTGCCGGCTCCACTCCGGGCTTGCATGGGCGATCCAGCATTCCGGAGAGTCCGGGCGGCCCTGCTTTGAGGAATTGCGTGCTATCCAAGAAATCGCTGCCGTTTCCGATCGAAAAACATCGGCGCCCGGATCGAAGGCGTGGTCGAACGATAACATCAACGCCCAACAGGGGGCTATGTCGACCGATGCGAGCTGCTCGGCAAGCGCAGAGTCCCAGGCCAGCAGTTCGCGCGTTTGAGGCGCGGGGGCCGTGCATATCACATCATCGAAGACGGACGGGGTATCTGCCCCGTCCAAGGTCAGACTCCAACCGCTGCGGGCACGCATAATTTGAACCACGCGATGTTGCAGTCTCACCGGAAGATCCGCGCCAAGGGGTTTCACAAGCGCATTCATGGCAGGGGCGCCGACGAAATGTTCCTTCGCATCGACCGCACCGAAAGACGATCCGCGTGGGCGCCAAATGCTTCCCGATCCGTTGGCCACGGCGTCGGCCAAAAACGCCGAAAAGGCGTCGCCCCGCGCGGTGATGTATTGAGCGCCGTGATCGAAAGCGTGGCCCTCGTGCGTTCGGCGGGTGGCGAGCCGTCCGCCCAAGCCCCGGCTTTTCTCGAAAACCGTCACGGCGAATCCGTGATCGTGCAGGGCACGCGCCGCAACCAGGCCGGTCAGGCCTGCGCCGATGACCGCCACGGTGCGGGGGAGCGGAGTGGAAGAAGATGATGCCATCAACCTATCAAAACGCGATCGCGGATCTAGGATGATCCGGCTTCTCTCTGGTACGTATAAGCTACGACATTAGATTTTCTAGGGCTTTGCGCATGGTTTCTCGACTATTTCTCGTTCTCGCCTTTGTCTGCTGGGCCGTGCCGGGTCATGCCGCCGACTTGACGGCTCACGATTTCGATTTCACGTCGATTGACGGGGACCCGTTGCCGTTATCCGCCTTTGCCGGCAAAGCGGTTCTGGTGGTCAACACGGCGTCACGCTGCGGTTTCACCCGGCAATATGGAGATCTTCAAACTGTGTGGGAGACCTACCGCGACCGCGGATTGGTCGTTTTGGGGGTTCCGTCCAACAATTTCGGCAATCAAGAGCCGGGGACGGAAGCGGAGATAAAGCGCTTTTGCGAAGTTAATTTCGATGTGGACTTTCCAATGACCGAGAAAGTCGCGGTGAAGGGCCCCGAGGCCCACCCCTTCTACCGATGGGCCGCCGACGAGCTTGGGGCCACTGCGGCGCCTGGGTGGAACTTCCACAAATATTTGGTGGGGCCCGACGGCAAGCTGGCGGATTGGTTCCCATCGCCTATCGCGCCGACGTCAACCGCTGTCACCAAGGCGATTGAAGGTCAACTCGACCGCGTCGGTGAAGCGGGCCGTTCATGAGCGTCGTACAGGCCGGCAAAAGACAAGCCGACCCGTCTTCTGTCCCCTTCGCTCCGGCACTGCTTGGGGCTCTCGGCGCTGTTCCCTTTGTGGCCCTGGCCGCCGCGGCGGTGATTGACACGGGTGCCCTGGCGCCGGCCATAACGTTCGCGGTGACGAGCTATGGTGCCGTTATCCTGTCGTTTCTCGGCGGCGTACAGTGGGGGCTTGCCATGGGGAAGCAAAGGGACGACCCGCCTGGTTTGGCCGTTCCGTTGACGATCAGCGTTATCCCCTCGCTTGTCGCCTGGGCCGCACTTTTTCTGCCGGATCAGCCCGGTGTGCTGGTGTTGGCAGCGGCGTTTGCAGTGGTCGGCCTGCACGACATGTGGGCGAGCCGCCGTGCAGCGGCCCCGGAATGGTATGGCACCCTTCGTGTATGGCTTAGTAGTATAGTGGTGCCGAGCCTTTTGATCGCAGCCTTCGGCTAGAAGCGTCGTGCGGCAGCGACCGCGCCTGCTGACCCGACGCTTACCAAAGCCGACCAGCCCCGTGCAATAATACCCGGATCTGATGAGAGCTTTGTTTGCGCTTCGTCCCGGTGTTGAATTTCGTCGGCTCTACAGCTTTCCAAAACCACTTGCAGTTCGGGATAGAATTGCTCTTTCTTTAGGCGGTCAATTTGATGGGTGTAATGACGATCCACAAATGTTTCGACGGCCGCGATGGTGACATAGACCGCGCGTGGACCGAAGAGCGCAGGTAAAGCGCCCGTAAAAAATGCCGCGATGCGCCACAAAGGCAGCAAGCGGCTGCGTTGTTGAGGCGGTACTAATTTGTCCATGAGTTCGAGGTGGCGTCGTTCGGTTTCCAAATGGTCGGCAGCGAAGGCACGCACCGCGTCATGGCGTGAAACGGCCAGGATCCCCCGGTAGATTACAACGGCACCGGTTTCCCCAGCATGGTTGGAACGGAGGTCGCGTCTCAGCCATTTCGGCAATTGTTGCGTTGTTGCCTCCGGCAGGGGCGGCACGAGCCTTTGCAGGTAGGGCCGCAGGGGTAGAAACAGGGCATAGGCACCGCGCAGCAATACCTTTAGAGGCGCGACAGAGGCCGCTCGTCCCAGAGGACGGAACCCGGGCAGCGCTGACCAGAGGCGGGCGAAGGCATCGCCACCCTTGATTAATCCGCCATCTGGTGTGCGCACATGGAATTTCGCCATGGCGTCGTCTTTGGTGAGGTCTGCGGCGACGTACGGGCCGTCAATGTCACCGACGTCGACCCATTCAATGTCTTCCGCCCCTTGCCGGTTTTTATAGAAGCCAATCTCTCGCATGCATAATGTGCAAGCACCGTCGTAATACACTGTTATTTTGTTGCAGTTGTCTGTCATGCACCGGTTTCCAAGCGGATCACGTGAGCGTCCGTAAACAGTCGGTGGGCGTTACAAATCAGATAGGGCGTCTGTCGCGCGTTACAACGCGACACTTGGACCCGCACATTAGTTCTAGTGATCTTGATACGGACGGCATGGTCCATCTCGTCGCATGCGGCGTCGCACCACATCAACAAACGGCATATGCCAGCCAAATCGCTGAGGGACGAAAACCGATTGGAGTAAAACGATGTTTGTCCGTAAAGCGCTATGGATGTTCATGTCGGTCTGTGGACTGATGGCATTAAACTTAGGTCCAGCTCTAGCAGAGGCGCCTGTAACACATGTGGTCGAAATGCTTAATGCGCACCCGGAAGATGCAAAGCAACGGCAGGTCTTCTATCCGGCTTTGCTGCGGATCAAATCCGGAGACACCGTAAAGTTTGTGTCGTCGGACAGGGGACACAATACTCAAAGTATAAAGGGGGCTATCCCCATTGGTGCTGAACCTTGGCGAAGTCCACTCGGTAAGAATTTCGAGATCACCTTCACCCAAGAGGGAACGTATCAGTATATGTGTACACCACACTACGGCATGGGAATGGTGGGCGTGATTCTCGTGGGCGACCACACCTCAAATTTGGATGCGGCGAAAGCGAAGAGACATCCCGGTAAGGCGAAAAAAATCTTCGCAGATCTCATGGAAGGTCTTTAGCATGCTGCTGAAAAAGTCATCTGGCCCCTTCGAGACGGGCCTATCGGCCCTCCTCAGGGTGAGGAAATATAATAAAACCTCATGGTGAGGAGGCGCAAAAGCGCCGTCTCGAACCATGGGAAGATAAAGCGATGACTTTTTCAGCAGCCTGTTAGACCCTGTATCGTTGTCACGCTCGCCAAAAAAGGTCGACAGTCATGAAACTTCCTTATCGAGCCGTCACGGCGTCAGGCGAAACCTTTGATTTTGAGTTTCCCCTCCACAAAGACACGTCGGATCCAGTGCGTGTGAGCCAGCTTGTTACCGAGTTGCTTCATGCTATTGACAAGGATATCCAAGTGTGTGGCGAAACAAGCAATGGCGATGTACTGCAAGCATTAGCTATGGCAATGGCAATCCGTGGACAGATGATCTATGCGCCTAGTGAGGACATTCGTGCCCTTACGCAGGTGCTGCTCGACTTTGCGCTGGAGGCCGGGGCGGGGGCCAATCAATATGGTCCCCCTGCCGGGCATGCTTGACCGGCTAACGCGCGCCCGCGCATTCGCCCGTGACGTCCATATCCGTATTGCTTACCCATTCGGGCAAGACACCTGCCGTCGGTGCCGCCCATTCCGACGGGAAGAAACGATAGCATTGTTGGAATGCGCCAGAGGCATCCGGTTTGAGCGCAAGGCCCTCAAGACATCCCATTCGGCAGGGCGCGCCGTTGCAAGTAAGCTTCTTGAGCACTTTGTTGGTGGCTACAAGAAATGCATTGCGGTTGCCGAGCGAAAGCCCCTTACGCATTTTTTTGGCATACCAGGCTTCCACATCGGTGATGCTTTCTTTCTCATACTCGAAACCCATGAACAGGCGCTCGCGCGTTTGCATCACCCGCGGGTGGAAAAACTCTTTTTCGAACACCAGTACGCGATCGGTTTTGCGGGCACCGCTGTCGTCCCGCAACAAGCGGCCTAGATGCACATAAGCGTCCGACGCGGCCTGTTCGCCATCCGCCGTTAGCGAGCCGGGACGTCCTGTAGGGTGCTCGTCCTTATTGGAATGCCGGAAGGCAATCACATAACCGCCTTTCTCGACGATGTCCTTCTGGATGGCCGCACGGGCGTCGGGCGCCAGTTCGGCCAAGCGCTCGCAGGAATAGGCGAGGGCGTTTTGAAACGGTGCGATGACAAGAAGAACAAGCAGACAGGCCCACGCAAGCTGGGCGATTTGGTTCGCTCTCATACTCTCCCCCTGATGAGATGCAGAAACATTCCAGAGTTTGCCGGGGCGGTTGCCCCGCAATCTCCTAGTCTAAAGCGCAATTTGGGCTGGGGGAACACGACTTTCTGAAGGTGGCCGCACCACTTCGGCTTAACGCCCGTGCCGTTTGCTGATAGGGATGGCGCATCTAAGAACACCAAGCACAGAGGGAGACGACCGAATGTCGGAACTCAATCAAGACCTGTTTAATCTGGCCATGTCGGATGAAGCGCGACCGCTAATGGCCGCTGTGAAGACCCATGTTGCCGAAAATGTGGACCCCATCACCGAGGAGTTCTTCGCCCTCGACAAAGAAAAGGACGACCGCTGGAGTTGGCATCCCCGTCAGATGGAGCTTCTAGAGGGCGCCAAAAACAAGGCCAAGGAAAACGGCCTTTGGAACTTCTTTCTGCCCGAATCTGAAATCGGCCAAGGGCTGACCAATCTGGACTACGCGTACATTGCGGCAGAACTCGGCAAGTCGCCGCTGGCGTCCGAGTCGCTCAACTGTTCGGCGCCCGATACGGGCAATATGGAAGTGCTGGAGCGGGTGGGCACGCCGGAACAGAAAAAGCAATGGCTTGAGCCGTTGCTCAATGGCGAAATTCGGTCGGCCTATGCCATGACCGAGCCGGGCCTGCCGTCGTCGGATGCGAAGAACATCAGCACCAGCGCCGTGCTGGAAGGTGACGAATGGGTCATCAATGGCGAGAAGTTCTACATTTCCGGGGCAGGCGACCCGCGCTGCAAGATCATGATCACCATGGTCAAGACAAGCCCTGATGCCGCGCCCAGCAGGCAACAGTCTCAAATTCTCGTGCCCATCGACACGCCGGGTGTGGAGATCCTGGAAGGCATGCAGGTGTTCGGCAAAGACCACGCACCGCGCGGCCATATGCACATTAAGTTCAACAATGTCCGTGTGCCGAAGGAAAATATCCTGTTAGGCGAAGGGCGCGGATTCGAAATTTCGCAAGTGCGTCTGGGCCCCGGCCGCATCCATCACTGCATGCGTTCCATCGGCAAGGCAGAGAAGGCCTTAGAGTTGATGATCAAGCGGGCAGGGTCCCGGGTGGCCTTCGGCAAACCCATCGCCAAGCTGGGTAAGAATGTGGAAGTGATTGCCCGCGCGCGGATCGAAATCGACGCCATGCGCCTCATGGTGCTTCAGGCGGCGAAGGCCATGGATGTGCTGGGCAATAAGGAAGCGCGCGTCTATGTAAGTGCCGTGAAGGCCATGGTGCCCGAAAAAGTATGCTTGATCATCGATCAGGCGATCCAAATGCATGGGGCGACGGGCATCTCTCAATGGACGCCGCTGGCCGAGATGTACACGGACATGCGCCATTTGCGCTTTGCGGATGGACCGGACGAAGTGCACCACATGGTGGTCGGCCGCACAGAGCTGCAAAAGCACGACATGTGGTAGGGAAGACGCGTCTTCGCGATATGGAAAGGGGCAGGTCTTCGATTTGCCCCTTCTTTCTTTGTCTTTCATCGACAACACCTATGAAAACCATAGGGACAATCCGTTTTTCCGCCGCGATGCCCTGAATTAACTTAGTAAGCGGTTCGTCGTTCGAGTGAAGTTTGTCGCTCTCCAAGATAGGTTTGTTATCGATGCTGTTCTTCAAAGCGGGTGCGCTGTCCGGCGCCCTCATTTTCGCACTATCCACCGCCGCTGGCGCACAAGATATTGGCACCACGGCGACAAGCCGCATTGTCGACGTGTCCGGCCAGGAAATCGGTGTTGCCACCTATACTCAGGGTAATGAGGGAATCGTCATGGAGCTGCAGGTGAAGGGGCTGCCTGCCGGCGCGCGGGGCATGCATTTTCACGCTGTCGGCACCTGTGACGGCGAGGAACACTTCAAAAGCGCCAAAGGCCACATCATGCCCACGGGCCGGCCGCATGGTTTCTTTCACCCGGAAGGTCCCCACGCGGGCAATTTGCCGAACTTAATCGTGGGTGAAGACGGAACGGCGCATGTGGAGCTGTATACGGATCTGGTATCCATCAGCGGCCGAGGCGGCAAGCCGGCCTTGCTGGACGAGGACGGGTCGACCTTGATCATCCATGCCAACCGGGATGACCACGAAACCCAACCGATTGGCGGCGCCGGCGGGCGCATCGGCTGCGGCCTCGTCGAACCTGCAGCGGACTGAACGGCTCACTCGTTTTCCTGCAAAGTTGACGGCAATCAACACCTGTCCCGGGCAGCGGCGGTAAACGTCCTGTGACTGTACTGTTTGAGGGTGCCCGCAATGGTGGGCGCGCCCAGCGGAGGAGGGGCCATGAGCGGGACCAACTATTGGTGTGTGCTGATCGGCGGCGTGGCCGCGGGTCTGATCATTATCGTGGGAGAAACGATCCTCAACGCTATTCTCCTAGGGGCCGAATGGAATGCGCTGCGGACCCGGTTCGGTCTTCCGGCGTTGACCACCGCTCAGATGACGGGCGGTGTGCTGATTACAATTCTCTACGGTATCTTTCTGGTTTGGCTTTACGCGGCCATCCGTCCGCGTTTCGGCCCGGGGCCACGCACGGCAGTGATCGCGGGCTTGGCCTTTTGGTTGGTCGCCTATGTCTTCTTCTTGGGGTCCATGTGGAACGGCGGCATGGTGACGGTGGAGATCGCGCTGGTGTCCTGCCTGTGGGGGCTGGTTGAAGCGCCGGTCGCGGCGGTTGCCGGGGCTTGGCTATACCAAGAACAGTCGGGCACGTTCCTCGCCTCCTAGGCGGTGTGGACGAATTGACTCACCGCTCTGTTTAAGGCTTCCCGGTTCCGCCGACATATGATTCATGGATAGCCGATTTTACGGAGGGTCGGCTATGCCCACGAAAATGCAAAACAAAGACTGGGACCTGGCGCTTGAGGCGTTTCGGTTTTGCCTGCCCAGGTGCGGAGCCAAGGCCAAAGACGACAGGCTGTTTCTCGAAGCGCTTCATTATTTCACCGTACACAATATTTCGTGGCGGGCCTTGCCTGAACAGTTCGGGAACTGGAACAGTATCTGGCGACGCTTTGACCGGCTTTCGCGCGCCGGCGTCTTCGAGGACATGATGGCGCTCTTGGCCGAGTGCAGCCGTTCAGCGCATTTGGTCCAGATGTTCGACAGCACCGTGGTCAGAGCGCATGTCTCCGCAGCCGGCGCAAAGGGGAGCAAGATGGCCAAGCCCTCGGTCGCTCGCGCGGCGGGTTCTCGACCAAAATCCACCTCAAAACCGACCATGACGGCCATCCCATCGCCTTCGACCTGACCAGCGGCGAAGCCGCTGACAGCCTGCATTTTCCGACCCTTTTGAGCCTTGGCCCCGATGTTACGCCGCGCGCTGTCATTGCCGACAAGGGCTACGACAGCGCCGCCAACCGAGACCTCGCCCGCGCCAAAGGAGCCCTTGCCGTGATCCCTAAATGAAAAGGCGCGCGGAGGCCACATAAGCGCTTTGCAATTCTGCTCTACAAAGGACGGGCTCGGATCGAACAAGCCGTTGGGAAGCTCAAACGCTTTAAACGCATCGCATTACGCTATGAGAAAACCAACGAAACTTCGCATCCTTCACAGCCCTCGCCGCACGTTTATTCTCGTCAAATCTGCACACCCCGCCTAGTAATGGAAGTACCGCGTCTTGCCGGCTGACACCGGCTGTGGCGTGAAGGCAAATAGCGCAAACAGTCGGCCCACCCGCTTTACGCAGAGGGCAATTTATGATTGCATAGTCCAAGGTATGGAGACTGTTAAGAACTGGAAGCGCACTAGATCAACTAAGTCTGAGTGAGGTTCTGCAAACTACAGGAATTTTGTCGAGCATCTGTTTTGACTTTGGATGCAACGCAGCATCGGGGGGATGAATCAATGGGGCAGCGCAAAACAGCGCTAGTGTTATCAGCAATCATTTTCTTAAGTGGATGTGCGTCCGGCCCGGGAAGTACCGCGATGGACCGCGCAATCACAAAGTGCGTGTTGTCAATCGGCGCAGGGGCAGCATTGGGCGCAGTAATCGGGAGTCAGGCTGGCAGCGCTGGCAAAGGAGCTGCCATCGGGGGAGCCGTAGGAGCTGGAGCTTGCGCCATTTTTATTAAGTTGGCTAACGACGAAGACAGGGCCCGAATTCGCGCACTTGAGGAACAGGCCATCAGGCAAAACCAATCAAGAGTTCAGTCGTTTCAATCGAAGGATGGATCACAAGTCACAGTTCAAACAAGGGTTAGCGAAGCGCCCGTGCCGAAATCGTCGGCAAATACAGAACCAGAATATACAGCCTGTAGATATTCTGAGCAGACAGTAAGCCTAGAAGGGCAAAGCGCGAGAGTTGAGCCGCAATTGTGGTGTCGATTAGAGCCCGGTGATTGGCAGCCAGTTAATCCGTAAACGTTTCTTTGTATGACTGCCCAGATCTGTGATCTGCGGATTTATTGTTGAACATGGCTTGGATACGCGGAGGGCCTTTTTAAGGGGGGCATATCGTGGAAGACTTGCAAGACATCGACGAATACTCGACTGCAGACTTTGGCCGAAAGAGTTCCGCCTATAATGAATTGATAGGGGAATTGGAGAATGAAGTTTCCCAAGAGTCTATAGAGCTTTCCGATTTTGTAGGACGACAACCAGCCTACCTTACCCCTGTAATGCTGGCTTGGTACCAAGACCACGTGGAAGCGAAACGCATAGGGGCGCTGGCGACAATTGATGCTATCTTCTCAAGTATAGGCGAAAAGGGGCGCACAGTATTTCTTGCGTTAGAGACAGATCGAATTGAGGATGACCGCCTCGATAGAAAGCGAACGATTAAGAAAGCTCATATTGATCGAAACCAGGCAGCATACGGAAGGCTGTCAGCCTTGCGCGAGGCGATGGAAAGCGCAGAGCAACTCTATCAGGATAAGCAAAACGATCATGGGGGAAGGCACCCAACGGTTCCTGGCTGGTGGTATTGGTTGCTTCTTGGGTTTGTCGGTATTTTTGAAGCAATGATCAACTTCGAGAGCTTTTCAGCACTTAACTTTATGACACCTGCAATTGCCCTAGGATCGACGGTTGTGATCGCAATTGTTTTAGCGCTAGCTTCCCATTTGCACGGCACTTTGATTAAGCAATGGAGCTATTATTTCGGTGAGCACCGCGAAGATATAGATAGATTTGCAGCACACAGAATGTGGGTGCTGGGATCGATAGCGTTGGGCGCAGTTTTGGGGAGCGTTTGGTATGCGCGCGCCGCCTATTTGGCTGAGTCAATTACGGAGGCCGCGATAATCGGGGGCACGGAACCAAGTTGGCTTTCGACCGTTGGCGGATCCCTTCTGTTGAACCTAGCTGTCTACATTGCGGGAGTCATAATTGCGTATCTGTCTCATGATCGGGACCCTTCATTTACAGATGCTTTTTTAACCCGTGCGAAGTTTCAACGGCAGTATCGGGCAGCGCAGGAAAAAATAGAGCGGGCGAACAATAGGCAATTCCGCAGGATTGATGCTGAGGCCGAAGAGAGGCTAAAGGCCGCCAGAGCAGCCGACAGAGTCCTGAGAAATCGACATAGAAATGAGTATCGAGAGGCTGAAAGGCAATTCAAACGATTAGTAGCGAAGGACGCTGCAGTCGAGTCAACGTTGAACGATTACAGAAACAAACTTGTTGCCGCTGCTAGGGGGCAAAAGCTGATGATCAAGGTTCCTGCTCAGATTAGAACAGAAGACAGCGATGTGGAGCTTATTAGCCCCCAAAAATTCAATGCTAAACCCATAAGGCTTAAATACATACTTTCCCATAAGGCTTAAATACATACTTTCCCATAAGGCTTAAATACATACTTTAGGAACCGCGAGATGCTTCGACACCTAATAATGGCCGCAATTGTCGCTCTGCTGCTTTGCGGAACGGGACAAAACGCTTACGCGGTCAAGATTGAAGATGGTTTCTGTAATCTTCAAGGATATGAAAGTGCGAAACGTCAGACGCTAATTCTGATCGATGGACAGCTAGTTGTCGACGAACCGGACGGAAAGCGCGCGAAGCAAAATCAGGTCTGGCGAGAGTTTGTAGCAAACCTTCTGAATACTAGAGATCCCGCCATCGGACAGAATTTTGCACCGAGAGAACAGATCAGTATAGGAATCCTTGAAGTCGACGGATCAGGAGTGAGGCAGACATTCAGAGGCTGCATACCTACCTATTCCAAAGAGGAAAGCGATGCTCTCAGTGCAAGCGGAAGTGCGGTTGATGAGTTCTTCGGAAGGGGATGGAAAGCAAATTTGGCTGATGCTCAAGACCGCTTTCGGCGCAAGATGGTCTTATCCCTCGTCGATGAGCTTCCGGAACGTACTCCACTAACAGAAATTGAAGAAACCGTTGATACCTTCGCAAGAGGTTCTTTAACCTCTTCGATATCTCGCGGTTTAGGGATCAATGTCGAGCTAGGAGTGCCGCGAATCATCATCCTGACCAAGCTATCAGTGTATACGTTCCCCGCGACCGATCCGGTCGGTGCACGAAAGACGGGACGCGTGGATTCGGAAAGGCTAAATCTCGACCTTCAGCATGCAGAGGTTCATTTATTTGGAGCTGACGGAAGTGAGGGGAGTAGCGGCACCGAATATCTAAGGGCGTTTTTTCTGAGCGGTAAAGGGAAGTTAGAAACTATTTCAGGAAGAAATGGAGCGCTACAAGTGATTAATCCACCTCAATCTGTGAGGGTCTTTCAAGGTAAGGTGGTGTACCCAGACGGATCCTATCCGATGCGCATACGTTTATCGCTCGACCGCAATGGCATTGCTGTGAACTCCTGGGCAGAGGTGGTCTCGGATAGAAACCGTTATTCGCCATTTAGTGGCATTTTAACGTGCGAATCGGACGAGCATTGTCAATTTATTGGGGACCGAGTATTCGCTCAGATTTGGAGCGACGATCCTGACCCGGAGCCTGAGTTCGAAAATTGGATGCCGTTTGCTGGATTTCGGCAATTGGAGTTTGAACTTAGGGGAAACCGAATCACAGGCTCAATTTCCGATAGTTCGGGATTCGTAGAGGGGATGGAAGACGGACTGAAATTTGAACTCAATTTGGTTCCAGGCGGACTCTTTTGACGTGGTTGCAACATGGGTAATCACATTCGGCTTTGGCTTTTGGCTCTAATTCCAGCGGTTTTCCTCAACTCTCAATCTTTTGCAGATTGCCCGCCAGGATACCCAGAAGACCTTCCCTGTCCTCAAGCCCCGTATGAGACGGTAGAAATTGAACACGAAGACAGAAAGAAGCGGCTGCAAAGACTCTCCTCGGGATCGGCACGTCCCATCTTTTATACTGAACGACTAAACCCTGCCGAACACGGTTTACCAGATTTCCCGGTCAGCATACCGATATTAAGGGTCGTTTTTGATCAGGATGTTTTTTTTGACGTTGACAGTTCGGTGATCCGACCGGAGGCGTATTCGGTTCTGCAAACTGTTGCCGCAAGTCTGAAGCGCGAACCGCCAGATGTTGCATTGTTCATCGCAGGGCACACTGATTGGACCGGCTCTGAAGACTACAATTTTAATTTGGGTTTAGACCGAGCGGAGGCCGTCGCGCGAGATTTAGTAAGGCGCGGCATTTATCAAGCCGGCGTCTATCGTGTTTCATTCGGTGAACTGGTGCCGATCGCAACGAATACAACAGCTAAAGGGCGAGCAAAAAATCGCCGTGTTGAGTTCTTATTCGGTGCAAACCCAACCGCGGTTGTTAAATGGCTCGAAAAACAGCCAGTACAGACTTGTGCTGCCCGATCCCAGAATGAAGTTAGCAGCTGCAAAAGAAAAATTGTTATCGAGGCAGCCAAAGTCGAAGTCGATCCGGGAGCGCAGAGCAAGGTAAGAGCCTTAGATAGGCGCCTTGTTGAAGTCGAAAATTCCACTGACCTGTCACGTGCAGAAATCGAGGCAGAGAAGGAAAAGATAGAAATAGAGCGACAGAAAATACCAGTTGACGTGACGACCAAAAAAATTCCGATCACCCTTCGTCGAAAGTAGCGCGCGTTGTCGAAACAAATAGCGCAGAGTTCACTCTTGCTGATTTGTATGGGCCTATGCGCATGTTTTGCTAACGCTTCGCTAATGTCGGCGCACGCCATGTGGATTCCCTACGGTGAAACGCAGCTGCGGCCCGAAACAGCGCAAGAGCTGTCTCTCAGATGTAGAGAAGACCACCCCGACGCGACCACAAACCCCTCGAATCCAGGAGGTCTTTCGATCGTTAACGCGAATGGAGCTCGAGCACTTTGCATGTATGGCAGCCTTGAGCGTGTCCCGATTGCCAAATTAAGCGAGCTTCTTCGAACGATTGTTGTAGACACTGTTGTGCTGAGGTCAACCGGAGGCCCAGTCAAAGTTTGGCTCTCTTTGGCCGAAGCGCTGGTCAACAACGTTTCAAACATAGTGGTTGATGACGCCTGCTTTTCGAGTTGCGCGAATTATGCGTTCGTCTTAGGCCGCTGGCGTCAATCGAATGAAAGTGCTCTAGTTGTTTGGCATGGCGGCCCAACTGGGCAAACAGAAGATCTCGCCGATACCATAAGAAAATCGGGTGCAGCATTCTCTATGAGCACAAAGCTTGAGAAAGACTATAAGGACTTAGCCGCCCGTACAATTAGCCTTTACGAGCGCCTTAAAATCAATCCAGAAATACTGGATATTACTCAGCCGACAAACCCTCCAGCCCGAGCAGTAGAACTTGCGCAAAATATTCTTGGTTCGACAGAGAATGTCCCGCCATTCTCGGGTTACGCGCTTCCGCCAGAAACCCTATCGAAATGTTTTGGACTCACAGGGATGGATCAACTTTGGTACCCTTCGAACCCAAACGCCATCACTAGGATCGGTTTCGAGCGATCGCGCTCTCTCTTTCTTGCTGCAATACCGGAAGAACTGCAAAAATTGCCGTGCATGGCACCTAAGTTGTGATGTTTCATTAGGTTGTCCATTCGGGCCTGATCCGGGATGGAATCCGGTTAACCCGTCCGATCGCCTGCCTGCGCGAAGCCTAAGCTTCGCCCTGCGGGCCATAGCCCTTCGGGCGACGGGTCGTTCGGCGAAGGCAGGCGCGACCAATTGTGAATCCCCATAGCGTTTTGGGGCATGATCATGTTTCTGTGAAAAATGATCATGCCGTAGAGCGCGATCGTTTCAGATGGAATGCCCCTTAAGCGATGAACGTGATCTCATTCGGTAGATGGAGTGGCATCGGCGTTGCACCCAAGCAGATGGACCACCGCAGCCATTAGCCCAACACATGCAAGGTTCAGCGCGAAAGCTTTTCGAGAGTAGATCGGAAAATCCTATCGACGTAATCCCCCTGCTGTTTTGAGAAATGGCGTACAGCACTAGCAAAACTGCCCTTTGCAAGAGGGCGCAAAGACGGAATAGGGCTTCAGCCGTGGGACCTGGGATTATGCATTTGGCGAAAGTCGCCCTGGTCTGCCAGACCAAACGGCCTATATCCGGGCCACGAATTCATGCGCAACAAAAAACCGCGCGGCATTTGAACATCGGGAGGTAGGGCGCGGCCCATGGAGGAAGATCGTAAGCTTTCGGCGGGGCCGGTCGGCGTTGCCGCAGAGGGGCAGGTTGCGCAGACGGTAGACGCCGCCGCGAAAGGGCCGGCGGCGCAGGGAAGCAGCACCTCATCAACCCTGGGCATGCCGAGCTATCCAAGCCACGCCAGTCTCCTTGGCGTACAGGTCAGCTATCGGGCGTATGTGCTTTTCCTGCTGACGGCGGTCTATCTGATCAACTTCGTCGACCGTCAGATCATCTCGATCTTGCTGCCTTTTATCAAAGAAGAGTTTCAAGTCAGCGATACTTGGCTTGGCCTGCTGAGCGGCCTGGCCTTCGGCCTGTTCTATGCGACCCTCGGCATTCCGATTGCGCGCTTCGCCGACCGGCACAGCCGCAAGACGATCATCTCGGTTTCGCTCGCCCTGTTTTCCTTTATGACGGTGGTGTGCGGACTTGCCACCCAGTTCTGGCACCTTTTCTTGGCGCGTATGGGCGTGGGTGTTGGCGAAGCCGGAACCAGCCCGCCGTCTCATTCCATCATCGCGGATCTTTACAAGCCCGAGGAGCGCGCGACGGCCATGGGCATTTTCGCTCTGGGCGTGCCTCTGGGCATCATGGTCGGCTTCTTTGCCGGCGGCCAGATCGCGGCGGCCTTCGATTGGCGCGTCGCGTTCATTGCAGCGGGCCTGCCGGGCTTGTTCCTTGCGCTCATCGTCTATTTCAGCCTGCGGGATCCGCCGCGCGGCCTCGCGGATAACCGCCATCACGAAGAAGCCGAACAGCCGCCCCTTGGCGAAGTCGTTCGGATCCTGATCGCAAGGCGCTCCTTTGTACACATCTGCCTTGGCGCCGCGCTTAGTGCGTTGGTCGGGTATGGCGTTGCCCAATGGGTGCCGTCCTATCTTGTCCGTACCCATCAGATGGATATCGGGACGGTCGGCCTCGTCCTCGCCGTTATCTTCGGTGTGTTCGGCGGCATCGGCACGTTCTTTGGCGGATATCTTGCGGACAAGTTGGCGCAACGGGATGTGCGCTGGACCATGTGGCTGCCGGCTTTAGGGGTGACGGTCGCGACGCCGTTCGCGCTCTTTTTCTATCTCTCCGACATGGTCGTGATCGGCATCCTTGCCTTCCTGGTGCCAGCGACGCTGAGCGCGATTTTCCTGGCGCCGGCGCTTGCGATCTGCCAGTCCCTTGTTCCGACCGCGATGCGGGCGACCACGTCGGCGGTGTTTTTGTTCATCACCAACATTGTTGGTTTGGGCCTGGGGCCGCTGGCCATTGGGGCGCTGAGCGATCTGTTGTTGCCGGCGGCCGGCGACGCCAGCACGGCGCTGCGCTGGTCGCTTGCCCTTGTGTCGCTCATCGGGCTTTGGTCCGCCTTCCATATGTATTTGGCTTCGCGCTCGTTGAAAGCCGATCTCGCGCGGGGTGAAATGACCTAAGGGCTAGGCGAGGGCGCACGAGAGAGTATTGTTCGGCTCGAAGCTGATCCCTCCCTAAAGCGATAGAGGAAGGGCGGGAAGATTGACTTTGCCAAACCGCGACTCACGTGGGCTTCCCGCAGAACCACTCGGAACTGGCGGCGCTTTTGTGCTTGGACCGGGGCGATGCGGTTCAACCATGCTTTCGGATATTCTAAACACGCATCCAGATATACTGAGCCTGTCTGAGTTCTTTTCGATGCAGGGCACGCGCGGACTTCTGCCCGGTAAACTCAGTGGTTGGTCTTATTGGAAACGATTGTCCCGGCCGACCAAAAGTGTGCGTCTCATTATGACGCCGGAAAACGCGCCCAATGAGTTTCTCTACCGCACCGGGATGGGACGTTTTCCAATCGACAACGTACCGCCATTGCTCGCGAGCGCATTGCCCCATTTGAGTGATAATCCGGATGCGCTTTTTGATGAAGTGGCGAAGACGGTGCCCAGTCAACCGAAACAAACCGTCGAAGCTCACCATTCGATGTTATTCAAGCGCCTGATGGAGCTTTGTGGCGGCCGGGTCTGGGTGGAGCGAACCGGCATGTCGATCATGTATGCGCGACTGCTGCCGAAGCTCTTTCCGGCCGCCAAGTATATCATAATGTATCGAGACGGCCGGGACGTGGTGCTGTCGTTCCAAGCGTTCAAACCAATCCGCCCAATGATCTGGAATTGGACGTGGTTCCGTAAGATCGGACCGAACCTGTTGGATCTTGATTATCCGTCCGGCAGAAATCGGCGTTTGCGGTTCAATGAGCGGTTCTTCGGACCTGCATTGCTTGTAAAGTGGATGCTGAACAATCCGCCGCCGTTGAAGGCGTGCGCAGAGTTTTGGAGCCATGCCACGCTGCAAAGCCTCCCGGAGTTCGATGTGCTTGCGCCGGAGCGCCGGACCTTTTTGCGCTTCGAAACACTGACGGCCGATCCACATTCTGAACTCACAAGACTAATAGAGTTTCTAGATATCGATATCGATGGAAAGTGGCTGGAACGTGCGTCGCGCATTCCTAAGCGTCTCGAGCCTCGCTGGACAACGTTGGACACCGAACGGCAGAAGAACTTAACCGCTTGGACAGAAGAAGCGCGAGACGCTGTGGACCGGATGTTCCAAGAGCATTGACGTCATGCCGTCCGTGTTCTTGGGCCAAGTACGAACACCAGATCTGGTAAGCTTTTCAACCACGAGAGTAGAGCTGAAACTGGCATCGTTGGATCGGGCAAGCTCCCGGATCTAATTCTAAATCCATAAGGCGCATAATATATATTATGGAAAATATCATGTAGGTTGGGGCGACGGAAACCGGCCTAACGTGCCTGTGTCCTCCACGCGGCAAGCCGCTTCAGGTCAATCGTTTGGGCCGTCGCCGGCAAAGTATCGCAAGCGGTCTGACGGCGAGCGAATGCACACGATTAGATTGCCTTTCCTTTATTTCTTCTACTCAAGATAAGTATCGACAAAGAGAATTGTAACGGTTTGCAGTCATACTCTCATGTATTGAAAGTAGAGAGGATCACGTCACAATACGAGAACAAGGAACGCCGTCCTCATGTCGACCGCGCCTAAAGTATTCGCCACGCGAGAACAAAAACAAACACTGTGCGGTTTGATCGACACGCAGGCGGAGATCTTCGGCTCAAACTTGTCCTTCTTGAATTTGGAGCATTACAAGACATCGAACCCAAAGGAATGGGAAGCGCGCCTTAAGATCATTCGGCAGATCTGTCTGCGGACTTTGAGCCAAAAGCTGGACGGCAATTCAGCGCTTGTGGATTTCGGCGAGTCGTTCGTCGTGCTGTTCTTTAACAATTACGGCAACATCCAAAGGAAAGTGATGGATGAGATCGCCCAGCAGATCGATCAGGCGATTAAGTCTCATGACAAGCTGTCCGGATTGGATATTGCGTGCACATCGAGCACGCTCAAACCGGAGCAATTGAAGGGGTTGCTGGATGCCCAGCTTCAGAAATCCGTAGAAGAAGCCGAGGCGCTTTCGGAACGTAACAGGCGGGCTCACTCGGATGTGCTTTACCAAGCCGTGGTCGCGCCCGGTCAAAAGGCAACGATCGCGCTGAACTGCATGCCGCGTGTGCTCATCGAAAGCAGCAAGAAGACCGTCGAAAGCCGCTACTTGGTCGAAAGCGAACAGACGAAACAGATCGACATTCAGGCGTTCGAACACGCACTCAGTGTCGCCTTCAAAATGTCGAGAAAGAAGGATGCCCGGCGCATCATTTTCTCGATCAACTTCAACAATTTGAAGGTGCCCAAATTCCGCAAGGAATATGAGCATGCGCTCAAACAGTCGCCGAGAAACACATTGGAGCGGTTGATCCCTAAACTTGTCCGGGTACCCCTTAACACCCCACCCTCTACGATCGAAAACACGATCGTCACGATCCGCCACTACTTTCAGTATTTGGCCATGGAAGCCGTCTATTCGAAGCGCGACCAGTCGGTATTTGTAGAGGAGAATGTGAACCGCACCATCACCTCGCTTTTCGTGCCGAAGGTTCGGCATTATGACGACGATCAGCTGGTTGAACTAAAAGCGAGATTGCGCCGCGCGTGCGTCGCCACACACAGCCGCATACTGGGCCATGGGATAGAAACGGTCGAGGATTGGATCACGGCACAACGGCTTGGGATCGATTTTGTCTGTGGTGGCGCCATTCATGAGTTTGGGCCACCGGCAGACGTGCCGGTTACGATCGACCCCGAACAGAACATTGCGGAAAACGTCTTGGTTCAAGTCTGAGAGCGTAATCGCATCTCAAGCGGATTGTATCGATTAGGGATTGAGAAGACGGTTTGACGTTGCCACAAACTCGTCGATGTCCAATGGCTTTCTCACGACGGCGTCTGCCTCGAACTCTTTTTTTGTTCGTGCTAATTCGCTACCGTCGGCTGCAGACACCACTAAGATCTTTGCATTCTTGTTGGTGTCAGAAGCCCGCACATGTTTGCCGACGGTAAATCCGTCGATTTCCGGCATATGCAGATCCAAGACGATGAGGTCGAACTCTTCCGCGTCGATCGCATCAATGGCTTCACGGCCGTTGGCCGCTTCGACGATCGAATGTGCGTCTTCGGCAAGCATCTCGACGAAGATCTCGCGGTTAACCAGATTGTCTTCAACAATCAAGCATCTAGCCATGGCCTTACCCGTCTCTCTCGATGTGCGAAGGAGTGTGGCATAGGGAGGTTGCCCAAGGCTTAATCGATAGGTCAGGCCACATTACTCGTCTCGGGCGCTGCCGTCGCGAGCTCCGATAGGGTCGTCTGCAGTTGATCCAAATCCACCGGCTTGGCCAGGTACGCGTTCGCGCCGGCCCGCAGATAGCGTTCGCATTGGCCGGTTAACGCATTCGCCGTGATCGCAATGATGGGAACGTCGGCATGAGCGCCTCCGGAGGCCCGAATGCGCCGCATGGCTTCTTCCCCGTTCATGACCGGCATGTTGATGTCCATCAGCACGATATCGAATGTGCCGGCCTTGAGCGCGTTGACGGCGGCCAGTCCGTTTTCTACGGTCGTCAGGTCGATATCCCATGCGTCCATGGTCGACAGGGCCTCTTCAATGAGCTGTTGATTTATCGGATTATCTTCGGCAAGCAAGACCCTCAGGCTTGGTACGCGTGCCGGGGCTGGCGCGTCCCCGCGCATAATGTCCGCCGTCGTCTTCAAATCTTCGATGCCCGCCTCTAGGTTCTCGTCGGCCGATCGGAGCGGCAGGGTGAACCAGAATGTGGCCCCCTCGCCCGGCACGCTGTCGACGCCGATATGTCCCCCCATCAACGCCACCAGATCTTGCGAAATGGCAAGTCCCAGGCCGGTACCGCCATGTTTCCGCGTCACCGAGCCGTCCGCCTGGACGAAACGTTCGAATATCGCTTTTTGCTGCTCGACAGGGATACCTGGGCCGGAATCCGTCACGGCAAAGCGGATCAATCCGTCCTCGGTCTTTTCAGCCGTGATAGTGATACCGCCCTCTTCCGTAAACTTGATGGCGTTGCCGGCCAAGTTGATCAGGATTTGACGAATGCGGTTATTGTCTCCGAGATAACGGCCGGGTCCGCTAAACAACTTATTCGTCTGAACCGCCAGTTTCTTCTGCGCTGCAATCCCGGCTACGGACTCGACAACTTCTTGCAGCAGCTCTTCTAAGTCGAACGGCACCGGATCGAGATTCATAAGACCTGCCTCGATCTTCGAAATATCGAGAACATCATTTATTAGCGACAGCAGAGCGGCGCCAGACGTGCGGATGGTCTTTGTGTAGCGCTTTTGCTTTTCGTCCAGATCGGTCCGTTCCAAAAGCTGCGCCATGCCGAGAACACCGTTGAGCGGCGTGCGAATTTCGTGGCTCATATTGGCCAAGAATTGGCTTTTTGCGTCGTTCGCCGCTTCGGCGTCCCGGCGCCGGCTCTCCAGTTCTTCCGCATTGACCACACGGTCCGTTACATCATAACGAATGGAGACGTAGCTTTTGGGCTCACCCGCGAGATCGCAGATCGGAATGATCATCGTATCGACCCAATAAAGCTGGCCATCGCGAGACCGGTTGCAGATTTCGCCTTGCCAGGGGCGGCCGCTGCCGATGGTGTCCCACATGTCGGCAAAGAACTCTTTGGAATGGTGGCCGGAATTCACGATGCGGTGGTTCACGCCGATCAGATCGTCGCGATCGTATCCGCTGATTTCGCAAAATCGTTTATTGGCAAACGTAATGGCGCCCGACGTATCGGTCACGGCGACAATCGCCATTTCATCCAAAGCCGATTGATAGGCACTTAAATCGGAAAGCGCTTCGTCAGCCTTCTTCAATGCTTTCGCCAGCGAGGCACGTTCTTTTCTCTGTTCTGTGATGTCCTGCAAGGCGCCGTAGATCTTCGATGGCTTTCCGTTCCGGAGTGTGCAATTCCCTACAGTCCGTACCCAGATGTGTTTGCCCTTTGCCGTAACAAGCGGGAGTTCCAAGTCGAATGGGGTGCCCTTCTCGACACATTGCGTGATGGCCTCGTTTAACGTGTCCCGCCCCTCCGGTTTAAAGAACTCGACTACTTGTTCAGTCGTTGGATAAAAGTCCGGATCGACCTCATAGATACGGCGCATTTGATCGCTCCAGATCGGACGGTTTTCCTGAAGATCGATTTCCCATGCGCCCACATGAGCGACTTCGGACATGCTCGCCAGCATCGTCTGGTTGTGCTCCACATGGTGCGCGGACAATGAAAGTTGGCGTGAATAAAATGTGGATGTGACGAGAGCGAGGGCGATGGCCGAGCACAAAACAAGAGTTGCAGCCAAACGAAGCGTGTTGGCATCGAGCGGCGATTCGGTGACCAGATTATTGGCGTCGGCGATGTGCAGACCGAGCACACAAAGGATCGATAAGGATCCAAATATCAAGGAAGAACGCACACTGAGAAAATAACAGGCGGCGATTGGCGTCATCATCAAAAACGGAGCGACGTAACCATCGGCACCGCCGTTGATGGCCGCCGCGGAGGTTGAGCAAATCAACATCACGGCAGCGAACACGGTTGCCGGCCAGGCGATCTTTTTTAATAAGAGAGACCAGATGCCTAAAACGGCAAAACAGGCCACGGCAAAGAAGCCGATGATCATTCCCAATCTGACCTGCCCTGTCAGAAGATAGATTTCCAACAGGTAGACGAAAATGACGGCAGCGAAACCAAAAGACGACCAAACGAAAGCTCGGCGGACGGATGGATCGGTAGACCTGTCGGCATCCAAAAGCGGCTTGTTCATTTTCACAAACCTTTCGCCATTCGAATTTCGTTCTAAAACTACAACCTATAGATTAATGAATTGTTTGGGTGCGGATAGAATGTATAGGCGGCCAAGCGCTTAATCTGTACACGGTTCAGATAAAATGACAATTCGTCACCATGCGGATTTTGGGCGGTTTTGGCCCATTATTAATAGCCGTTAACAGATTGAGCCGGCGCTTATATACATTCAAGGTGGCGTACTGGCGTTACACCTTTTAATTGTTCTCAAGGCCGAACACGTCTTTTAGGGCGCATTGTCCGCGGCGGGTCATTGTGACGGCTCGGGAACCAGTTTGGCGGCGCACATACCCTTGTTCAAAAAAATGTGTACAGATGGCGGCTCCCAACCGCCCGCCAAGGTGGTGGCGCCTCTCGGTCCAGTCGAGACACGGACGGCAGATGGGGCGCCGGGATTTCGGATGAGCGTTCTGGAGCGAAATACCGACCTCGGTGAGGAAACGTTCTCCCTTTGTGGTAATGACGCCGGCCTCGTCGCCGAATTCGATCACTCTCTTGTTGATCAATGCATCGGTGATCGCGACTCCGAGGCGCCCAGCAAAATGGTCGTAACAGGTGCGGGCGCTCCGCAATGCCTTGTCGCGAGTCCCCACAAACGGTCTTTTCGGCGCCGGGGTTGTCGTAAGAGACATCTCCATCATGTGCTCCACAAGTGTGGCCACGTCGGGCGATGCCAATCGATGATAACGATGTCGCCCCTGCTTTTCGGCTTTGACAAGCGCGGCTTGTGTCAACCGGGCCAGATGGCTACTGGCCGTTTGCGGTGTGACATTGGCACTAAGGGCCAACTCTTTCGCAGTTAGAGCGCGACCATCCATGAGGGCCGTGATCATGGCCGCCCGCGTCGGATCTCCGACTAGCCGACCGATGATGGCAAGACGATTGGGCGTAACCATGAGGCTTCCTCCTCGTCGGTTTATAACAGCATTATGGGGATGATGCTTCGTCCGCCGTCGAACAATCGAAATTCACCGGGGTGATTGGGGCTTGTCTTCTTCCAGTCGCAGACGGTTCCTGACCTAACGGAATTGCCATGCACCGCGCGGCCAAGCCCGTTCGCATCCACAGCCATGGAACCGGCAGTCAACGTTGCATGAACTTGCTGTCGCTGATGCGCGTGAAGCCATGGCGCGCGTAAAAGTCGAATGCATCGTCTGTCGACAACATCCAGCGCCGGATGGTCTGAAGGTCGGGATGCGCCAACAGGCATCCCATCAGCCATGTGCCGAGCCCCTTTCCTTTCCAGTCCGCCGCCACATAGACATCGCTGATCCAGGCGAACCTTGCCGCGTCGGTCGCCACGCGTGCAAAGCCGATCTGTTGGCCGTCACCATCGTAAAGGCCGAACGGCACCGACCCCTCGATCGATTGCCAAATCAGATCTTCGGGAATTTTGTTTGCCCAATAGGACTGGCTCAATTCAGACAGGATACGGCATCGGTCCAGCAGCGATGAATCCGTACTCACCAGAAAACCATCTTTTTGCCAGTTCTGAAGCGACAGTGTGCGCATCAGGCCGGCAGTTCAATCGTCATGCCGTCAAAGGCCGGCTCGACATGAGGCGGCAGTGTGGATTTGAGCGTTTGATAATCCAAATCCACATGCAGATTCGTCAGTACACCGCTCTTTGCCTGTGCCCGGCCGATCCATTGGAGGGCCGTTTCCACATTGGCGTGGGTCGGATGACGCGTGTAACGCAAAGCATCCACGATCCAGCAGTCGAGATCATGCAGCTTATCGAAGCTTTCGTCCGGCAGGTCGACCGCATCGCTCGTGTAGGCCAATGAACCGATGCGGAATCCAAGAGAGTCGATCTTGCCATGGTCCTGCCAGAAGGGGATTGCTTCAATCGGCCCCCCTGCCCCGTCAACGATCACCGGCCGCAGATCATCGGAAATCAGGTGGTCGGACAGAATGGGTGGATAGTCGCTGCCCTCAGGCGTCACAAAGCAATAACCGAAACGGTCCATCAGCACGTCGTGGGTGCGCTTGTCCGCATAAACGTCGACCCGGCGCCACATATTAATGGCCACCATGCGCAGATCGTCAATGCCGTGCATCTGGTCGGCGTGTTCATGGGTATACAAAACCGCATCGATCTTCGAGACGTTGGCGTCCAACAATTGTTCGCGAATGTCTGGGGACGTGTCGATCAGCACGGTGGTGGGGTCCGGTCCGTCGCCGAAACGTTCCACCAGAAGGGAACAGCGGCGTCGGCGGTTCTTCGGCTCGTTTGGATCGCAAGCTCCCCAATGGCCGCCAATGCGCGGGACACCACCGGACGACCCACATCCTAGGATGGTAAAGCGGTAAAATGGCCGGTCCATTAAGCGGCGCCCTTCTCGGCCGCCTTGCTGAACAAGGTGAAAAAGTTTTCCGTCGTGCGGTCGGCCATATGTTCGGCCGAGACCCCTCGGATTTCCGCAAGCTTATTTAAGGTGTGCACAACGAAAGACGGTTCGTTCCGCTTGCCGCGGTGCGGCACCGGTGCCAGGAAGGGAGCATCCGTTTCCACGAGCAACCGGTCCTCGGGCACGACGCGTGCGATCTCTCTCAGCTCATCTGCGTTTTTGAAGGTCAGGATTCCTGAAAAGGAAATGTATAGGCCTAGCTCGATGGCCCGCTCGGCCAAAGCGCGGCTGCTGCTGAAACAATGGAGAACGCCGGTAAACGCCGATTGCGCCATGTGACGAGAGAGGATCTCGATCATGTCGTCATCCGCGTCGCGCGTATGAACGATTAATGGCAGGCCTGTATTCTGGGCGGCGGCGATGTGGGTTTCGAAGCAAGAGCGTTGAATGTCGCGTGGACTGTGATCGTAATAATAGTCCAAGCCCGTCTCGCCAATGCCGACAACTTTGGGATGGTCCGCGCGTGAAATCAGTTGGTCGCTTGTGGTGTCGGGCTCTTTTTCCGCCTCATGAGGGTGAACGCCCACGCTGCAATAAATATTCTCGAACTGCTCCGCCACCCGGAAAACTTTGTCAAAGCCGGCGATGGTGGTGGAGATTGTGACCATGCGGTCCACATGGGCGCTGCGGGCACGCGCGACCACGTCAACGAGGTCTTCCTCAAAATTGTCGAAATCCAGGTGGCAGTGACTGTCAACGATCATGACGTGCGCAAGTACCCGGAGTGAGTTCAAAATGCAAGCGGCCGGGTGTTGCCGGCACTCACGCTCTTGAGTTGGTTAAAGGCCAGCAGGATCACTTGACGCCGATCCAGGGCCACTGCGTCGGCACGGGCAAATAACCTTCGCAGGTTTTCCCACACCAGGAGCCAGTCTTCCAGCGCGCCTGTCTGTGCCACATGGTCTAGGGTCCGCTTCTCGGCGTTGGACGGAAGTCTGTCTGCGGCTTGTATGGCTGCGCCCTTAATAACCCGTTCCAAAAGGCCGGTCATTAGGGTGACCATCAGCCGATACGATTGTTCCGCCGCCGCGGGAGCCAAGCGCTCACCGAACTCCATCACCCTCAGCGGGTCCAAATCCGGCAGGCTCGACATAATGTCGGTGAGTTCCTGATAGAGCGGCAATCCCCCGTCCGCCGCAAGCTGGTAGGCATAGCCAATGCTGCCGTCGGACAAGGCGGCAATTACCGCACGCCCGTCCACATCCAGATCGGGAAATGCCTCGGCCAGGGCGCCTTCAACTACCTCGTTGCTGTGCGCGGTCAGTTTGAGAAGCCGGCATCTGGACCGAATGGTTGCAAGCACCTGTCCCGGATTATGGGAAATCAACAGAAAAACCGATTGTTCCGGCGGTTCTTCAAGAATTTTGAGTAAAGCGTTGGAAGCGCTGACATTTAGGTCGTCTACGCAATCCACAATACAAACGCGCCAGCCGCCCTCCCCCGCATGGGAGCCGAAAAAACCGTTGGTCTTGCGGACCTCATCGACTGGGATGTCGCGCTTCAATTTGCCGGCCTTGTCGTCCCAAGGGCGCCGCAATAGTAACAGGTCCGTATGCGCCAACGCTTCGATGCGCCGGGCGGCTGGGTCTTCGCGTCCGGCCATGCCCAGTCTGTCGTGTCGCCCCAGTAGAGTGCGCGCCAATTGGTAGGCCAGCGTTGCTTTGCCGATTCCCTTAGGACCGCTGATCAACCAGGCATGGGGGAAACGGTCTTGCGATAGCGCATGGTCAATGATCGCCACGGCCTGGTCATGGCCGAAAAACCGATAGACCTCCCGCGGATGCGGGAAGTCACCTAGGCGATCGCTTTCTAAGGGGTCCATGGACCAGACTATTGAGAGGCGGTTGGTGGATTTCAACCTATTTTTGAAGCAAGCGGTCTCTCACGCAGCGCCAAATCTGATCCCCGACCGGTTCGGGTGCTTGATCGGCATCTATGAGAACACAGCGTGACCTATGCTGATCGGCCAGATCGCGAAAGGCGGTGGCTAAGTTTTGATGCCACGCCAGTGGAAACTTCTCAAAACGGTCCTCATTGCCTGTCCGCGTGTGCGTGCGGGTCAGTGCGGCCTGTGGATCCATATCCAGCACAAAGGTCAGGTCGGGCATGGTATCGCCCACGACCAATGCGGTGAGTCGGTCTAAATCGCTGCGGGCCATGCCGCGCGCCGCCCCTTGGTAGACATAAGTTGAATCAACAAAACGGTCGCACAGCACCCACTCTCCCCGGGCAAGCGCCGGACGGATCACCGTTGAAAGAAGATCTTGGCGCGCGGCAAACAAAAGCAGCGTCTCGCTCACCACATCCCAGCGGCCGGGGTCGCCTGTCACCAATAGGGCACGGATGTCTTCGGCACCAGGAGAGCCGCCGGGCTCTCGGGTTACGAGGTGCGTAACACCTTTTCTCTCAAGGTGTTGCGATAAGAGTTTGATTTGCGTCGATTTTCCGACACCTTCACCGCCTTCAAACGTAATGAAGCGGCCGGCATTAGCCATCGCTGGCGTCGGTCGCGTCGGAGACCTGCTGGGGCTTTGGCAAGAGCAAGTGTTTCAAAGCCGTGCCCATCTGGCCGAAGACACCGGTGCGCGCCACGTCTTCCGTGGGAAAGACCGCATATTCTTGGGGCGGTAAACCCGGCGCTGAAATCGTCAGCGTGGCGACCCGCTGCGATGCGCTGACCGGTGCCGGCAGCGGGCCGTCATAGGTCACAACGGCTTTGATGTTTTTCCGGGCGCGGCGATGCATGACCACGGAGATGGGCTCACGTACTTCCAGACCGACGCTTCGCTTTTGGCCGTTCCACACTTTCGCCTTGTCGATTTTCGCGCCGGCGGCATAGAGGTCATAGTCTTTGAACTCCCGAAAACCGATATCCAACAAGCGCTTGGACTCGATTTTTCGTGCTTTTTCTGACTCAAGGCCGTTTACCACCACAATCAGCCGCCGGCCCTTGCGTTCCGCTGAACCGACCAGGCCATAGCCCGATGCCTCGGTATGGCCGGTTTTCAACCCGTCGGCCGTATCGTCCACATAGAGCAGCGGATTGCGGTTCGGCTGGCGGATGCCTTCCCAGGTGAATTCCATCTCCTGGTAATATTTGTAGTATTGCTGGTGGTTTTCGACGATGTGGCGCGCCAGCAGGGCCAAGTCCTTGGCGGTGGTCAAGTGCTCGGGATCGGGCCAGCCGGTCGAGTTCTTGAATGTGGTGTTTTCCATGCCGATCTCGAGCGCGCGTTCGGTCATCATTTCCGCGAAACGGCTCTCGGTACCGGCCAGCGCTTCTGCCACGACAATGCAGGCATCGTTGCCCGATTGCACGATAATGCCGCGCAGCAGGTCTTCGACCCGGATCTGAGTGCCCTCCTGCACCCACATCTTGGACCCGCCCTTCTTCCAGGCGTTCACGCTGACAAAAAACTTGTCATCCAAGGACAGTTCGCCTTCCTTCAGGCGGTCGAAGACAAGCAGTGCCGTCATCAGCTTTGTCATCGAGGCCGGCGCCATCAGGGTGTCGCCCTCTTTATCGTAAAGAACCTTGCCCGTTCGGGCATCCATCAGCAGCGCAAAATTTGCCTGCGTGTCGACCTCTTGGGCCGATACGGGCGCGGCAAAACCGAGCGCGACAGTAAAAACGACGATGTAGGCAGAAGCGAAACGATCAAGAATGAACCGAACCATGATGTCCTTCTCGGTGTTAGGCGGGGCGGAGACGCATATGTCCCCGAAAGCCCTTTCTGT
Source organism: Alphaproteobacteria bacterium (assembly GCA_028279895.1). GTDB lineage: Bacteria > Pseudomonadota > Alphaproteobacteria > JANQMY01 > JANQMY01 > JANQMY01. The sequence continues at coordinate 29,030 of JANQMY010000573.1, forward strand.
ATCAGCCGCTAGAAGATAGTTAGCAAATCCTAACCGGCGGTTACGCGTGGCGACCCATCGTTAATCGACGATGATCCGGGCATCATTATGGCCAAGAGCCACCACCTGCTCGAGGGTCTCGTCGGCGTCTTCGAGGGTCGTCATCGGGCCCAAGCGAACTTGATAGTAGTTCCGGCCCCCAAGGTCCTTCCGCCTGACTTTGACCGGCTGGCCCACCGTCTCGAGTTTACCGGCCAGCCGCTTTGCGTTGTCGGGGGCGACGAATGCACCGGCCTGAACATAAAGATCGGTGGAACTCGGTACTGGGACCACATTGACATCCCCTGCCGAAGAGTCCGGCGCAGGTGTGGGGGCGGCGGGTCGTACCAGTTCTGCCGGCGCGGCCACTTTCACGCCCGGCACGGCGGGAAGTACCTGCTGGGAGACTTGAGCCACGGGCGCTGCCTGGGCGGCCAATCGCTCTTTCCGGCTGGTTCTCGGTTTCTCGACGAATTCGGATTCCATATCTGCCCGGCCGAGAAAGGTCACCCGCACCTTGGCCGTGCCCTGCTCGTGGAAGCCCAACAGTTTGGAAGCGTGTTTCGAGACGTCTATGATTCGACCTTTACGGAAAGGTCCCCGATCATTCACACGTAAGACCAACGACTTGCCGTTCTCGAGATTGGTGACCCGCACTCTGGTGGGCATGGGCAAGGTGGGATGCGCGGCCGTCAGGGCGTTCATATCGTATATTTCGCCGTTGGCCGTCAGGTTGCCGTGGAAGTCCCGGCCATACCAGGAGGCTACGCCCGTATAGTCGTAATCCGGGTCTTCTCGGGGGTAATACCAAACTCCATCGATTTTATACGGGGTGCCGACTTTGTAGACACCGCCACCGGTACTCGAGGGTTGTTGGGTCTGCACACACCCGGCAAGGAAAAGCCCCGCCGCAACAAAAATCGCGTAGCGGCGTAGCAAAACGGAAAACTGCATAAAACTCATCTGGGTGAAAACTCGCTTTGTCGGGGTTAAGCGACCGGTTAATTCGCAAACCGCAGAATCACCCGGAAACTCTACTGTTGCCCGATGCGGTCAGCAAGGTGTCCTACGGCCAGGGCGAAATAGGTAGACCGGTTCCATTTCAGCGTCGTTCGATAGTTGTCGTAAACGATGAATACATCGTTTTTGTCATCGCCCGGCTGAACCAATGACGCTTCCAAGTCGGCGACTGGTAAATCCCTGCCGTCGGGCCGGCGCACCCCTAAGGCCTGCCACTCGGAAAGTGTCTTGGTTACCTCCAACGAAATGAGAGAGCGATCAAATTGCGCGGGTAACCGCACCGCCCTGCCCCATGTTTGATCGCCCTTCCAGCCGGATCGGCTCAGGTAATTGGCCGCCGACGCGAAGACATCGTCCCGGGTGGTCCAAATGTCACGCCGCCCGTCTTTGTCAAAATCGACGGCAAACCGCAGGAAGCTCGACGGCATAAACTGGGTTTGGCCCATCGCCCCCGCCCATGACCCCTTCATGCGATGAGGCTGAATGTGTTTTTCATCAAGGATTTGCAGGGCATTAAGTAACTCACCTCTGAAGAACTGAGAGCGCCGCCCGTCATGCGCCAAAGTGGCCAGCGCATGGGGCACCGAGAATCCCCCGGTAATGCGGCCGAAATCGGACTCGATGCCCCAAAAGGCGACCAGGAACCGCGGCTGAACCTCAAATTCCTTCGAAACTTTTTCCAGGATCTCTTTGTTTTCACGTAATAAACGGCGGCCGGTATCAACGCGACTCTTAGGAACGGTTCTCGTCAGATATTGTCGGAAGGTCAGCGTGAATTCCGGCTGGCTGCGATCCAGTTCAATCACCCTAGGAATCGGCTGTGCCGTGGACAGTGCTGCTTCAAAGGTTTCTTCCGTGATGCCCTTAGAGAGCGCTTCGCTTTTCAATTCGGCAAGCCAGTCGGCGAATGGCAGCTGTTCCTCTTCTGCCGGCGCGGCCTGCGGTTCGACGGGCTGAGCACATCCCGCAGTCGCCCCCAACATCAACACGGCAAGCGCCCCCGCCGCACGCACAACAAACCTCATGGCCCAACTCCGTTCGTTTTCTTTAGCCGGGCCGCTCCCACACAGCGCCCAATCGACCGGTTTCGGATTATGCATGCAATGAACGGTTTGAGAACCGGCTTCGCATTGCAATTTACCAATTGCGGAGGGAGTGGCGCATAAAGGTTAAAGTAATAAAACCATGCGACTCTTCGCGCCGAAGTGACGGGAGTTTTTGGCGCGAATGCGGCGTTCCATGTGGTATAAAACCGCACATTGCCTGGCGAATCGTGGTAGGCAGCTTCGGAACGTACGCGGACAATTCAGCTCTAATAGACCATTCGGTTTATCGTATTCACGTCGCTTTGGGTTGTTTGGAAGGTCTAAGAAGGCTGACTAAATAGCTCGTTTTAAAAGCAAATTGAGTGTGTCCTAAGATTCTGAATGAGGGAGAGGGGGCGCGAAACGTGTCAACACACAACCAAAGTAAGCAGCGACCGAATTGGCGTAAGCTATGCGTCGTTGCCGCTGTTGGAATAGGTTTGAGCGCCTGTGCAGGTGTTCAGAACGACTCCCAACGCGTTGAAAATGAACCGAAAGCAAGCCAATCCACGACCAAGCAAGGGGATAATTTGGCGAGCTTATCAACGGAACTCGATGCGCAAAAGCAAGCGCTGAGGGTCCAGCAAGACCGCATTTCGCAGTTAGAACAGCGCATTGAAGCCCAGCGTGCGACGCAAGCTTCAGTACAATCGGCTGACTATGCGGCCGGCGGCGAGCAAGACGTACCGATCTATTCGCTGCCGGAGCAAAACAGCCTAAAGTCGCCTTATCGTGACCAGGGCCCTGTCCGTCAGGCGAGCTGGGTCAACCCGGCTCAACGAGGCCAAGCGACTCAAGGCTATCAGACGGTTGCGGATGAAAATGAGAGCGGCAGCGGGCGCGAATTTGTCGGGGAACGTCCCCCGGTAGAGGAAGAAGAGCGTCCGCCTGAAATCTTGGCGTTGGCCGATTCTGGTGGCGTTTTGACCCCCAAGGGTGTTTTGACGATCGATCCGGCCATCACCTACTCCAATAGTAACGTGAGCCAATTCAGCTTCCGCGGTGTTCAAATCCTGGATGCGTTTTTGATTGGTGCCATTGAGGCCACCGAGTCCGATCGTGACTTTATTTCGGCCTCTATTGCCGCCCGCTACGGCGTCACCGACCGCTTGGAAGTGTCGGTGCAAGTGCCGGGCGTTTACCGTAATGACGATATTGTCGAAACCAACGTGACCAGCGTCTCGACCACCTCAACCAGTGATGAAGAGACACTGGAGGCGTTTGGTTTGGGCGACATCGATTTCGGCCTGCAGTATCAGCTCAATAAGGGCAAGAACAACTGGCCCTTCTTTGTGGCCAATGTGCGTGCCCGGGCCCCCACAGGCGAAGGTCCGTTCGATGTTGATCGGGAAGGCTTCACTCCAACGGAGTCGACGACCGGTTCCGGCTTCTGGACGATCCAGCCGAGCATTACGGTCATTAAGCCGACCGACCCCTTGGTCTATTTCGGTAACTTCAGCTACCTCTACAATAAGAAGACCAGGCCGGATGCGGCCGTCAGTGCCACCCAGGTGGCCAATGAGTTCGATCCCGGTGATTCCATCGGCGTGAGCTTTGGCGCCGCGTTGGGCATTACGGAGAAGGTGTCGGCGAGCATGAGCTACCAGCACTTCTACATCTTCCCGTCCGAGCAGACGTCGACGATCTTCACGCCGTCATTGGTCGGACCCGGTGTCGACGAAACCACCGCTATCTCCCGCACGGGGGATTTGCAAGTGGGCACGCTGAATTTCGCTCTGAACAACCGCTTGAAGCGGGGGTCTGCAAGCCTGCAGGTCGGTGTCGGCGTGACGGAAGATGCGCCCGACATCGCGGTGACCTTCAGACGTCCGCTCAATTTCCGGCTCAACTAGAGACAAATATCTGGTCCGTGTCAGTGGACCAGTCGGTTACAAGAAGGCGGTGCCCATCGGCACCGCCTTTTTTCGTTCGCCGGCCGATGTGCCCTCTCCGCCCCCGCGTGACAAAAAAAGGGCGGTTCAAAGTGAACCCAGCTACACGCTCGGAAGCCTTCGAGAGACTTAGAACTGCCGTCCCAGCTGGAACAAGATTTGGGAATTGACCACATTGGTGATCTGACTTTCGACCCGCGCCCGCGCCGCCATGGCATCGATCATGGAATAATTGGCGATGTCCAGATTGATGACCCGGTTCAACAAGACGTTCGAATTGTCGGTTTCGATGACGCCCATCTGAACTTCGAAGACACTGCTCGGCAAAGCGCCGGAGGTCGATACGCCTTCAGGTGGCAGCACCGCAGCTTCCTCGCCGGCCGTCATGTCGGCCGTGTTGAAGGTCATGGTGTCGTCCGTCAATGTGGCCGTCTGCTCAGCGCCGGTATTTGTGGTGGTGGATGCCTCTACCATCGTTTCCGGTGTGACGCTTGCCGCGGAGACTTGCGTCACCGTACTGTTGGAAACAACGGGCGCCCCGTCGACCGACGTTTCGATTACCTCGTCAGAAACAATCTGCTCCACCGCATCTTCCCGGCGCCGGATCATAACGTTCCGGCCCAACTGATCCATCCGGTTTTGCACTCTTCCCAACACGGCGTTGGAAGTGCGCAAGATCCGTCCATTGACGGCCTGGGTCACTTCCACACCGATATTGAATTTGAGACCGTTCACGGTCACGAAGCCGCCACGAAGTTCGCCCAATTCGTTGTCGGACAAGGCTTCGACGGGCTCGCCCATCAGCTCTTCAAGTTCGGACATGGCATAGGCATTCGGGCTGAGAAAAACAGCTGCCGAAAGCGCAATGGCCGCGCCAATCGATTTTCCTGATTTGTACTCAATACTCATTTACCAGCACCCCCCGAAGTGCCCGCGCTGCCTATTAGAACTGGTTCTGTCCTGGCGCTAAGACGGTGACGGCCTCAAGACCGTTCCGGTCTAGCGCCATACCGAGATACGCCTTGCTTTCGAAAGGCAGATCGCGTTTCAGGTTAAATTGCGAGCGGGCCAGCCTTGCCTTGTTGTGAATCGCGAAAGCGATACCGCTCCATTCTGTTAGGAATTGCTCGCGGGTCACCATTCGAGACCCAAGAGCAGGATCACCCACCACAACATGGGTGTCCGTGATGCCGCGAAGAACCACAAAGTGGGTGTAGCCACGTGTCGTAATCAATGTGATCGTGGGGACACCGACTTGGCGCAACTTGTCTAATGGCACACGAAATCCGTCCGAGCGCATGCCAATGCTTTGCAGGTAGTTTTTCATGTCGAGAAGAGAGAACCCTTCCCGCCTGATTTTTTCTTTATCGCCTGCTGCCCACATTGCGTCGAAGAGAACACCTTCGGTCTTGGGCATGTCGTAGTGATAGGTCAGAAGCGTGGCGAGAGCCGCCGAACCGCAACTGAAGTCGTAATTCTGTTTAACGACCGTGTCGAACCGCTTTTCTTGCAGACTTTTGATGGTGACATTGACCGGGAACGCGCCGGCAAAAATGCGCGCTTCGACAGCGCTGGCCGGTTGGGGCTGCGAGACGACCGCAGCCAGGCCAAAAGCAGCGACGGCACAAAGCGTACGAGAACTTTTTGAAAGTAAAGACATCATGACCTCAAAAAAACGAATCCACTGTCTTTTGATCTACGCAATCTTTGTGCCTGTTCGCTAGAACAGATTCACATTAATCGTGGTGTTCATCTGAACGTTGTTGTTATTTCCGGAAACTACCGCCGCCTGGCCGAAGGTTGAGTTGCCGAAGGCACCGTCGCTAATTACCGCCTGGCCCGTATTCCCGGTAACTGAGTTGCCGGCATTGACGGCGTCCAGATCAGAGTTCTGCAAAGTGAGAACGTTCTGACGGCCGCGTGTGTCTCCCAATTCACCTTCAACGGAGATAGCTTGTCCAAACGCCCCGTCTAGGAAATTTTCTTCTGCAGCCGGTGCATCGCTAGACCTGAGATCTTCCATGGCAAACCCGGTCGTCGCACTGAGCGACAGGGCGATGCCCGAGATCAAACTGCACACAAACCCGTACTTCATCGAACCACTGCCTTCCAGGAGACTCGTTCCTGGATCCAAAGGGTTGAACGATCAAAACTACAAAGGTCCCGGCGGGCCGAAGCCCGCCGAGATTACGTGTTGATTAGAAGCCTACGTTGCCCATGTTGGCCGTAACGGTTTGGCTCTGCTCGGTGATACCCTGGGAACCAGAGTTAGCCGAGAACTGGCCAAGCGCTACGTCATCAGCCATGCCGCCGATATTGGCAGATGCGCTCATGGAAACTTCGCCGTCGTCGTTGGCAACAAGGTTAGCCGAAGCGATGTTCAGCACGTTTGCCGCAGACATTTCGGTGTTCGAAGCAACTGCATCCGTGTCGAACAGGATGTCGACATCGTCAACAGCAACTGCAGGACCGTCCGTCGAGATGGCTTTCGCGCCATTCGAGTCGGAGTTGTCCACAACACCGTCGTCTTCCGCGACGCTGTTGCCAGCAACATTGACGCC
>JANQMY010000575.1 GCA_028279895.1 Alphaproteobacteria bacterium
CTTCATTTTCCGGTGTGATTTTGAGATAGCGATTAAATGTGCGTTCGCCGGGCGCCAAATCGTCCAGCAGCGGATTGGGCACTTTATGGTTGACCGCCCAATAGCCGAATGCGGCGCCGCCGCCGAGCAAAGCGGTGCCTCCGATCAAAAACAGCCGACGTGTCATTCCCATGGTGGCGCCCCTCAATGCACTGGATCCCCAAACAGCCAATATCAGATCTTAGGGCGCCTGCATAGATGACCACCGGTCACATACATGAATTTTTTGCGATAAGACCGCCTTTTCGATGCCCTTTGCCCTCACTGCCGGAGCCAGACCAAGTTTGAATCGCGTCATGACGCCGGACAATTCAGCAGGCGGTACGTCGCTTTAGTCTTTATACTGATCGCCTAGTATGTTGAAAGTTCGTACAAACGCCCGGCCGCAAAACATCGATCGGAGCAAATCCAGAGACCGGTCTCAGATTTGCATCTTGAAGGCTGGGCTGTTATCACCTTTGGGCAATCAACAAATACAAACAAAACACTGTGAGGTGGCCGAGTTTCCTCACGGTCGCCGTCGCTCGGCTACAGGATCTCATGATTGATACGGACAGGCTTGAAATCAATCCGGACGGCAAGGCCGTCTTCGATCACATCTACGATGCGCCGGACCCGCGCCAGTACTACCTAACGCTCGGAAAATACAGCTATCTCATTCCGGACGCCTCAAAGTCTGTCTTTTTGCGACTCTATGACGCCTACCGGACCATGCGGTCGGCAACGCGCTTGAACGTGGTGGATGTGGGATGTTCCTACGGCATCAATGCCGCGCTCCACAAATTCGGCCTGTCCATGTCGGAGTTGCAGGCACGCTATGCCGCAAAGTCGGCGGAGCAAGTGAGCACAGACGAGTTGCGGATCGACGATCACCGGTTTTTCCGCGCTCTTGAGCTGCAGGAAGACCTGGTGTTCACGGGATTGGATGTGGCCGAAAATGCCGTCCGCTACGCGGTCGAGACCCGCATTCTGGATGGTGCCGTCACGGAGGATTTGGAGCACCAAGCTCTGAGTGACTCCGCCATGCTGGCCATTGACGGCGCAGATTTGGTCATTTCGACCGGGGCCATCGGCTATGTGGGACGCGCCACATTCGAACGGATCGCCGAAGTGGGCACATCCCGCCCTTGGATTGCGGCTTTCGTCCTTCGCCAGTTTTCCTTCGCGCCGATTGCGTCGATGTTGGCGGAACGGGGCTACACAACAGAATTGCTCGAGGACGCCATTTTTCCACAACGGCGCTTCGTGAATGGCGAGGAACGCCGAGAAGCCATCGTGAAACTGAAAGGGATGGATCGCCAGCCGACGCCCCTTGAGCGCGATGGCTGGTTTGCCGCCAACTTCTTTCTGGCACGGCCCACCAATGAAGCAGAGGCGTGGCCCCTGGAAGACTTGCTGCCGTCACAAAAGCTGCCCTCTGCGACCATCAAGAACTAGCTCATTCTAACGGCGCCGCTCGGGAAACAAGACCTGCGCGGCAAAGGGTGCCATGGCACGGTCGCTATGGCCCACTTTTGGCACTTCCTGCGCTTGCCAATAAAACGGTGCGCCCATCTCGTGAGCCAACGCTCGCGCCCGTGTCACATAATGCTTGCCGCGGGCCAGCCGATGGGGCCCCTGCGCCTGGGCTTCTGCCGCCTGCCGCAAGTCCGGCGCATTGGGATCGTTATCATCTGCCCCCAACAGCACGACCATGTTCGTTCGAAAGGCAAGCCGCAGGGTTTCGTCGGCCACCCCTTCGCCCTGCAGCCCGTATGGAAACGGAATGTCCGGATCGGGCACCGTGTACCAGCCTGCATTGGCGGCGACAGTTCGGTTCACCCGCACGCCGCCCGTGAAGGTAAGGAAGCGATGCACGAATTGGGCACCCGCTGAATGGCCGTAGAGCCTGTAGTGCTTGGCGTTCGACCCAAACACCCGGCAGACCTCGTCGAACATCTGGTCGACCAGCGTGAAGCTCCAATCCTCGCGGGGAACGGGCCTCCCATTTTGCCGGCGCATATTGCCCAAATTGTACGACCGGCTGCCGGGCCAATCCGCCTTGGTGAATTCGGGCACGATCAACAAGAAGCGGTACCGTTCCGCGAGCGGCGCCCAGGACAACAGATAGTCGTCGGCGTCACGCGTCACCCCATGCATCGCGATCAGCACCGGTGTATCGGCATCAAGATCCGACGGACGATAGGTCAGAACACGGAGTGTTTTGCCCGTATGGCCGTTTTCCAACGCGATGCGCAACGTGGATTCACGCCCATAAGCATGTTCGGATTCGATACGTAGGTCCATGAAAGGCCCGATATTCCCCGCGCCTTCCGGCGCGTTATGACAGTTCCAATCCCTTTAGACTGCCTTCTTCGCGCCAATCGCTCAAGACCTTGAAATATTCCACCGGGCCGGCGCCATACCAGGCATTTTGCCCGCTGCGTTCCCCAGGTTTGCCTTCATTGTTGTAATAGCCCGGCGTGCATTCTTCGAAAAACTTCTGCCGCAACTGGGCCAATTGGATGATGGTGTTCACCCAATTTTCCTCTGCGTCTTTCGACGTTTCGACCGTGCGGGCCTGGCGGGCGGCCGCTTCGGAAATGATATAGGCGATGTGTTTGCTTTGTTCATTCAGATTATGGGGAAAGTTGACGGTAAAGCCGCTTTGCGACCCGCCCATAATGAACACATTGGGAAAGCCGCGCGCATGAATCCCGTGCAACGTGCTCACCCCGTCTTTCCATTTGTCGGTCAGGGATTGACCGTCGCGGCCATATAGTTCGTAGCCGGAACGCCGGGTATAGTCGGTGCCCACTTCAAAACCGGTGGCATAGATCAGGCAGTCCAGCTCGTATTCCTTGCCGTCGGCGATCACGCCTTTTTCGGTGATGCGTTCGACCCCTTTACCTTTGGTATCCACCAATTCTACATTGGGCCGGTTGAACGTGTCGAGATATTCGTCGTGGAAACAGGGGCGTTTGCAGAACTGCCGGTAATAGGGCTTTAGGGCTTCGGCGGTGGCTTCGTTCGTCACCACCGTATCCACACGGCCGCGGATCTGTTCCATCTTCTCAAAATCGGCCAGCTCCATGACGCGTTCCAGATCCTCGGGCGAAAGCGTTCCGCCCTGCTCGTCGGATACGCGGAGCAACAGATTGCGGATGATGTCGGTCCAGCCGTCATTCACCAAATCCTCGTCTTGGAAACCGCCGGAGACGAGAACATTGAAATTGTCCATGCGCCGTTGATGCCACCCCGGCTCCAGGCTTTCGGCCCATTCGGGATCTGTCGGCCGATTGTTGCGCACATCGATCGACGACGGTGTCCGTTGGAACACATAAAGCTGCTGCACGGCCTCACCCAAATGGGGAATGCACTGCACAGCCGTGGCGCCCGTGCCGATGATGCCCACCCGTTTGTCCTTCAGGCCGGTCAAGCCGCCATTTGAATCACCGCCCGTATAGGCATAATCCCATCGGCTGGTGTGAAAGGCATGCCCTTTGAAACTTTCCACCCCCGGAATGCCGGGCAGCTTGGCACGATGCAGCGGCCCATTGGCCATGCAGACAAAGCGTGCCTTCATCGCATCGCCGCGATTGGTGTGGATGATCCACCGTGCCGCTTTATCGTCCCAGCGCAAGTCCGTGACTTCGGTCTGGAAACATGCATTCGTGTACAGATCATATTTTTCGGCAATGGCCCGGCTGTGGGCTAGAATTTCAGGCGCGCGGGCATATTTTTCCGTCGGCATATAGCCCACTTCTTCGAGCAGCGGCAGATAGACATAGGCTTCCACGTCGCACGCCGCGCCGGGATAGCGGTTCCAATACCAGGTGCCGCCAAAGTCGCCGCCTTTTTCGATCAGGCGAATGTCCTTCACCCCCGCTTCCCGCAACCGCGCGCCAGCAAGCAACCCTCCGAAACCGCCACCAATGACCACCACTTCGATTTCGTCGGTCAGCGGCGCCCGCTCAAATCCAGGCGCCACATAGGGATCATCCAGAAAATGGGCGAACCGGCCCGTAATGTTTTGATACTGCTCATTCCCGTCCGACCGCAGCCGCTTGTCGCGTTCCTGCCGGTATTTTTCCCGCAATGCATCGGGATCGAAAGCCGAAGTCGCTGTTTTTTCGGGGCGGTCGGAGGTGAGCGTCATGGTGTGAAGATCCTTTTCTAGAACTGACAATTTGTCAGCGGAAGAAATTTAACGCGCTTGACGGGCAGGTCAAGGCTGATCTGCAATCCACTAACTTAAGCCGTTCCGATTCGATTTGGATGGGGTCGCCATGGAGCCACAAAACGCCGATCTTCTGTTCACGATCGCCCAGTTGGGCGGCATCTTTGTTGGTTTCGGCGCCTTGATCGGGCTCTCGCGCGACCGCGGGGTGGGGCTGCACGATCTGACCATGATCCGCGCCGTGGTAATGATGGGCTTGTTCACGTTGATCGGCGCCCTGATCCCCGTGGGCATTGACGCCTATGACGTCGAGGCAAATTTGGTTTGGCAGATTTCCGGCGGCATTTTGTTCCTGGTCAATTTGGCGTCCATTTATGTCCAGTTCGCCGACAGCGACATCCGCAAATCCTACGCCGCCTATGCCCGCCAAAACCTGTTTCGCGCAATCTTCTTTTGGGGGGTCATGGAAGGCTCGTCTCAGCTTTTGATGATCTCGATTATCGCCGGCGTCTTTGCCGCGTTGGCGGATGCTTTCTATATAACCGTCTTGATCATCAACTTGTTCCAAGCGGCCTTTCTTCTGGTCTCGCAAGTGTATGACCAGAACAAAGATGACGAGCCCACGGAGTCGATCTAAAGGATGAGCAAAATTCTTGTGACGGGCAGCGCCGGCCATTTGGGCGAGGCACTGGTCCGCACGCTGCAGGCACGCGGCGACCAGGTGGTGGCGTTGGATGTATTGGCGTCCCCCTTCACCACCCATGTGGGCTCGATCACCGATCGCGCGTTTGTCGCCCGGTGCATAAACGGCGTCGACGCGGTCATTCACACCGCAACGCTGCATAAGCCCCATGTGGCCACCCACAGCCGACAGGACTTTGTCGATACAAACATCACCGGCACGCTCAACCTGTTGGAAGAAGCCGTGGCGCAGAATGTGGGCCGTTTTGTTTTCACCAGCACCACCAGCGTCTTCGGCAATGCGCTGGCACCCCCACCCGGCGACCCCGCCGCTTGGATCACGGAGGACGTGACGCCCGTCCCCAAAAACATTTACGGCGTGACAAAAATGGCCGCGGAAGATCTATGCCAGCTCATGCACCAAAAGCTGGGCCTGCCCTGCTTGGTGCTGCGCACCTCGCGCTTCTTTCCCGAGGCAGACGACAACAAGGCCAAACGCGAAGCCTATGCCGACGACAATGCCAAGACGTCCGAATTCTTGTTCCGGCGGGTCGATATCGGCGACGCGGTGGACGCCCATCTGCGCGCGCTCGAGCATGTGCCGGAAATTGGCTTCGGCAAATACATCATCAGCGCGACAACCCCGTTTCGCCCGGAAGACCTTGCGGAGCTGCGGCGCGAGGCCCCGTCGGTGGTGGCGCGTTACAGCCCGTCTTTCGTCGAAATCTACCGGCAGCGGGACTGGAAAATGTTCCCCAGCATCGACCGGGTCTATGTGAACGACAAAGCACGCCAAGAGCTCGGCTGGCAGCCCCGCTTTAATTTCGACGCCGTGATCCAAAAGGTGGCAGAGGGTGGCACTTGGCGCAGCCAGATGGCGCAAACGATCGGGGCCAAAGGCTATCACGATCAAACCTTCGACGAAGGCCCTTACCCCGTCGATTGACTGAACCGTTAGGCGCGGCCTTTCGTACAAGTTTACGACCTTTTCTAAGGAGCCATCGCATGCGCCTTTCCCTGAAGCCTTTTCTCGCGTTCCTCGTCGGCGGCGCGGCCCTGTTCACTTTCGTAACCGCCTCCCTGGCCGAGGTCTTCACCGACACCTTCGAAGTCGATCTCGAGCAATATGCCGGCCTTTGGTACGACACGGCACGCACGCCGAACCGGTTCCAAGACAATACGATCACCAAGGACGGGAAAGAATTCGGCGCCTGCCTCAATTCCACGGCCAACTACACCGTGTCGTCGCCCAGCTCGATCGATGTACTGAACCGTTGCCTGCGCCGGGCCGCAGACGGCACGCTCACCGAAGAGACGATCACCGGCATTGCTCTGGCACAGAATGATCCGCAAAACCGTAAGCTTAAAATCGCATTTGGCGGAGGTGTGGCCCGGTTCATTCAACGAGCCTTCGTCAGCAGTGGCGGCTTCGACTATTGGATCTTTTGTCTTGGACCGGTCAATGGCGACGGGCTCTACGATTGGGCCGTCGTGAGCGGCGAAGACAAGGAATTCATCTTTGTCCTGACCAGAGAGCAGTTCATTTCCGACGACCTCAAGCAGGAGATCTTGGCCTGTTCGGCACAGCAGGGCCTGCCGGTGGAGAAGCTGATCTATACCCAAGAAAAGCTCTAACCGTCATCCTCGCACTGGGACACACCGTCGGGAATGGCGACCCACGGTTGTCTACGCTTGGTCCAAACGTGGTGGCCCGGTTCCAACGTGCTGGTATCGTCCAAGGTGCCCGCTTTGAGGCTTATGCCCCATTCCCCTTTGTGATAGATGCGCGAGCCGCAGTCCGGGCAAAAGACGCAGACCTTTGTCCGGCCGCTGTCGCACAGCCATTCGAAGGTGCGTGCGGTCCCCGAGACCTGATGAAAGTCATCCGGATCCACATCCAAGCTGAGGCCGAAGGCACTGCCGCTTTGTTTTTGGCAATCGGCACAATGGCAGACCGTTAAACCCCCAGGCGTTCCGCGGATTTCGTAGCGCAATTGGCCGCATTGGCAGCCGCCTGAGAGAGGCTGTGTCATGGCGTGTTTCCCGGCTTGGCTTGACCGATATCGGCCAGAAGTAGAGACTGAGCCCAACGTCAACACAAGGCATTGGGGGAGGGAAAATGACAAAAATCTATTTGGCCGCGGCCGCATTGGCGCTGACGATGGTCGCCGGTCCGCTGCAGGCGGAAGAACAAGCCGAACCGCAAATGACCATCGGCAATGGGGAAAACAATTGGATCGTCACGGACGGTGCAACACGCGACGGCGCCACCTTCACCTTCCCGGAAGTCCATATTGACGGCAATGGCTGGCTGGTGATGCATCCCTTCGAAGACGGTAAGCCGAACGGCAACATCTATGTAGGGCATACTTATGTCGCCAGCGGCACCACGAAGGACGTGGACATCACGGTCGATCCGGCACCGAGTACCGGCGACATGTTTATCGTCATGCTCCATCGCGACGTAGACGAAGATAAAGAGTTTGATTTTGTGTTTGTCGATGAAAACCATGTGGAAGACCGGGCGGTGTTCGAAGGCACCAAGATGATCGGCCACGCTTACGCCGCGCCTTAGTCTTATGGCGGCCTAACCGTCCCGCTCCCCCAATGCCGACTGTGGCCAACCACCCGGCAGGGTACCCCAGGGGTGGGTAGGACGGGGGAGCGTGGTTAGAACAAAATAAAGGGGGGAACTATGAACGCCTTTCGCAGGATTGTGTTGGGACTTGGGTTGTTAGGGGCCGGCTATGTCAGCTTTAACGCCATGACATCGCCGGGCGACCTGCTGGACAGCTTCGACGTCTTGGCCCTGACCGCCGACGGCCGGAGCGCCATTCGCGGCCAGTATGGCGGCTTCTATCTGGCGGTGGCCCTGGTCATGCTGTCCAGCCTGGTCAATCTGCTGACCGTGCGTACCGGGCTTTTTGTCTTGCTGGTCGCTGTGGGCGGCGTCTTCACCGGACGGATCTTAAGCCTGGTAATGGAAGGCCCCACGATCTGGGAAAGGTATTCCTCGGACGTGCAAGCCATCATCGTGGCTGAAGGTGTGCTGGCGCTTCTTACGCTGGTGGCGCTGATCGGCGGCCGGCCGCAAAAAACCTGATCGTAGTTAAGCGCTTCCTCCATACTGCAGGTGTCTACTCGGCAGCACGCGACTCCGCCGCGGCCACGGACACGTCATCGCTCAGCAGCCAGGTCGCAACCGCCAATGCCGCCAGCGCGCCCATAATCTGTACCAAGACGAATATCGGCATATCCAGGGGACGGATGCCGGAAAACGTGTCGGTAACGCTGCGCGCAATGGTCACGGCGGGGTTGGCGAAAGAGGTGGACGCGGTAAACCAATACGCCGCCGTGATGTACAGCCCAACCGCCATAGCCACCGCCTGTTCCCGGGCCCGCAATGTCATCAGAATCACGAACACGAGCCCAAACGTGGCAATCGCTTCCGCCACCCATTGCCCCATGCCGGTACGGACGGTGGAAGAGGTTTGCATCACCGACACTTCGAACATCACATGCGCAGCGACCACACCGAGAATACCGCCCGCGATTTGAACGCCCACATACCAGGCGCCGTCCATCGCCGGTAGCGAGCGCTTCATCACAAACACCAATGTGACCGCGGGATTGAAATGAGCCCCGGAAACCGGCGCCAGCATGGTGATCAACACCACCAGTATCGCACCGGTGGGCAGCGTGTTGCCAAGCAGAGCGAGCGCCACATTCCCGTCCGCCAGACGTTCCGCCATGATGCCCGACCCCACGACCGTCGCCAGCAAAAAGGCCGTACCGATCGCTTCCGCGGCGCATCTTTTGCTCAAGGCCGGCATCGTCATGCAAGGTCCCCAATTCGGCGAAAGGCATCACGCCGGGCATCCGCTTCCATCCGATCCAGGGGCAATTCGGTAAACGCCCGAATACGCCGCGCAAGCGTGTCATAGGCCTGTGCAAAAGCAGCGCGCTTGGCGTGATCCGGCCCCTCTGCGGCGGCCGGATCAGCCACGCCCCAATGCGCCGTCATCGGATGGCCCGGCCATACCGGACAGGAATCAGCGGCGGCGTGGTCGCAAACCGTGACCACATAATCCATGGCCGGGGCCGCGGCCCCCGCATATTCATCCCAATTCTTCGACCGGAAGGTCACCGTGTCGTGGCCCAATCTGCCGAGCAGGTCGAGTGCCAAGGGATGCACGGCACCCGCCGGCTGCGACCCGGCGGAGAACGCCTTGAACCGTCCGTGCCCTTCCTTGTTCAGAATGGCTTCCGCCATGATGGACCGTGCGGAGTTGCCGACACAAAGGAACAAAACATTTGCGGGGTCATTCGCCATCGCGCTGTCCTAGCAAGTGATATCGTCAAGCACGGGCTGGCACAGCGCCGGGTTGCCCCCGCAACAGTCCTCCATCAAGAAGGCCAGCAGCCCGCGAATGCCGTCAAAGTCGGCCACATAGCGGATCGCCCGGCCTTCACGCTCGTTCTTCACCAGGCCCGCGGCCAGCAAAACGCTGAGATTGGCGGACATGGTGTTTTGGCGCACCCCTAACCGGTCGCCGATTTCTCCGGCCCGCAAGCCGTCGGTGCCTGCTTTGATCAGCAAGCGCAGCACATCAAGGCGGGTGTGCTGGCTGAGCGCGGCGAATGCGGGAAGGGCCTGATTTATATCCATATATCATGATATATGGATATTTTGTCCGACGGTCAAGGCCCAAACCGAAAGCCGGGCTCAGCCGATATTTGCCAGAAAGGGCTGCCCCATAAGCGCTTGGGCGAACGTGAACAGTACAAGAGCCGAAAACATCACCATACTGATGATAACGACGGCATGTCCGACCCGGACTGGAAGGATGCGGCTGGCCGCAAACCCCACCGCCGGCACGACATGCATGGCATGGGTGGCAAAGAAATGCGCCACCCGCAAATCGCCCCCATCCCGCGACCACCCCATCAGCGGGAAAGCTTCCGCATCGGAAACATTACCGCCTACAAAGTGCCCTCCGTTTTGCGACAAGTAACCGGCAACCAGCACAGTAAGAACGAATGTAGAAATCAGTCCGTAGACCAATGACATGCGAAACACGGGATGAAGCGCACTATCCTGATCCCGCCAAAACAAAACGCCGTAGACCAGCGTGGCGCTTGTTAGGATCGCGGCAAAGCTGCCCATAACCGCGTAGATGATCATCATGACGACGGTGTCGTCGTTGAAGTGGCTTTCAATGCCGTTGGCGGCGGCGCCCGCAATCCAGATCATTTCGGCGACAACGCAAAACACCACCACGCTCGCAAAGGCACGATACCAAGGTTTTCGCACCGTGCCGGCGGGCAGCCATCCGGCAAACAACACCAGCGTGCCAAAGAAGACGATGAGCGCGAGTTCGAATTTGAGCGGCTTGACCCAGACATTTACATCGAACAGGGTTCGTTCATCCACCGCATACGCGGCCAACATCGGGACTGCCGCCACCAGCAGAGCGACTGTCAGACCGGCGAAATAGGGCTCTCGCCGAAACGCGGCGTCCATAAGCCTCGCAGACAGGCCGCGAGACAGAGGGGTCAGGTGCGTTGCTGTCACGGTAAGTCTCCGTTCGCGATCAGACGGTTTGGGCGTTGCGGTGGGCAAACGGCATCAACCGCAAGCCGCAGAACACCAGGAATCCGATGGGACCGAACAAAAAGGTCAGCACCAGGCAGGGGATGACCAGCAGATGGGGAATGCCTTCGCGCCGTGCGACGCGCACTTCCCAGGCCCCCAAAAACAAATCGAATGCCAAAAAGTGAAGCCACCCGGCAAAGGCAACTTCACGTTGGCTAAAAAGTGTCATGACATCCGGCAGGCTGCTGAAACCGCCCTCGGCGTCGGCCCAATAAACCAGGATAAGCGCCGTATAGCCCACCGACAGCACCAATGGGATCAGGATGCCGGCGATACCGTCTGCCCATTTCGGTGCAAGCGGCGACGCCACCAATACCACCCAGCCTGCCATTGCGGTCAAATTTGCAAATCGGAAGAGTGTCTCGATATCCATATTCGGTTTTCCCTGGGCGGCCAATCTTTACAGTGTCAGGATAAAGATAGGCCGCATCTTGACGGTGTCAAGTACAAATTTTGACAGCGTAAAGATTGCGCTTTATGAGTGTGCTTATGAACCCGACCACGACCCGACCGAAACCGCGGCCCGGTACCCCTAAAACCAGCCCTTATCATCACGGCGACCTTCGCGCCGCCCTGCTGAAAGCAGGGGAAGAGGTGTTGGAAGAAAGCGGCATTGAAGGGTTTTCCCTGCGGGCCGTCGCCAAACGTGCCGGGGTGAGCCACGCCGCCCCCGCCCACCATTTCAAAGATACGGGCGCGCTGCTGACGGCGCTGGCCGCCATCGGCTATCGCCGCTTCATGGCCACCCAAGACGCCCGGCAAGCGGAGATGGGTGAGGCGCCCGGAGATCAGTTGGTCGCTTCCGGCGTCGGCTATGTGGAGTTTGCCATTGCACATCCGGCGCTCTTTCGATTGATGTTTTCATCGAACCGCACCGATTACGATGACCGGGAGCTGTCCGAGGCGTCAAACGCCGCTTTCGACAGGCTGGTCGCGGATGTGGCCCGGTTCCGTGGGAAAGA